>NZ_JBNGGC010000033.1:0-93238 GCF_049974565.1 Streptomyces sp. WG5 | reverse complement strand
GGGTGGGGGGTGGCGTGGGGGCGCGCCCGGCCCCCCCCGGGGGGGGGGGGGGGGGTGTTGGGGGGGGGGGGGGGCGGGGGGGGGGGGGGGGGGGGGGGCCCCCCCCCCCCCCCGCGCCCGGTTCTGCGGTTCGCCGGGGATCATCGGACGTCCAGGCGGTTCGCCGGGGGATCAGACCTCCAGTTCGCTCTCGATCCGGCGCAGTTGGTGGCGGGCCATCGCCAGGTTGGCGCGGCTCGCGTCGAGCACCAGATAGAGGAACAGCCCGTTGCCGCCACGGCCCTTGAGCAGGCGGATCATGTGGTACTGCGTGTTCAGGGTGATCAGGATGTCCTCGATCTCCTCGTTCAGACCGAGGTGCTCCATCGTGCGCAGCTTGGACCGCACGACGTCGGTGTTGCCGGCGGCGGCGACCTCCAGGTTGAAGTCCTTGCCGCCGCCCAGCGTGCCGAGGGCCATCCCGCTGGTGTAGTCGACCAGCGCGGCGGCGGTGGCACCGTCGATGGAGCTGAGGCATTCCTTGAGCGAGGTCTCCAGGTTGGCCATGCGTGACTTCCTTTCCGGACGTGATCGGTGCGTGATCGGTGACGATCAGTGGTGATCTCGGTGGTGATCGGTTGTTCAGGTCGACCGGCGGTGGCCGCCGGTCTGCGGAGTCGGCCGGTGTGCGGGCCGTTGCGGGGTGCGCACCGGCAGGGTGCCGATGGGGCGGGCCGGGTCCGCGGGGAGTGTCGCGGCGTGCTCGGCGGCCGGGCCACGACCGCGGTCGTGGCCGATGTGCGCGAGGACCAGCTCCCCTATCCGGGCGCCGCTGCGCCGGCCCTCCAGGTGCAGCCGGCCCACGTTGACCCGGCCCTCGGCCAGCAGGGTGAGCACGGCGGACGGCCCGGCCGCGTAGGTGGCGACGTAGCCGTCGGCCCCGCGCAGCAGGAGCTCTCGGAAGCCGCCCCGCGCGGTGGCGTCGGCCGTGCGCTGCGCGACGCCGAGGGCGGCGGCGGTGAGCGCGGCGAGGCCCTCGGGGTCGGTGCCCGGGGCGTCGTGGGCCAGGACGAGCCCGTCGACGCTGGCCGCGAGCGATCCGGTCAACTGGGGTACGCGGTTGCGCAGTCGGTGCAGTTCGTCCAGGACGTCGCTCTCGACGGCCATGAGCAGTCTCCTTTCGGCACGCTGGCGGCGCGCGCGGATCACAGGGCCTCCAAGGCGTCTCGAAGCCGTCGCAGCAGAGCCGTGTCCGGGTCGTCCCACACGACACCGTGCGGCTGAGGGGCCTGCGCGAGGGGCGCGGGAGCGGGCGGCGCGGCGGTGACGAGGCCGTCGGCGGCCAGGCGGCGCAGTTCGACGAGAGTGTGGTACGTGCGGCAGGCGAGCGCCGAGGCGATCTGGGCGGCGGTGCGGACGCCGTCGACCTGTGTCAGGGTCCGGCTGCGCCGCACCGGCAGGTCGGCGGCGCCGGCGTCGGTCACCCGGGTGAGGGGGACGGTGTCGATGTCGGGGTCCGGCCATATGCGGTCCAGCAGGGCGCGTCGGCGTCCGGACTCGCGGACGACGGCGTCCACCGGTACGGACCGCACCGTGCCGAGCCAGTGGACGGCGCCGGGCCGGAAGCGGTGCGCACGCGTGTCGTGGGCGAGGACGAAGTACGCGGCGTCGAAGAGCGCGCCCAGGTGGCAGACCTCCAGTGCCCCCGCGGCGAGCCGGCCGCTGTCCACCAGCCGGTGTCCGACCCGGGCCTGCCTTCCGCCGCGGTCGACGGCTTCCCACCAGCCGTCGGGCGCTACGGCGCCGCTGCGGGTGAGCAGTGCTCCGAGGTCCGGGGTGAAGGCGGACTCCACGTGCACGACACGGCCCGCCGACAGGTAGACGATGCCCCGCTCGCCCGACAGGGCACCCGTGGCGCCCTCGGCCGCGAGTACGCCGAGCGCCGCCGACGTCGTTCCGTGCGTGGTCCAGGTGGTGGTCGCGCCGGTCATCCGAGGACCAGACGATCGGCCATCTCGGCCAGCCGGATGCGGGCCAGGGCGAGGTTTCCGTCGTTGCGGTCCAGCCACAGGTGGAGGAAGACGGTGCTGTCGAACGGGGTGCTGACGAACCTGAGCAGGTGGTAGGCGTCGGCGGTCGTGGCGATCAGGTCCTCGACCGGCGGTTCGTTCTCCGGCGCGCCGACGGGCGCGGGACCACCGGTCGCCGCCAGGGAACCGCTCTCCGCGACATGCCGGGCCAGTTCCGCTGTCTCCGCCGCCGTCGCCTCCCAGTCACCGCCCGGCGCCTCGCCCACGGCGCCCAGGGCGAGACCGCTGATCCAGTCGACCAGCGACGCACCCTGCGCGCCGGGCAGCCGCATGGCTTCCAGCAGACTCTCGTCGATCCCGGGCACGCCGGATCCCCTCCCCTGCACGGCTGTGTACCGCGAACGTGACGCCGAGACTACGGAAAGTGCACGCGTCCAGTGAGTCCTTTGGCATTTTCCAGAGGAACGTGCGCGCACTGCGGCATACTGCGGTGTTTCGGCCGTGCGAGGGGTCCTGGAAGTCCGGCGGGCGGGGAGCGGCGCGCGGACAGGCCGCCCCGATGCGGCTGAGGGGCGGGACCTGTCCGCGCGGACCATGCCGACCGGGCCCGCCGCCCCGCAGCAGGAGTGAGCGGGCGCCGCCCCGGGCGACCGCCGCACACCCGGCACGCGTCGCGCGCGGGTGCGTGGGCATGCCGAGACGGGCAACCCGGGGTCCATGGCCCGACTGCATCTCCCCCATCGCGGGAAGCACACGAAGGACGACACGCCGGACGGGACCGCGCCGGACAGGGCGGCGCCAGAGGACTACGGTCCGGCCCCCTCCGCGGAGCGTGCGGCTCCCGGCTCCCCCACCGAGCTGCCGAAGCGCTCGTGGTCCGCGCTGCTGCGGCGCGTGCTCGCCGAGTTCAAGGACGACGAGCTGACCGACCGCGCCGCCGCCCTGACCTACTACGGGATCCTGTCGCTGTTCCCGGCCCTGCTGGTGCTGGTCTCGCTGCTCGGGATCGCCGGGCAGTCCGCCACCCAGGAGATCCTGGACAACATCCAGAGGCTCGCACCCGGATCCGCGCGAGACGTCGTCTCCGACGCGGTGAAACAGTTGCAGGCCAAGGCCGGTCTGGGCTCCGTACTGGCACTCGTCGGTCTGGTCGGCGCCGTCTGGTCGGCGTCCGGCTACGTGGCGGCGTTCATCCGCGCGGCGAACGCGGTCTACGACGTACCCGAGGGGCGCCCGGTCTGGAAGGTGCTGCCGCTGCGGGTGGCGCTGACCGTGGTGCTGCTCGTGCTCGCCGTGGTCAGCGCGCTCATCGTCGTGTTCACCGGCAGCCTGGCGCAGCAGGTGGGCACCGCGCTGGGCGTCGGCGACACCGCGATGACGGTGTGGTCGATCGCCAAGTGGCCGGTGCTGGTCGTACTCGTCACGTTCATGATCGCGATCCTGTACTGGGCCACCCCGAACGCCCGGGTCAGGGGCTTCAGATGGATTTCGCCGGGCAGCGTGCTCGCCCTGCTGATCTGGCTGGCCGCGTCCGCCGGGTTCGCCTTCTACGTCGCCAACTTCGGCTCGTACAACAAGACGTACGGCACCCTGGCCGGTGTCATCATCTTCCTGGTGTGGCTGTGGGTGACGAACCTGGCCATCCTGCTCGGCCTGGAGTTCGACGCCGAGCTGGCCCGGCAGCGGGTGATCGACGGCGGACACCCGCCCGAGGACGAGCCGTACGTGGAGCCGCGCGACACCCGGGCCTGGGACGAGGCGGACCGACGGCGTGCGGTGTCACCGGACGAGTGACGCCACCGGCGGCACCGCCGGACGACGCGTCCGGACCGGGCCGTCGGCCCGCCGCGGGAGGACCGCGTCGACGTGTCCCCCGTCGACGCGGACGGTGGCGCCGGTCGTGGCGGACGCCCGGGGCGGGCTCGGGTGGACCACCGGGCCGGCGATCTCCTCCGGCTCGATCAGCCGCTGGGGCAGCGACTGCGGGCGGGGCTCGCGCATGACGGCGCGCTGGGCCTCGTCCCCCGGGAGGTCGCGGTCGACCAGCTGGTACACGAAGTCCTCGGCCCCCTCGCTGTGCGCGGGTCCGGCGATGACGCGGTCCACCGTGACGCCGCTGCCCGCCGCCTCCTCGGCGACGCCGCGGCCGACCGCGAGCAGCACCGTCTCGGACACCCCGCAGTGGATCTTCTCGGCCGGGACGTCCACGGCCGGGTCACTCGCGGTGTACAGCACCCGGCCCCAGCCCCGTCCCTCATCCGGGGGAGACGGGCGCGCGTCAGCCTGACGCCCGGGTGGACGTGCTGCCGAAGCAGCGGCGCCCCTTCTCGTCGCTGCTCTCCGGCGCGGGCGCCGCCCCGAGGACGCCGAGGTCGTCCACCCGGATATCGACGCCGGGCAGCGCCTCCAGGGCCCGCTCGGCGACCTCCTCGGCGCCCAGGTCGGCCGCGACCGGCACGAACACGCCGTCCGGCACCTCGGCCCGGGGTTTCCCGACGCTCTCCTCCAGGCGGCGGCGTCGCGTCCGTTGACGCCCACCGCGGCGCCGGCCCGGGCCGGCCCGGCGGCGATCGCCGCTCCGATGCCCTGCGAGGAGCCCGTCACCAACGCGGTTCGTCCGCCGAGGCCGAGGTTCATCGAGTCGCTCCTTGTCGTGCCGTACCGTCGGTTCGCCGTGCTTGTGCCCACCCTCGCCCAGGGCACATCCGGGATCCCGCCGACCGCACCGCGACCCGCCCGGTCGGCGGACCCCGGGTGCTCTCCGCTGACCTGCGGCGACGATACTTGCCTGTGTCCGTGCTCCTGCTTCCCGAGGACCCATGCCGACCTCCGCCACCGCCCACCCCACGACTCCGCCCACGGTGTGGCCCGCTCGCGGCCGCCACGTCGGATCCGCGGCGGAGGACACCGTCCGGCACACCCTGCAGCGGCTGAAGGACAGCCGCTGCATCGACGACTTCCTGGAACTGCCCGAGGAGCCGCCGGACGGCAAGGGCGCCGGCGTCCGGATCTTCGAGGCGCGCTGGAAGGCCGGGGGCGCCGTCACCGTGCGGGCCCGGCTGCTCCTGGAGCCGGGCTCGGCCGGCGGTCAGGAGTGGACCCTCCTCGCGGAGGCCGAGGAGGCCTGGGACGCCGCCTGGCCCTCCCCCGCCACGATGTTCTGGCCCGACGACCCGGACGTCACCTGGGACCGCGACACCGCCACCGGGCTGCGGCTGCGGGGCATCAACACCCTGCCGGACGACGACAAGGCCGTACGCCGGCTGCTCAAGGCGGCCGGGCGCAGCCCGTGGAACATCCACGTCGTCGTGCACGAGGCGATGACCCCCGATCACCGCGGCCGGGTACCGCTCGCCGATCGGCTGCCGCCCGGCCTGCGGCACCTCGTGGTCGAGCACCGCGCCGCGCCGCAGCAGCTGCGGGTGGTCAACTGGGCCCTGGAGGACTTCGGCGTCCAGGTGCCGCGCGGCGGCGCCGTGGTCCTGCCCGGCACCCCGGCCCCGTCCGGCTACGACGCCCAGGACTTCTCCGTCCGCACCGTCTTCCTGGACGGCTCCGAGCCCACCGGCCTGATCGCGGCGGTGACGTCCTTCGCGGCGCTGGGCCGGCCGCTGCCGGACGGCGCGGAGGACGCCCTCACCGCGCTGCGGGAGGACTGGCGGCTGCTGACCCTGGCGGAGGAACTGGAGCGCCAGCGCAAGCTGGTGGCCATGTACGCCGAGGCGCTGGAGGCCATGACGCAGTCCCGGGACCTGTACCGGGAGGCTGCGGAACGCGCGGCCGAGGCCCTGGCCGCATACCGGGAGTCCGCCGGGCCCGCCCCGGCCGGGCCGCCGCCGTCCGCGGGGCCTGCCACGTCCCCGCTGCGGCAGCTGACCCGCACGCTGGAACGGTTCAAGGGCTCCGGCAGGGCACCCCGCACCGCGTCGGGCAAGGACACCTCCCGACCGCCGGCCGAGCCCGGCGACTGACACCCGCCGGATCACTGTCCGGGTATCACGGTCCGGGAGTCCGGGTCGGGGGCGCCTGTCCGCCGTCCCGGCCGGACCGGGCGGCGCGTCGTACGCGGCGCGTACGACACCCGTCGCCGACGGGTACGCCCCGGATCACGTGGCCCCGGTGCCGCCCACCGGCCGGTCCGGCGGTGGCCCGCAGCCGACTGAGGGCACCCTCACGTGTCAGCGGGCGCGACGTGGATACGCGGACGGCACAGCAGCACGGCCCGTCCCGGAAGGTCACCGACGCCATGGTCAGCCAGCACGAGGGCGCCGCCCCCTCTTCACCACCGGAGTCGTCCCGCTCACAGACCACGCTCCACGTCAACGGGAAACCGCACACCCTCACCGTCGACCACCGCCGGGTCCTGCTGGACCTCCTGAGAGAGGATCTCGGGCTCGCGGGCGCCAAGAAGGGCTGCGACCACGGGCAGTGCGGCGCCTGTACGGTCCTGGTGGACGGGCGGCGCGTCAACAGCTGCCTGCTGTTCGCCGTCGCCCTGGACGGCTGCGAGATCACCACCGTCGAGGGCCTCGCCGGGGACGGCGAGGAACTGCATCCGGTGCAGCGGGCGTTCCTGGAGCGCGACGCCTTCCAGTGCGGGTACTGCACCCCGGGCCAGATCTGCTCCGCGGTCGGCGTGCTCGCCGAGGCCGCGGCCGGGCGCCCGTCCCACGTCACCGCCCCTCAGACGCCCTCCGGCGAGCCCGTCGCGCTGGACCGGGAGGAGATCCGGGAGCGGCTGAGCGGCAACCTGTGCCGGTGCGGTGCCTATCCGCGTATCGCCGACGCGGTCGAGGACGTGATCTGAGTGAAGCCCTTCGCCTATGTACGGGCCGGGAGCGTCGAGGAGGCCACCGACGCGTTCGCCGCCCACCCCGGCGCCCGCTACCTCGGCGGCGGCACCAACCTCGTCGACCTGATGAAGCTCGGTGTGGAGACGCCCGCCGCCCTCGTCGACGTCACCCGGCTCCCGCTGGACGCGGTGGAGGAGCTGCCCGACGGTTCGCTGCGCGTCGGCGCCACGGTCCGCAACAGCGACCTCGCGGCCCACGCCGTCGTCCGCGACCGGTACCCCGCACTCTCCCAGGCCCTGCTGGCGGGCGCCTCGGGACAGTTGCGCAACTCCGCCACCACGGGCGGCAACCTGCTGCAACGCACCCGCTGCCCCTACTTCCAGGACCTCTCCAAGCCCTGCAACAAGCGGGAGCCCGGCACCGGCTGCGGGGCGCTGAAGGGCGTCCACCGCGACCACGCCGTGCTCGGTCACTCCGAGGAGTGCATCGCCACCCACCCCTCGGACATGGCGGTGGCGCTCGCCGCCCTGGACGCGCGCGTGGAGCTGCACGGCCCCGAGGGCACCCGGAGCGTGCCCGCCGCCGACTTCCACCGGCTGCCCGGGCGGCACCCGGAGCGGGACACGGAGATCCACCCCGGCGAGCTGATCACCGGCGTGGTCCTGCCGGCCGCCACGGCCGGACTGCCCTCCGCGTACCGCAAGGCCCGCGACCGGGCGTCGTACGCCTTCGCCCTGGCCTCCGTCGCCGCCGTCCTGCACCTGAAGGACGGGGTGGTGGACCGCGCCGGGATCGCGTTCGGCGCGCTGGCGCACCGGCCCTGGCGGGCGCGGCGGGCCGAGGACGCGCTGGTGGGCGCGGCGCCCACGACGGCGGCGTTCGAGCACGCCGTCGACCTGGAACTGGCCGCCGCCGAGCCGCTGCGGGACAACGCCTACAAGGTGCCGCTGGCCCGCCGGCTGGCCCTGGACGTTCTGGGCCGGCTCGCCCCGCCGGCCACGACCTGACCCCGGCGTCCACGAGGAGGACTCCATGACCGGCACCGAGACCGTCCTGGGCGCTCCAGTCGAGCGCCGGGAAGGACGGGAGAAGGTCACCGGCACCGCCCGGTACGCCGCCGAGTTCGACGCCCCCGGGCGCGCCCAGGCCTGGCCCGTCCCGGCGGCGGTCGCGCGGGGCCGGGTGACCGGCGTCGACACCGCTCCCGCGCTCGCCCTTCCGGGCGTACTGGCGGTGCTCACGCACGAGAACACGCCCCGGCTCGGGGACCCGGACGACCCCACCCTGTCCCTGCTGCAGAGCCCGCACGTCCCGCACCGGGGCTGGTTCGTGGGCCTGGTGGTGGCCGAGACACTGGAGGCGGCGCGGGCCGGCGCCGCCGCCGTCCGTGTCACGTACGAGGCGGAGAACCACGACGTGACGCTCACCGCCTCGCATCCGGAGGCGTACGTCCCGGAGTCCGCCAACGGGGGGTTCCCGGCTGTCAGCGGACACGGCGACCCCGACGGTGCCTTCGCCTCCTCGGCGACGCGCGTCGACGTCGAGTACCGGATACCACCCCTGCACAATCACCCGATGGAACCGCACACCAGCACGGCGTGGTGGGAAGGGGACCGGGTCACGGTGCACTCCTCCAGCCAGGGCACCAGCGCCGTACGCACCGAACTCGCCAGGCTGTTCGAGCTTCCCGAGGACCGGATCACGGTCCGGTCGGAACACGTGGGCGGCGGTTTCGGCTCGAAGGGCACGCCCCGTCCCGACGTGGTGCTGGCCGTGATGGCGGCGCGGGAGACCGGCCGTCCGGTCACCGTCGCGCTGCCGCGCCGCTACCTGCCCGCCGTCATCGGCCACCGCGCGCCGACCCTGCACCGGCTGCGCCTGGGCGCCGACGCCGACGGGCGGCTCACCTCCCTCGTCCACGAGGTGACGACGCACACCTCCCGGGTGAAGGAGTTCGTGGAGCAGGCCGCGGTCCCGGCGCGCGTCATGTACGCCGCCCCCGCCCTGCGCACGCTGCACCGCGTCACGCCGCTGGACGTGCCCACGCCCTCCTGGATGCGCGCCCCCGGCGAGTGCCCCGGCATGTACGCGCTCGAGTCCGCGGTGGACGAACTGGCCGTCGCACTCGGCATGGATCCGGTCGAACTGCGGATCCGCAACGAGCCGGACACCGAGCCCGACAGCGGCAAGCCCTTCAGCAGCAGGCATCTGGTGGAGTGCCTGCGCGAGGGTGCCCGCCGTTTCGGGTGGGAGGACCGCGATCCGCGCCCCGGGGCCGGCAGCGCCGGTCCCCTGCTGGCCGGCACCGGCGTGGCCGCGGCCACGTATCCGGTCATGGTCTCGCCCTGCGCCGCCACGGCGCGGGCCCTGCCCGACGGCGGTTTCCTGGTGCGCGTCAACGCCACCGACATCGGTACGGGCGCCCGGACCGTCTGCTCACAGATCGCGGCCGACGCCCTCGGCGTCCCGCTGGACCGGGTCCGTATCGACGTCGCCGACAGCGGCATCGGCTTCGCGCCCATGGCCGGTGGCTCCTCCGGCACCGCGTCCTGGGGGTGGGCCGTCCACGAGGCGTGCGTCCGGCTGACCGGCCGGCTGGCCGAGCACTCGGGGCCCCTGCCCGACGAAGGGATCGCGGCCGACGCGGACACCTCCGGTACCGCCGACGCCGAGAGCCCCTTCGCCCGCCACGCGTTCGGCGCGCACTTCGCCGAGGTCACCGTGGACACGGTCACCGGTGAGGTACGGGTGACGCGGCTGCTGGGCGTCTTCGCGGCGGGGCGCATCCTCAACGCCCGTACGGCCCGCTCGCAGTTCATCGGGGGCCTGACGATGGGCCTGGGCATGGCGCTGACCGAGGACAGCACGGTGGACCCGGCGTTCGGCGACTTCGCCGAGTCCGACCTGGCCTCGTACCACGTGCCCGCGCACGCCGACGTGGCGTCCGTGGAGGCGCACTGGCTCGACGAGGACGACACCCACCTCAACCCCATGGGCAGCAAGGGGATCGGCGAGATCGGCATCGTCGGCTCGGCGGCGGCCGTCGGCAACGCCGTCCACCACGCCACCGGCATCCGCTTCCGGGAACTGCCGCTCACTCCGGACCGGGTGCTCACCGGTCTGCTCGAACACGGGCATCCCGCCGGCATGCTGGGGACGTGAGCGCGGCACGCGGCCGGCGCCGGATGTCCGGTGCCGGCCACGTGGCGTGCGGAGGACGCCCGGCGGTCAGTCCACCACAGCGCCGCTCGCTCCGGCCGTCGGGTGGGCCGGCCAGGGCTTGGCGGGCGCCTGCGAGGCCACTCGTGCGCGCAGGGCCATGAGCGCGGTCAGCGACGTCAGCACGGCGACCGCGACGGCGATCCAGGTGGGCGCCAACGTGAGGTCCATGGCCCGGGACACGCGCGCCGACGGTGTCGCGCTGCCGTAGAGCTTGGCCACGGCCAGCGCCGCAGGTCCCACGACCGCCGCGGCGAGCAGCGGTACGGCGGGCCGCACGGTCAGCAGCAGGGCCAGCGCCAGGCAGAGCGCCGACAGGCAGAGGGCGGCCCCGTAGACGCGGACGGAGGCGCCGCTCTGGTGCAGCGGGAAGTAGGCCACGCCGCACCCGGCCAGGACCGCGACGGTCAGCCGGACCGGCCAGGCCGCGCCCCGGGCGGACCGGCGCGCCGTACGGTCGTGGTCGTGCGGGGGGTGATCCTCGTCCCGGACCCGTCCCCGGCCCGGTGTCCTGCGGGCCGGGCGCGGTGTCCTGCGACGTCCGCGACCGCGGTTGGCCACGGCGAACGCGCCGGCCAGTCCCGCCGGGCGGGTGTCGGGCTCGGGTCCGTCGTCCTCGCCGATCCCGTCCAGGGCCGCCCGCAGTTGCCGGGCGCCGGGACTGTCCGGGCGTACCCGTCCGTCCTCGGCCAGCCGGCCGATCAGCTCGACCAGTTCCTCGACGGGCCGGCCGGTGGCGGCGGCCCGTACGGCCTCGTGCCCGCAGTGCGGTTCCAGGGGGGTGCGGTGCAGCAGTTCCATCAGCCGGGTCACCTCCTCCACCGAGCGGCACTCCGCCGCGGCCCGGATCGCCTCGTCCGCGCTGTTCGAGTGACGCGGCGGCCGGGTCAGCAGGCCGACCAGCCGGGTGACGTCCTCCACGGACCGGTTCACGCCGACCGCGCGGAGCGTGTCGATCGTGGCCTGCGCGTGCTGCGGGGACTGCTCCAGCATCGTGATCAGGTCGACGATCTCTTCCAGGGGCCGGTCGGCCACGGCGGCACGGACCAGGTCGCCGACGGGATCACCGTACTCCCGCACGGCTCCGTCGGGCCCGGCGGGTTCCTGACCGAAAGGCTCCTCGGCGAAGGGCTCCTGGCCAGAGGGCTCCCGACCGAAGGGTTCCTGGCCGAAAGGCTCCTGTGGGACGGGCGGCGGTTTCTGCGGTGCGGGGGGCTGCGGTGCGGAGGGCTGGGCCGTGGGGGCCTGTGCCGTGGGGGCCTGGGGGACGGGTTCCTGAGGGGCGGGTTCTCGGTGGGCGGGTTCCTGGGGTGCGGGCGCACGGGCGGCCGAGGAGTGAACGGCCGGAGCCTCGGCGTCGGCCGACTCGCCCGGCGGGTGCACCGGGTGCGACTCGCCCGGCGGGTGCACCGGGTACGCGCCGGTGGCCGTGGTCGTCTCCCCGGTGGGCAGGTCCACGGCGGATATGGCGTACTCGGGCGAACGGGGTGATGAAGAGCCGGTAGTCATGATCTCTCCGTGTGGGTGGGGGTGCGGCCGCCCTGCGTCCCCGACATGCGACTCGCGCTCTGTGCTGACCATTACTAGGCACGTCCACCGCACCGTGCCACTGGAGTGGGCCACAGGGATGAGAGACCCGCCGTCCTCGTCTTGTCGCCGCGCCGAACGGGCATCCGAGAGAACAGGCGCGTACCGCGCGTCGTGAAGGAGGGTCGGGTGGATACGACGACGGTGGTGATCACCGCGGCGGTGTTGCTCGCGGCGGTCGTCCTCGCGACGGCGGTCGGCGTTCTGGTGCGGCTGGTCCGCACCCGGCGGGACCTCGCACGAGCCGGTCTGCCCACCGGCCCCCGGTGGGTCTTCTGGGGCGCCGTCCTTTATTTGGTGCTGCCGGCGGACCTGGTGCCCGATCCGGTCTACCTGGACGACGTCGGTGTACTGCTCCTCGCTCTGCGCTCGGCACGCGGCTCTCTCGGCGGGCGCCGGAACACCGCGGACGGGCGGAAGGGCAGCGGCCCGCCCCATGACTACGCTGCGTAAGGAAACCATTCACCCGTTCGATTCGTATAAGTCTCTGGAAGCCGAAGGAAGTCGGCGGACCAGGCGACGGCGCACGAGGACCTTCGCCTGATCGGCGCAGCACCGACCAGGGAGAGACGATGCAACCGTTCGCGCTCAACTACGCACGGCCGGCAGTGGAGTTGGAAGCCACGGCTCCCTACGTCTACGACTCCGGGCTGCAGTTGAACGTGCTCCTTGACGGGCGGGTGGCCGCCTGTGACCACGCGCTACTGAGAGAACTGGGGACAACGACCTCCACCGCGGGGTCGAAGACTCACTTCGACGACTGAACACGGGCCGTCGACAATGACTGTGTTGATCCTTACCTGTGAAGAAGACGTCACCGCGGACATGGTGGTCGTGCACCTGAACGCGTCGGGAGTGCCGGTGGTCCGCCTGGACCCGGCCGACCTGACCGACACCGTCGCGCTCTCCGGCGAGTTCGTGCACGGCGCCTTCCGGGGCCACCTGTCCTCGGGGGGCCGCCTGGTGAGCATCGGCGGGCTGCGGTCCGTCTGGGTGCGCCGGCCGGGCGACGCGGCCACGCGGGCCGCCGAGCCCTCCGCCTGGCTGACCGAGGAGTCCGGGCAGGCGCTCTACGGCATGCTCCGCGGCTGCGGGGCGCGCTGGATGAACCAGCCCGACGCGGCGCACCGGGCCCGGTACAAGCCCTGGCAGCTGCGTCTCGCGCAGCAGTGCGGGCTGCCCGTGCCGGCCACGCTGATCACGACGTTTCCGCGGGCGGCGCGGGAGTTCGCGGAGCGTTACCCGGATCTGGTGGTCAAGCCCGTCTCGGGCGCGCATCCGCAGGACCCGCCCCGGGCGGTGCCGACCAGCAGGGTTTCCCCGGAGGCCGACTTCTCCGCCGTCGCCCACGGCCCGACGCTGCTGCAGCGCCGGGTCGCCAAGCGCGCCGACATCCGTCTCACCGTCGTCGGCGACGAGTTGCTGGCCGCGCGGAAGACCGTCCCCGCGGGTCCGGACGCCGACGACGTGGACGTCCGCTTCGCGTCCTCCCCCGAACCGTGGCGGCCCGCCGAGGTGCCGTCCCGCGTCGCGGAGGCCGTCCGCGCCTACCTCCGCGCGGCGGGACTGGCCTACGGTGCCCTCGACTTCGCCGAGGACGCCGACGGCACCTGGTGGTTCCTGGAGTGCAACCAGTCGGGGCAGTTCGGCTTCGTCGAGGTGGACACGGGTCAGCCGATCGCCCGCACCATCGCCGAGTGGCTGGCCCGGCCCGGCGCCGAGGACCCGGTGGTCGGGGGCGACCCGGGCACCACGGCCGTCGGGTGAGGCCGGGACCGCGCCCGGCCGTCGCCCTCAGTGCGGGCGCGGGCCGGGCAGCAGGGCGGTGCGCTGCCAGCCGGCGCCCGGGGAAGGCTGCCGTTCGGCGCCGGGCAGGTGGCCGGGTGAGCGCAACGGGCGCATGACAACCTCCAGCTCCCTGCTCACGCGCTCGGCGTCCCGGCGCACCTGCTCGGGAACGTCACCGCGTTCGGCGACGAGTCGGTCGTAGATGGGGGAATCCTGGAACACCCGTCAACGTGCCTTTCGTGTCGTCCGCCCCCGCACGGAGGCGCGACTGAGCAGTCTAGGCGCCCGCCCACCCGGTCGTGTCCATTCGGTCCAGGAGGTGACGGCCGCTCACGCGCCGGTCGTGGAGCCGGGCCGGACGATCATGAGGACCGTGACGGTGGCCCACAGCAGGTTGAACAGGCCGGTGAACATGGCGAGCCGGGCCGTACGGGCGCGCTCGAGGGGCTGCCGGTCGGTCAGCTGCGCCAGGAGCTCCTCCTGGCGGGGCAGCACGAGAGCGACCAGGATGCCGGCGGCGGCCGCGGTCAGGACGATGGACGTGACGAGCCACGCGTCCCCCAGGACGCCCATCGCCGCCGCGGTGGCGAGGCCGAGCACCGGCACCGCGATGCCGAGGCCGGCGTAGACCCGGCAGATGCGGTGGAGCAGCCGGACGGTGCCCACGTCCCCCGCGTCGATGCCGCCCCCGGCCCCCTCGGGCAGCGCCACCACCGCCCGTCGGGCGGCCGGCGGGAACATGCTGGCCGCGACGGTGACGGGCCCGATGGCGATGATGGCGGCCAGGACGTGGAGTGACAGCAGGATCTTGGTCATCGGTCGGGGCTCCGGAAGGCAGTGGCGGGCGATGCGATGGGAGCCACGTTAGGAAGCGGCCGGATGATCGCACAGCGGCTGAAACGACAGCTTCCAACGGATTCCCGCCAACGCCCTCACCAGGAGGTGTCCGGCGGAACGAGGCGGGACAAGGGCTGTACCGGGGGTTCTGCGCCCGGCGGGAACCGGCCTATCGTGGCGGCCATGCACGCGGTGGTGATCCTGGTCCTCGACGACGTGGTGCCGTTCGACATGGCGGCGCCCATGCAGACGTTCGACTGGACGCGGCTGCCCGACGGGCGCAGCCCGTACCAGGTCCGCCTGTGCGCGGAGTCGCCCGAGGTGCGCACGGACGGGCTCGCCCTCCGTATCGACCGGGGCCTGGAGGCACTGGAGTCCGCCGATACGATCATCGTGCCGGGCCGCTCGGAGGAGCACGGCCCGCCCTCGGACCGCGTTCTCGAGGCGCTGCGGCGGGCGGCCGGTGCCGGCACGCGGATCGCTTCCGTGTGCGTGGGCGCCTTCGTCCTCGCGGAGGCAGGGCTGCTGGACGGGCTGCGGGCCACCACCCACTGGATCGCCGCACCGGAACTGGCCCGCCGCTACCCACGCGTTCAGGTGCAGCCGGACGTGCTCTACGTCGACAACGGACAGATCCTCACCTCGGCGGGCGCCGCCGCCGGCCTGGACATGTGCCTGCACATGATCCGCCGGGACCTGGGGTCGGCCGTCGCCGCGCATGCCGCCCGGATGTGCGTCGTACCGCTGGAACGGGAGGGCGGGCAGGCCCAGTTCATCGTGCACGAGCACCCGCCCGTGCCGCGGGGCTCGGACCTGGAACCCCTGCTGGAGTGGATCGAGGACAACCTGGCCGAGGAGGTCACCCTCGGGGCGATGGCGGCGCGTTCGGGCATGAGCGAGCGCACCTTCAGCCGCCGGTTCCGCGAACAGACGGGCACCACACCGCTGCAGTGGCTGCTGCGGGCACGGGTGCGGCGCGCCCAGTACCTGCTGGAGAACAGCGACCACCCGATCGAACGGATCGCGCGGCAGGCGGGGTTCGGCTCTCCCACCGCCTTCCGGGAGCGGTTCCGCCGGGTGGTCGGCACCACTCCGAACGCCTATCGCGCGTCGTTCCACGGGAAGCCGGCCGCTCCGGCGGGCCACGCGTAGGGCCCGCCTCGCGGATCGGCCCGGAGCCGTCGGCCCGGTCCTCGAGGCAGGCCCGCGTACGCGGTGTCACACGGCCAGCGACAAACCGCTCTCCCCGTCCGGGTCCGCCGTGCGGACGGCGCCCGGCGTCCGTCCCTTGGCGAGCAGCAGCGCGTCCGCCTTGGCCACCGCGTCGTGGATGCTGGTCGTCGCCATCATCACGCACAGCGTGTAGCTGACGTCCGCCAGCTCGCGCGCCGCCGCCGGCCTCTCCCCCTCCGCCTGAGCGATCCGCAGTGACGCGTACCGCGTCAGCAACGTCCTGACGACCTTCGGGTCCGGTTCGAGCACGAAGCGCCCCTCTCTCGAGTTTCGCTGCGTATGCCCGAACCTGCCCGAAGCATTCACACCGTGCGCACCCTTGCTCGCAATTGACGGAATTTCGTCGTCTCCTGTCCGGTCGGAAGGGCTTCCCTCGGGCGAGGAGGCGGCGGGCCCGGCCGGCGGACCTCACCGCCCGGGCTGCCGGCACGGCACCGGCCGGGGCCTGATGCCCGGGGCGCGGACCGCCGGACCACCTGACCGCCGGGGCGCCGGGCCGCGAGCCGCGGGGCTTCGAGGCCGCCGGGACGCGAGGCCGCCGGGACGCGGGGCCGCCGGGGCGCCGATGCGCCCGTCAGGCGACCTGGCCGCTGTGCAGTGCCGTGTACGCCCCTCCCCGGCTCAGGAGTTCCTCGTGGGTGCCGGTCTCCTCGATCCGGCCGTCGCCCATCACCACGATCCGGTCCGCGCCCCGCACGGTGGACAGCCGGTGCGCCACGACGAACGTGGTGCGTCCGCGCAGCAGCCGGGCCAGTGCCTGCTGGACGAGCGCCTCCGAGCGGGTGTCCAGCGCCGAGGTGGCCTCGTCGAGGATGAGCACCTTGGGGTCCCGTATCAGGGCCCGGGCGATGGCCAGGCGCTGGCGCTGGCCACCGGAGAGCCGTGCGCCGTGCTCGCCGACCAGGGTGTCGAGGCCCTGCGGCAGCCGGTCGACGAACTCCAGGGCGTTGGCGTCGCGCAGTGCCGCACGCACCGTCTCCTCGTCGGCGTCGTCCATGCCGTAGGCGACGTTCTCCCGGATCGTGCCGTCGAAGAGGATGGACTCCTGCGGCACCACCGAGACGAAGCGCCGGTAGGTGCGCAGGTCGAGGGTGTTCATGTCGGTGCCGTCGAGCAGCAGCCGGCCCGAGGTCGGGCGCAGGAAGCCGATGACCAGGTTGAGCACGGTGGACTTGCCCGCCCCGGACGCGCCCACCAGCGCGACGGTCTCGCCGGGCCGGACCGCGAGCGTGAAGTCGCTGACCGCGGGCCGCCCGTCGCTCTCGTAGACGTGTCCGACGCCCTCGAAGGTGACGGCTCCGCGCAGCGAGGTGAGCTCGGCCTTGCCCTCGTTGTCCTCCAGCTCGGGAGCCTGCAGCACCTCGCCGACCGAACGGACGGACTCCAGCCCCTTCGTGATGACCGGGGCCAGCCCTGCCAACGTTGTCGTGGAGTTGGTGAGGGTGGTCAGGAAGGCACTGAGCATGACGACGTCACCCGCCGTGACTCCCCACACGTCGTAGTACGAGATCAGCGCGGCGCCCGCGAGGACCAGCACGCCGACCACGTTGAGCACGACCCAGGCCAGGGAGCCGAAGCGGCCGTTGACCAGGTCCAGGCGGTTGCCGGAGGTCAGCAGGCGGTCCAGGGTGCCGTCCATGCGGCGCAGCGCCTTGCCCTCCAGGCCGTGGGCGCGGGTGACCGGGATGAGCCGGGTCATCTCCGTGACCCGGGAGGACAGGGCTTCCACCTCGTGGCGGAAGTGTTCGTTGTGGGTGCGCAGCCGGGCGCGGAGCCGGGCCACCAGGAGGGAGGCGGCGGGGACGACGACGAGGAAGACGGGCAGGAACTCCGGTGTGCGCACGGCGATGATGACGAGACCGCCGGTGAGTACGGTGAACGCGCCGAGCCCCGTCTCGGCGGTCTGCTGGACCATCTGCTCCACCGTCTCCACGTCCCGCACGACCTTGGCCTGCAGGACGCCGGCGCTGACGCGCGAGTGGTAGCCGATGGAGAGCTGCTGCATGCGCGTGCACAGTGCGGAGCGCAGAGCGGTGCCCATGCGGCGCACGCTGCCGTACAGGAGGCGGACGTACAGCACGTGCAGCGGGTAGTTGACCACCAGGATGAACATGATGATCCCGGTACTGGCCCACAGGTTGCCGATCGGACCGTGCTGGACGACGGTGTCGATGATGGACGCGGTGATGAGGGGCAGCAGCCAGACGGGGCTGTGCTTGACGGTGAAGACGGCGACCGCCCCGGCCAGGCGGCGACGGTCTGCGCGGAACAGGTAGACGAGCGTGCGTATGGGGTGTTCGCCCCGGTAGCGGTGGTCGAGCGGTTTTTCGGGCGGCGACGCCATCGACGTGGTCCTCCTGGTGACCGAGTGGGGCAAGCGCTTTCTCCCCGCGCTTTCCTACCTCTTCGGCAAGGAGTACGCCACACCGTCCCGCAGGCCGGTACGCCGCGGTACGTCGATGCGTCGGTACGTGGCAGACCGTCGATGCGTCAAGCCGGAACGTCACAAGGCGTCAATGCGTCCAGCCGGTAGGTCGCAAGGCGTCGAGCGTCGCTACGCCGGCACGTCGCGGTACGTCGGAAGGAGACCCGCGCCTTCTCCCCCGTGGAGGGCGCGGGTCCCGGTCTCCGAGTGTGCGGATCTCGGTCCGCCGTGCCGGATTCAGTCTCCGAGCGTGCGGGCCAGTTCGGTCGTGGCCCGCGTGATCTCGCTGTCGTCCTCGGCCAGCAGCCGGCCCAGCTCACCGCGCCGGGCACGGACGGCCTGCCGTGCGGCGCGCTCCCATGCCACGGGGTTCTCCCGGTGGTTGAGCAGTTTGGGGTAGACGGTGGCGGTGGTCTCCCACTGCCGGGCGTCCGCGATGTTCTTGAGCAGCTGGATGATCTGTGCCCGGCAGCTCACCTGGGGCCGCTGCGCCAGTTCCCACAGGAAGGGAACGGTGGCGGCGGTCGCCTGTTCGACGACGAAGCCGTACTGGCAGATGCGTTTCCGCAGATCGCCGAGGGCTGCGCCGGCGGTTTCCGCGTCGCCCGAGGCGACCTTGCGCAGCAGCCGGGGGATGGCCGCGGCCGAGCCGCTGGAGTCCTGGATCTCGCTCCAGGGCACGCCGTCCAGCCCCGCCAGGGGCGCGGCGGGCCGGGACGAGACGGGCGGCTGAGCGGGACGGTCGGCGCGCTGGGTGCTCGGCTCGGGTGTCGGAGCGCTGCGCATGGTGTGGGGCCCTTCCGCGGCAGTCGGGTCAGGTGAGGGGACGGGTCGGCGACTTGCCCCGGAGCGTCCTGGACGCCGGGGGCCCGGGGGTCGGTCCCCGTGTCTCCGCGAGGGCGTCGACGCGGCGCGGGCCGCGTCCGTGCTCCTGGGGCGCGGAGCCGCCGGACGGGGTGAACACGGGCGCGTTGCCGCCGAGATCGGAGACGGCCGGCGTCAGGCGGACGGCGTCCGGAGCGAGTCCGGCCCCGGCCTCAGGGGCGCCGGGCATCACCGGCGGCCAGGTGTGCGCCCCGGCGTCGGGGGCGATCCGGGTGAGCACGGGGACGGCGTACCGGCCGAAAGACCGGCCGCCCCGCGTGTCCTGCGGGCGGGTCCGGGCGGACAGCTCGCCCCCGGGACACGGCACGAGGCCCCACCGAAGCGGGCCTCGCCGCCCGGCGCGCAGCACTTCCCACGCGCGGCGGGGAACCGCCCCCCGTCCCGACCGGCGGCCGATCGCGCCGTACCCGGAAGCTTCGCGAACCGGCTCGCCACGCCTGCCCGTGACGCGGGTTCGCCGGACGGCCGGAGTGTTGGATGCGCAGGTGACGACACGACATCTCCCTGATGTGACGTCAGAACAGGCCGCCGACCAAGGGGTTGACGCCACGGCTATTATCCACGCTGACAGCGCTCGCGTGCAATTGCACGAGAAATTGCACGAAAGAAATCGGACGGGAGCGCGCCGGGACCGACAGAACCCGACCCGACTCCCCCGCACGGCAAGGAGACCGCGGTGCCACCAGTGCGCAACGGAGTGCAGGCCAGCTCGCTGAACGCCTCTTGGACGAAGAGCCGGCACAGCAACGCCGAGGGCAACTGCATAGAGGTCGCCCTCGTGGACGGAGGCATCGCGATGCGCAACTCCCGTGATCCCGACGGCCCCGCGCTCGTCTACACCTCCGCCGAGGTGGCCGCCTTCCTCGCCGGGGCGAAGGAGGGCGAGTTCGACCACCTGCTCTGAGGCGGCAGTGGTCACCGAGGAGCGTCGGCCGTCGCGACCGAGGCCGACCACCCGTTCTTCGACCGCAGACGCGGCGGCCACCGAGGCGATGAGATAGTGTGGTTTCTCAAGTCTGCCGCTCTGCTGGGAGCCAGGATGTCCGCCGCATCGCATCGCCTGTCCCGCCTCGAACCCTATCTGGACCGGGCCGAGCCGGCTCCGACTCTGCTGAAGATGCTCATCGGTGTTCAGCTGGCGGGCTTCCGTGAGGATGCCGGGCTCTCCCAGGAACAGGCGGCACGCGACCTGGCGTTCAGCGCGGCGAAGCTTTCCCGCATCGAGTCGGGAAAGGGCCGCAGGCCCCCGGCGGAGGCCGACGTCCGTGCGCTGCTGGAGCGGTACGGCACCGACGCCTACGAGGCCTCGGTACTGGTCAAACTGCTGCAGCGCGCCGGTGAACCGGGCTGGTGGCAGCGGTACGACAAACGTCTGATGCCCGAGTGGTTCGACCGTCTGGTCGGCCTGCAGGAGGCCGCGGCGACCATCCGGACCTTCGAGATCCAGTACGTCCCCGGCCTGCTCCAGACGGCGGCCTACACCCGGGCCGTGGTCCAGCGGGGCCTGCCGAACGCGTCGGCGGGCGAGGTCCAGCGCCGGGTCGAACTGCGCATGCGGCGCGCCGAGTTGCTGCACCGCGGCGATGCCCCGCAGCTCTGGGCGATCATCGACGAGTCCGTACTGCTCCGTGTGCTGAGCAGCCGCGAGGTCATGCGGGAACAGCTCGCGCATCTCGTCGAGATGGCCGGACAACCCCATGTGACGCTGCAGATCGTGCCGCTGGACGTGACGAACGCGTCCGCACCCGCGATACCCGTCACCTATCTTCGCTTCGGCGGCATCGAGCTGCCCGACGTGGTCTATCTGGAACACATCAAGAGCGCCAACTTCCTCGAGGACCGCGACGAGACCGAGGAGTACCGGGTCGCGCTGGACCGCCTGGCGGACGAGGCGCTGACTCCGCGCGAGTCACTGGAGATGCTGCGCGAGACGATGGAGCAGCGCTACCCCGCGAAGTAGCGGAACGGCGCCGTCAGAGCGGGGCCGCGCGCCTCACGCCTGCCCCGGTCCATCCGTCGGCGTGCACGCCGCTAGCGGATGCGGCCCAGGCCGCCGAACTCGATCCACTCGTCGGTGAGCTGACGCGGAACCACCTCACTGTCCGGACGCCAGGTGGAGACCTCCACCAGGCCGGGATCCATGATGTCCATGCCTTCGAAGAGGGCCTCGACGTCCTTCGGCTCGCGCACCCGGCCCCAGTTCCCCTGCGTCACCTGGTTCATGAAGTCCGTGACGTACTTCCGCACCTCGTCGTTCTCGCTGACCAGCTGGCACATCACCGCGTAGCTCCCGGGCACCAGCCGCTCGGTCACGCGGCGGACGACCGCCGGCGGACCGTCGGTGTCGCTGTCAGGGATGCAGTGGAAGACCGAGTTGAACAGCACGGCCACCGGCTGCGAGAAGTCGATCAGTCGCTGGGTGTCCGGGTGGGAGAGGATCTCCTCCGTCGCACGCATGTCGGCGTGGATGACGGCGGTCCGGTCGTTCTGGTCCAGCAGCGCCCGACCGTGGACCAGCACCATCGGATCGTTGTCTATGTAGACGACGCGGGAGTCGGGAGCGACGCGCTGCGCGACCTGGTGCACGTTGTCCTGGGTGGGCAGGCCGGAGCCGTGGTCCAGGAACTGGCGGATTCCGTAGTCCTCCGCCAGGGTCCTCACCACCCGGTGCAGGAAGCGCCGGTTGTTCAGCGCGAGCCGCCGGGTACTGGGGACGACCTTGTCGAGCTCCCCGACCGCCGCCCGGTCGGCCGCGTAGTTGTCCTTGCCACCCAGGTAGTAGTCGTACATGCGCGCGGCCGTGGGCACGTTGGCGTCGATCTCCTTGGACAACTGCTTGTCGGCTTGCATCGTTCCCCCAGCTCCGTACCGCGCCAACTGCACCGGCATGACAGAGAGTACATCCTAGGGACCTGGTCTTCAGGGAAACCAGCGGTCGGACGGAGCGGCCGTCAAGAGGGCGGTGTGACACGGGACTTGACGGCCGCTCGGGTCGGTCAGCCGCGGGCGGCCAGGTACGCGTCGGCGCCGGGGGCCTGGTGGGCCTCCTCCACTCCGACCAGGCCGCCCACGGCCTCGGCGTCGGGCTTCAGCACGTAGGTGGACCGGCTGGCCGGCTCGGTCACGTAGGTGAAGTTCTGCGGCGTGCCGAGGCCGGTGTCGGCGTTCTTCTGCGAGCGGTGCGCCTTCACCACGGCTTCGCGGGTGAGACTGCCGCCCTCGCAGGCCTTCTTGAGGTCGGCTCCCATGAGCTGGGCGGCGTTGTACCCGGAGAGCACGCCGGAGTCGACCGGCTGACCCGGGTACTTCTTGCCGTAGGAGGCGACCATCTTCTTGACGCCCGGCAGGTCGGAGCTGACCGCCGGTGCGGCGCTGACCACGTGGACCATGGCTTCCAGCGCCGGTGCCGCGGGAGTCTTCATCAGCTGCGGGGAGTAGCCGGGTGCGCTGCTGACGATCGGCACCGTCAGGCCCCGGGCGGCGGCCACGCCGGCGAGGGAGGCGGTCTGGGCGGGGCCCGCGCTGATCAGGACCGCCTTCACCCCGGCCTTGCTGAGCGCCGACACCTGCGCGGTCAGATCGGTGTCCGTGGCCTTGATCTTCTGACCGGCCACCTTGATCCCCGCCTGCTCGGCGGCCCACTCCGAGCCCTCCAGCGCGTTGGCGCCGTAGTCGCCCTCGAAGTACACGTGGCCGATCGTGTCGCCCTTGGCGATCTTCTTGGTGCGGGTGAGGAAGTCGACGGCGGCGATCATGTCGAGGTCGTAGGTGGTACCGAGGACCTGGACGGCGTCCATGCCGAGCAGGGAGGCGGCCCAGGCCTGCGGGAAGGTCAGCATGCTGTCCCGCTGGATGTCGTCGAGCAGGGCCGCGACCACCGGTGAGCCGATGACCTGGGGCAGGGCGACGACGTCCGGGGAGATGTCGGCGTAGGCGGTGACCGCCTTCTGCACGTCGTATCCGTGGTCCTTGACGACGATCTCGACCTTGCGCCCGCAGATGCCGCCCGCGGCGTTGGTCTCGTCGGCCCACATCTGCTGGGCCTGCACGATGGACTTGCCGAGGGTGGCGTAGGGGCCGGTGAGGTCGGTCAGCGCGCCGAGCTTGATGGCCTCGTCGCTGACTCCGGGACCGGCCTTGACGCCGTCGGCGCCGTCGTCGGTGCTCCCGCCGTCCCCCTTGGTGCTGCAGGCGGTGCCCGCGAGCAGCACGGCGGCCAGTGCCGCGGCCAGGGCGGCGGTCCGGATGGTGCGGGGCCTGGTGTGCGTGACGTTCACGGGGTGTGCTCCTTGGCTCGTACGGTGCTGTCGGGGGTCCGGGGCGTGGCTGAGGCGTCGGGCGGGCCGGTGACGGGTGGTTTGCGGCGCAGACGGGCGCGGGTGCGGCGGGCCAGCCCGTGCAGACCGTCGGGGGCGTAGAGCAGGATCACGACGATCGCCGCGCCGTACAGGTAGCGGGAGGCCTCGGTCGGGCCGATGGAGCCGTCGCCGGAGCCCGGGGCCGCCACCAGCGGCAACTGGTCGGCGTAGCGCGTCATCAGCAGGGGCAGCGCGGTGACGAAGACGGCGCCGGCGGTGGCGCCGGCCACGGAGCCGAGGCCGCCGATGACGATCATGGCGAGGTAGTCGACGGAGAGGAGGAGGGAGAAGTAGTCGGGTACCACGCGGCGGAAGGAGAGCGCGAGCAGGACGCCGGCGAGGCCCGCGTACATCGAGGAGACGACGAACGCCGCCGAGCGGTACTTCGCCACGTGCACGCCCATCACGGACGCCGCGGTCTCGCTGTCGCGCAGCGCCACCAGGGCCCGTCCGGGGCGTCCGCGCAGCAGTCCGCGCGCGGTGAACCAGGTGAGCGCGAACAGGGCCAGGCCCAGGTACCAGAGCCGTTCCTCGGCGCCGAACGGCACGCCCAGGACGGTGAGTTCCGGGTCGGACTCGGCGAAGGTGAATCCGCCGAGCTCCAGAGGCGGCACCGAACTGCCGTTGAAACCGCCGGTGACGGAGTCCGCGGTGAGCAGGACGTGGTGGCCGAGGAAGACCAGGGCGAGGGTGGCCACGCCCAGGTAGATGCCCTTCACCCGGCCGGCGACGGGGCTGAACAGTCCGCCCGCGGCCCCGGCGAGCAGCACGGCGAGGACGAGCGCGACGGCGGGCGGCAGCCCCGGTCCGTTCTCGCCCGCCAGCCATACGTAGCCGTAGGCGCCGACGGCGAGGAAGAAGGCGTGGCCGAGGGAGAGTTGCCCGGCGGTGCCGCTGAGCAGTCCGAGCCCGACGGCTCCGATGGCCGCGGCCATGGAGAACAGGCCGATGCGCAGCCAGAAGGCGTCCAGGTAGAAGGGCAGGGCGCACAGGAGGAGGGCGGGCAGCAGGAGCCCGCCGCGCTTCACGAGGACCGGGCGCAGGTCAGACACGGGCCGCTCCCTTCGCCGCGAACAGTCCGGTGGGGCGTACCAGGAGGACCAGCACCATCACGGCGTACGGGGCGACGTCGCCGAATCCCTCGCCGAGGACGTGCAGATCGGACTGGTAGCCGGCGACGAAGGCCTCGGTGAGGCCGATCAGCATGCTGCCGACCAGGGCGCCGACCGGGGAGGCCATGCCGCCGAGGATGGCGGCCGGGAAGGCCTTCAGGGCTATCTGCCCGGTGGTGCGCTCCAGTCCCGGCGCGGGGAAGGCGACCAGGAAGACCGCGGCGAGCGCGGCGAGTCCGCCGGCCAGGCACCAGGCGACGGTGCGTACGCGGGTCAGCCGTACGCCCATGAGGGCGGCGGCCTCGCCGTCCTCGGCCGCCGCGCGCAGCGACAGGCCCCAGGGCGTGAACCGGAAGAGGGCGAAGGCGCCGCCGATGGCCAGGGCGGACACCAGGATCGCGGCGATGCGGCTGTCGGCGACGGTCACCGGGCCCAGGTCGGTCACCGAGTTGCCCCAGGGGTCGCCGAGCGGCAGCAGATCGCCGCCGATGCGCCGGGCCAGGTCGGTCACCAGGACGATGTCGATGCCGATGGTGACGATGGTCTGGACGTGGGCGGCCTGCGGGTCGGTTCCGACGCGCTGCAGCACCAGCCGGTCCAGCACCCCGGCCACGGCCGCCGTCACGAGGACCGCGACGGCCAGCGCCCCGGCGAATCCGATGTCGTCGTGGAGGACGGCGACGAGGTAGCCGCCGAGCAGCAGGAGCGAGCCGTGGGCGAAGCTCAGGACTCCGGACGCCTTGAAGATGGTGACGAAGCCGAGCGCGATCAGGGCGTAGACCGAGCCGAGCGCGAGGCCGTTGAGGAGGTTGTCGAGGAAGCCGGTCATGCCGCGTCCTCCCCGGTGGCACCGGTGCCGAGATAGGCGCGCAGCACCTCGGGGTCGCGGCGGACCTCGCCGGGGGTGCCGTGGGCGATGGCCTTGCCGAAGTCGAGGACGGTGACCTCGTCGGCGAGCCTCATGACCAGGCCCATGTCGTGCTCGACCAGCACGACGGACAGGCCGAGTTCGGCCCGGATCTCCCGGACGACCTCGGTCATGCGGGTGCGTTCGGCGGCGTTCATGCCGGCCACGGGTTCGTCGAGCAGCAGTACACGGGGCTCCAGACAGAGGGCGCGGGCGAGTTCGACCCGCTTGCGGTCGCCGTAGGACAGCAGGGCGACGGGTGCGTCGAAGTGGGGTCCCAGGCCGGTGAGTTCGGCGATCTCACGGGCCTTGGCGAGATGGTCGCGCTGCTCGCGCACGGCGCGCGGCAGACGCAGGGCGCTGGCCGCGAAGCCGGCGCGGGACAGGGCGTGGCGGCCGAGCATCAGGTTGTCGGCGACGGTGCCCTGGGTGGTGACGATGTTCTGGAAGGTGCGGGCCACCCCGAGGGCGGCGATCCTGTGCGGGGCGAGCCGGGTGAGCTCGGCGTCGCCGAGCCGTACCGTGCCGGCGGTGGGCCGGTACAGCCCCGACAGGACGTTGAAGCAGGTCGACTTGCCCGCGCCGTTGGGGCCGATGACGGCGTGCACGGTGCCCGGGGCGACCGTGAAGGAGACGTCGTCGAGGGCGACGAGGCCGGCGAAGCGCACGGTCACGTCGCGGACCTCGAGCGCGGGCGGCGCCGCGGTACGGGTGGTCACGCGGCCCCCTTGCCTTCGGTGGTCTCGGTGGTCTCGGTGGTCTCGGTGGTCTCGGTGGTGTCGGTGGTGTCGGTGGTGTCGCCCAGGTAGAGGCGGCGTACGGCGTCCGTGCGCGCGAGTTCACCGGCGGGCCCGGACAGCCGGACCTCGCCGACCTCCAGGACGTGGGCGTGTTCCGCGAGGGACAACGCCATGCCGGCGTTCTGCTCGACGAGCAGTACGGCGGTGCCCTGGGTGTTGATCTCTCGGACGACCTCGGCGATGCGGTCCACCATCAGCGGGGCGAGGCCGAGGGAGGGTTCGTCGAGGAGGAGCAGGCGGGGTGCGGCCATCAGGGCTCGGCCGATGGCCAGCATCTGCTGCTCGCCGCCGGACAGCAGGCCGGCGGCCTGGCGCGTGCGCTCGGCGAGCCGCGGGAAGAGGGTGAAGACCCGCTCCCGGGCCTCGCGGACCTGCGCCGGGGCGCGCCGGTTGAGACCCAGCCCGCCGGCCCGCAGGTTCTCGTCGACGGTGAGTCCGGCGAACACCCGCCTGCCCTCGGGTACCTGCACGACTCCGGCGCGTACGGCGGCGACCGGGTCCCGGCCGTCGAGGACCGTGTCGCCGTAGCGGACGCGGCCGGCCGTGATCGCGCCGCGGTGCAGGCGCAGTGTGCCCGACACGGCCCGCAGCAGCGTCGTCTTGCCGGCGCCGTTGGCACCGAGCAGCGCTACCACGCCGCCGTGCGGGACGGTCAGGGACACGGAACGGAGAGCGGACAGTGCGCGCCCGTACGTCACGTCGAGGCTCTCGACGTGCAGCGCGGGCTCGCCGTCCGGTGGTGCTGCGGGCATCACGGCTCCTTCGGACCGTGCCGAGGCCGGCACGGTGACGGGAAAGGGGGAGCTCACGACAGCACGCGCACCGGTGGCGGTACAGAGCCGCGGCCAGGGTCGCTGCGGCGTCCCAGTCCCGGACCGGAGACTCTGTGCGGACGCCCAGACCGGGCGCCCCGGCCCGCCGAGGACCGTACGATCACCGAGGCGCGCACAGTCCCCCGGCAGGCGGCAGACCGCACACGGCAGGCGGCAGGCGGCAGGCGGCAGGCGGCAGGCGGCAGGCGGCAGGCGGCGCCATCACGCACGTGCGAGCGCGAGAGGGCCAGGGCCTGCCGCGGCACCGCCCCCTGCCCGCGCGCCGGGGGAACCGAAGCCGAGTCGCCCCGGCAGTCCGCACCGGACGCCCCTTGCCCCGCGCCGGCCCTCCCGGCACGCGGGCTGCGTCGGCTCGGGGTGCGTACATTGCCGGGCCGGAGCCCGGCGGGCGCCGGGACCGCGCGCCCCTCAGTCGCGCAGGACGTGCCGGGCGGTCAGGGCCAGGCTCATCTCCACCACGTCGGCCGGGCGGGCCAGGGACCGGCCGGTCAGCTGCTCGCAGCGGCGGAGACGGTTGAGGACCGTGTTGCGGTGGCAGTAGAGGCGTTCACCGGCCCGCTGCGCCGAGCCGTCGCAGTCGAGCCAGGTGGTGAGGGTGTCCAGCAGGACCTCCCGGTCGGCGGGCTCCAGGCGCAGCAGGGGGCCGAGGACCCTCTCGGCGAGGGCCCGGCCGAGTTCGGGGCTGGAGACGACCAGGGCGGCGGGGAGGTGGTCGTCGAGCCGGACCGTGCCGCCGGCCTCGGGGCAGATGTCCAGCGCGGTGTCCGCCAGCCTGCGGGCGTCGCCGACGCAGGCGAGTCCGTCGACCGCGCTGCCGACGCCGATCCGGAGGCCGGGGACGGGGGCGCGTCGCCCGGCTTCCTGCTCGGACTCCGCCGGCTCCGGGAGCCCGTCGTCACCGGCGCCGATCAGGACGATGCCGTGGTCGACCTCCGCCCCTGCGTGCCAGTGGACGCGGGTGCCGGACGGTACGGCTGCGGCGCGGGCGGCGTCGGACCGCGCGGGGTGCACGCCGGCGACGGCGACGACGAGGTACCGGCCCTGCTCCGGAAGGGCCAACACCTGGGCGGCCTCGGGCAGGTCGGCGATGCGGCTGGTGCCGTCGAGCAGGCCGGCCGCCAGCTGCCGGGCCCGGTTCTCGCGACGCCGGCCGATCTGGCACTCGGTCTGCCGGTAGGCGTCGGCGACGACGGTGCAGTGCTCGTCGACGAAGTTCCACACGTCGGCGGCCACGTGCACGAGGAGCCGTACGTCCTCGGGCGCGGCCCTGGAGGTCTCCTCGACGAGCCTCTGCCACACCAGGGCGCCTCCGAGGCGGAAGGCGTGCAGCAGGGCGTCCAGTGGGAGTCCCTGCTCGGCACGGGTGGCGCCGACCCGCCAGGAGCACCGGCGGGCCGCGTCCCGCGCGCCGCGCGGGTCGAGCAGCGAGGCCACGCTGTGCCGCAGCGAGCGGTGGGCCTCCTGCCAGGTGGCGGTGGGGTCCCTTGTGATGGCCGCGCGGTACGCCGGCTCCTGCTCCCGCAGCAGGGCCACCAGCCGGTCGGTCAGGTCCGGCAGGTCGTCGAGCAGGGCGCGGGCGGCCCGGTGCAGGACGCGCAGGGCGTCGGCGTCCATCAACGACGCGACGCTCGGGGTCCGCGGACGCGGAACGGGCGTCAGCCCGGTGCGGATCGCTGCTCGTGACCTTACGGCGTGCTGCATCGCGGTCCTCCCCGGGCCAGGGCTTGCGGGGGCGCCCCGCGACGGGCCGTTCGCCCGTGCCGGGCATGCCCCCTGACTCGTCCTGTCCCGAAGGATGACATACCGTCTGGTCGGTCCCTAGGGTTGTGCACCGGTCTTTTCCGCCGGTCCGGCGTGTTCGGCCTGCTCGACCATGCGGGCCAGCTCCAGGCGGGACCGTACACCGAGCGCGGCGAAGACCTTGCGGAGGTGGTAGTCGACGGTGCGGGTGCTCACCGCGAGGGTCAGCGCGACCTCCCGGTTGGTGGCGCCGTCGGCGACGTGCCGCGCGATGCGCAGCTGCTGTGGCGTGAGGCGGGTCAGCGCCCCGGCGTCCCCGCCGTGTGACGCCGCCCCGAGCGCCCGCAGCTCGCCGCGCGCCTGCGCCGCCCAGACGCCGGCGCCGCAGCGGTCGAAGCCGGCCAGCGCGGCGCCGAGGCGGCCGCGGGCCTCGCGCGGCCTGCGCCGCCGGCGCAGCCACTTGCCGTACAGCAGCGCGGTGCGGGCCCGTTCGAAGTCGCCGCCCGCCTCGTCGTGCCGGGCGAGCGCGTGCCGGTAGAGGTCGTCGGCGCGGTCCGGCGGGGCGAGCAGGGCGTGGCAGCGGGCCAGCTGGGCGGCGGCCTGCCCATCGGCGCCGAACGCGGCCCAGTCGGCGAAGTCGGCGAGGACCGCACCGGTGTCCTCGTGGCGGCCGGCGAGGACCGCGGCCTCCACGAAGCACGGCACGGCGAGCCGCCACACGGCGAAGTGCCCGCGCCCGGGTCCGGGCAGGACCAGGAGTCCGAGCCGGTCGGCGGCGTCGAAGGGGCGTCCCCGCCCCAGGTCGGCCCGGGCCGCCGCCCACTCCGCCAAGGTGGCCGTCTGGGCCAGTCCGTGGCGCCTGGCGGTGGCCAGCGCGGCCGTCACATGCCGGGCGACGACGTCCGGCTCCTCCTCGATCGACGCCGCGAGGGCCAGCACCGCCCGGTGGTGGGCCGCCGTGTTGCGCTGCCCCGCGCGCAGCGCTGTGCGCAGTCCCTCCTCCGCGTGGGTGCGGGCCTGCGGGTGCCGGCCGGCGCGGAGTTCGGCGTAGGCGAGGTACTCCAGTGCCCGCGGCACCAGCGCGTCCGACCCGAGCTGCCGGGCGGCGGCCAGGGCCCGCGCCCCGGCCCGGCGGGCGGCGTCCACGTCCCCGAGCAGCAACGCGGCCGACGCCGACCGCAGCAGCCCCTCGGGGCGGTCGTCGCTCCTGGCCCGTTCCACGACCCGCCCGAGCGGTACGGCGGCCCGGTCGAGCCGCCCTTCGAGCAGCGCCCGCATACCGACGCGGACGTCGCGCACCGTGTCCGGGGGCGGTCCGGCGGGCTCGCCCGGGCTTCCGTGCCGAGCCCCGGCAGCCGGGTCGGGCGCCCCCGCGGGCCGTGCGGCGGTGTCCTCCCCCCGTCGCGGCGGTCTTCCCGCACCACGCGGCACGGCAGCTCCGTCCGGGGGCCTTGCCTCCCGGGGGTGCGGGGGCGGTGCCGCGTTGTACGGGAGCTTCGCCTCGTTGTGCGGAGGCGGTGCCTCGTGGGGCGCAGGCGGTGCCTCGTGGGGCGCAGGCGGTGCCTCGTTGTGCGGGGCACCGGCGAGCCGGGGATCCGGGTGCTCGTGCGAGTGGGGCGGTTCGGGCGCGAGTGTGGCGAGGCAGGCCGGCAGGTCGCCCGCCGCCCAGGCCGCGTCGGCGGCTGCCAGGACGGCGGTCGCGGCGTCGGCGGGAGCGTCCTCGGCGAGCATGGACGCGGCCAGCAGCAGGGACTGGTGGGCGTCACCGACGGGGCCGTCCCGGAGCTCCGTCAGGCCGCGCACCAGCTCGGCCCGCCCCCGTGCTCCGGCCGGTGCGGCGCAGCCACGGGCCGCGGCCAGCAGCGGACGTGCCCGGTCGGGGCGTCCGGCGAGGAGGGCCTGCTCGGCCGCGGCCGTGTACCGCTCCGCCCGGGCCGTGCCGTCGTCCGTCAGCTCGGCGGCACGGGCGTACGCCGTCGCGCGCAGCCGGTGCGAGGCTGGCACCGTGCGGTCGGCGGCCACCGCCGCCAGCCGGTCCGCAAGCGCGGGCGCGGACGCCGGGCCGGTCAGGGACCAGGAACGGTGCAGCAGTCCCGGGAGCGGATGTCCGCCGCTCTCCAGCACGTCGGCCAGCGCGCCGTGCACGGCGCGGCGCCGGTCGGGGGCGGCGGTGGCGTGGACCGTACGGCGGACCAGCGGGCCGTGGAAACGGAGCCGGTCGCCGGCCAGGGCGAGCGGCGCGGGAAGCGGTTGCAGGGAGGGGTCCGGTGCGGACGCCGGCCGCAGGTGCCGTACGGCGTCGAGGACCGGGGCGGCGTCGACGTCCGGTCCGTCCGACGCCCGTACGGCCGCCGCCACCGTCAACAGCAGGTCCCGCGCCTCCGCGGACAGGCCGGTCAGCGCCCTGCCCGCCACCTCCGCCAGCACCCCGGCGTCGGCCAGGGGCCTGAGCAGGGGCCGGTGCCCGCGCAGTTCGGCGGGTGACAGCCGGCGGACGAGGGCGAGGAGCAGTGCCGGGTTCCCCTCCGCCTCGACCAGCAGCTCCTCGCGGACGCCCGGGTCGACGGCGCCGTCGGTCACGTCGTCGAGCAGGGCGTCCGCCTCCGGTGGTGCGAGCGGGTGCAGGCGGACGACGGGCAGGTGGGCGTACTCCGGATCGACGGCGCGGTGTCCGGCGACGGAGAGGAGCAGGCCGACGCGGCCGACGGTGCGCAGGTGCTCGACCGCTCGGCCCAGGGTGTTCCGGGCCGGGGCGTCCCAGAGATGCGCGTCGTCGACGCACACGAGCACAGGCGCCTCGCCGGCCGCCACCCGCAGGGTGTCGAGCAGTTCCGCGGCGAAGGCGCGTGCGCCTCCCTCCGGGCCGGGTCCGAGGCGGAGTACGGGACCGGCCCGGAAGGAGCGGGCGGCCCAGTCGAGGAGGGTGGTCCTGCCGAGCCCGGGCTCGCCGGCCACGACCAGGTGGCCACTGTGCGTGCGCAGACCCTCCAGCAGGGTGCGCACCGCCTGCCGCTGCGTGCTGCGGCCGTGGATCCGCACGGCCGTGCGTACGGTCGTCTCTCCGGTCATTCCCGGGAGGTTACGCGCGCGTAACCTGACGCGGAAGCCGTCGGTCCGCCGCGGCCCGCCTGAGCGTCGGCCCTGTCACCTGCGGCTGCGCACCGCGTGACCCGAATCACGCACTGTGCCGCGGCCCAGCGCTCCGGGCCCGGGGCCGTGCGGCGGCACAACGCGTCGGCGGCGGCCGCTACGTGCCGCGACCGCCGCCGATGGTGCCGACTGGTTCCGGTTGGTGCCGGTTGGTGCCGGTTGGTGCCGACGAGAGCGTCAGGAGCCGTGCGGGCAGTTGCCCCGGTACTCCTCGATGGTCAGGCTCGGCCGGGGCAGCGGGCACAGGAACTGCTCGTAGCGGGTGTCGTTGTCGATGAACCGCTTGAGCCAGGAGATGCTGTACTTCGCGATCGTCGTGTTCGACGTGTTCGGCGAGAAGTGGGACGCGCCGTTCAGCTCCAGATAGGCGCGGTCCGTCCGGGACGGCAGGCTGGAGTAGAACGGTTCGGAGTGCGAGGAGACCGGGGCTATGGTGTCGCCGTCGGCCCCGACGATCAGTGTCGGGGTGCTGACCTCGGGCCAGGTCTTGTCGGTGTTCCACGGTGTCAGGGGGATCGCGGCCTGGAGGGACGGCCGTGACTTCGCGGCCTCCAGGGTGCCGCCGCCGCCCATCGAGTGGCCCATGACGCCGAGCCGGCTGCTGTCGATCCGCCCGCGGACGGAACTGCGCTCGGTGAGGTAGTCCAGGGCGGCCAGCATCTGGCGACCGCGGGAGGAGGGCTGGTCCAGCGTGCTGTTGGTGTCGATGGTGAACACGACGAAGCCCTGCGAGGCCAGCCGCGGACCGAGCCAGGCCATGGAGGACTGGTACGCGGTGAAACCGGGCGCGATCACGACGGCGCCGAACGTGCCGTCGCTGGTGCTGGTCGGGTAGTAGATCGTGCCGCCGCCGAAGCCGCTGACCACGAGCGAGGAGACGCTGGTGTCCGCCACGGAGTACGGGCCGCGCAGTGCCTCGATGCTGGACTCGGTGGGCGCCGGGCCGCGCTCGTAGGGGTTGTCGGCGGCCTGGGCGCCGGGGCTGGTGAGGGTGCTGAGCGCGACGACGGCGGCCACGGCCGCCGTGACGCCCGCGAGCCGCCGCCGCGAGCCGCGGAACGCCGGGCGCGCGGCCCGGGAGGCGGCGTGGGTGTGGGGGTTCTGCTGCACGAGGAGTCGTCCTCTCCGTCGTGGCGAGGGAGCCGGCCGGTGATCGCACACGGCCCGGAACGCGTGGGGTCGCGTCCCAGGACATCCGCCGGACGGACCTCGCCGATGAACTGGCGATGCCACTGTCGGCCGTCGGGGCGGTCCGGGGGATCGGCAATATCACCGGTCTCGTACGACGGACAGGGCGGCGGGCGCGGACGGCCGGACGGCCCGGCAGTCGGTCGAGCGGGCGAGCAGGCGGTCGAGCGGGCGAGCGGGCGGACTGCTGGGCAGTCGACCGAACCGCCCTGCCAGGCCCGGACAGCTGCCAGGCCCGGACAGCTGCCAGGCCCGGACGGCTGCGCGGCCGGATGCGGACGGCCGGCCGAGCGGGCGAGCGGCCGAGCGGGCGAGCGGCCGAGCGCACGGGCGGAGCTCGTGGTGCGCCGCGTCCCGCTCCCTCCGCGGTCTTGCCCGGGCACCCGGTCGGTGTGACACGCTCGGCACCGGCCGGGCTGTCGTACACCGGCCGCCCGGGAGGAACGTCGGCGGGCCCGGCACCGGGTTCGGCATCGTGGAGGGGCAACGGCATGCGTATCGGACTGCTCGGCACCGGTCCCTGGGCGGACGGGGCGCACGCCCCCGCCCTGCGCCGGCACGAAGGGCTGGACTTCGTGGGGGTGTGGGGGCGCCGCCCGGACGCCGCCAAGGAGCTGGCGGACCGGCACGGCACACGCGTCTATGACGACGTCGACGCCCTGCTGGCCGACGTGGAGGCCGTCGCGGTCGCGCTGCCGCCGGCCGTACAGGCGGAACTGGCCGTGCGCGCGGCGCGGGCCGGCTGCCATCTGCTGCTCGACAAACCGCTGGCGGCGACGGTGCCACAGGGGCGGGCGGTGGTCGAGGCGGTGCGTGCGGCGGGCGTCGCCTCCGTCGTCTTCTTCACCACCCGGTTCCAGCCCGAGACCGAGGCGTGGATCACCGAACAGGCGGCGGCAGAGGGCTGGTTCACGGCGCGGGCGCAGTGGCTCGGCGCGGTGTTCAGCGGCGACAGCCCGTTCGCCGACTCGCCGTGGCGACGGGAGAAGGGCGCCCTGTGGGACGTAGGGCCGCACGCCCTGTCCGTACTGCTTCCGGTCCTCGGTGACGCCCGGCGCGTTGCGGCGGCGGCACCGGGCCCCGGGGACACCGTCCATCTGGTCCTCGACCACACCGGCGGTGCGTCGAGCACGCTCACACTCAGCCTGACCGCGCCGGCGGCCGCGGCGGGTGCGACCGTGGAACTGCGCGGCCAGGCCGGTGTGACGGTTCTTCCGGAGGCCACTGAAGGGCCGGTGCCCGCTCTGCTGCGGGCGGCGGACGCGCTCCTCGCCTCCGCCGCCGGCGGACACCCGCACACGTGCGACGCCGCGTTCGGCCTGCGGGTCACCGAGCTCCTGGCCGAGGCCGAGGCCCTGTTGAAGGACCGGTAGCGCCCCCGGTCGGCCGCCGGCCCGCTGCTCTTCCAACGGTTGCTCGCTCCACCGGAACCAGGCCCTCTCACTCCGGATGTGCAGCGGGAACTCCGCGGCCGGGCCGTCGGGAGAGACCCGCCGCACGCGCCACCGGATCTCGTCGTGGAACGCCTCCCGCCGAGCCCGGTGCGCGTGTTCGGCCCTCGGCTACCGGGCCGCCGGACCGCCGGCCGCTACGGGACGGAAGTTGATCCGTTCCCGCACGACCGGGTAGCCGGCCTTGGCGAAGTTGGCGGCCATGGGGTGGTTCCCCCGGTCCGTCGCGGCGGAGATGAACTCCGCGCCCCGCTCGACCAGGAAATGGGTGCACTCGGCCAGGAGGTCGTAGGCGTAGCCGTGTCCGCGGTGTTCCGGCACGACGCCGATGAAGCCGACGCAGGGACCGGACGGGTTGTGCGCCGGGATGTGGATGCCCGCCAGCTCACCCCGCGGGGTGTACGCCACCTGCCACCACTCCCGCGGCGACGGGCACCAGTGGAAGAAGTCCAGCTCCGCCTGTGCGGCCTGGTCCAGGCCCCCCTCCTCGATGTCCAGCAGGGCGTGGGCGTCCAGGGTGACGGAGTGGATGCGGCGCAGCGCGTCGAAGAACACCGCGTCGTCCGGTTCGGGCCGGAAGTCCAGCCGGCCGGGCCGCTCGGGGAGAGCGCACTCCGGCGTCCACCGGTACAGGAAGCGTTCGACCAGGAGGTCGTACCCGGCAGCCCGTGCGGCGTTGAAGCGGGCCTCGGCGGCGGCGCGCAGGGCGGGTTCCTCGCGCCAGGTTCCGGGAGGGTTGAGTTCCAGTTCGACCTGCCAGGGGGCGGTGCGCAGGAGTTCTGCTCCGGCTTCCTCCTCGCCCTCTGCCACGTCGAACCAGTTGACGGTGACGGGTTCGGTGTCGTCGGGGCCGCCCCACCAGGCGCCGCGGGCGACGACGGTGCCGTCGCGCAGGGCGACCCGCTGCCAGTCGGGGCGGTGGCGGGTCAGCCGGTGGCCCTCACGGGCGTTCAACGGGTCGGGCAGGGTGTCGAAGAGGTGGGCGTCGCTCGCGTCGAGCGCGCGGATGACCAGATCGGTCACGGATTCCTCCGGGATGCGTCGTGTGTCGTGCGGGGTGCGCTCCCGGTCAGACGGAGTACGCCGGGACGACGGGGAGGGAGCGCGGGAGTGAGGTGAACTGCACGGCTCTGCCCTCCTTCCGTCGGTCTCGAGGCGTGGGCCACACGGTAGGAGGTGCCGCGCGAGTGTGTCCACCGGTTTTCCGGCGCGGAGTACCGGCGCGGAGTACCGGCTGGATTAAACGGCCCTTAAGCAGCGGTTAAGCGTTCCCTGCGCAGCGTCCGGCACCCCAAGTGCCTACTGGGAAAACGGCGTTGGGGCCTGGCGGAGACCGTTGGCCGGGCCACCCGTGCTGCGTAGCATCGGCCCGCACCGCGAGAGCGCTCTCAGAAGAGCGTCCCTCGCACTGTCATGCCCCGAACACTCTGGAGACCCCCCCACATGACTTCTCGCCACCAGCGCCCGCTCGGCCGGCGCAAGCTGCTCGTCGCCCTCGGTGGAGCGGTCGTGGCCGCGCCCGTCGCCGCCGCCGTCGCCCCGCACGCACTCGCGGAAGTCGGCTCGGACTCCGGCCCGGCCGCCCCCGCCGGGACCGCGGGCGCCCTGCCGCTGACGATCGTCAACAGCACCGGCTCCTTCGGCAACGCGGACGTCCACGTCTACATCGTCGGCAACCAGGACGGCCGGCAGGTGCGCGTCACCCCCGACGGCACCCTCGCACCCGTGGCCCTGTCGGACAACGGCGCCGACGGCTACACCGACTACGCGATCAGCCTCTCCGGCAGCGGCGGGACCAGGCTGAGCCTGCCCCACCTCTCCGGCCGGATCTACGTGTCGCTCGGCGAGAAACTGAAGTTCAAGGTGGTCACGGACGGCGCGGGCAACCCGGCGCTGCAGTACCCGGCGGGCTGGGTCGAGTCCGACCCCAACCACGGGGTGCTGCACGACTGCGCCGAGTTCACGTACAACTCGGCCGGGATGTTCTGCAACACCACCATGGTCGACATGTTCAGCGTGCCGCTCGCCATCCGGCTGACCGGTGCCGAGGACCAGACCACGGGCACCGTGCGCACCGGCGGGCGGGCGGCCGCCTTCGACGCGTTGCGGAAGGTCGAGGAGTTCGCGCCGCTGGTCGTCGACGACACCCGGATCATCGCCCCGGGGCACGGCCTGGACGCGGGCCTCTTCCCCGAGGACTACCTCGCCCCGTACATCGACGAGGTCTGGAGCGCCTACACCGGCAGGGACCTGAGGATCACCACCCGTGCCGGGACCTTCACCGGCCGGGTGCGCGGTGACCGGCTGACCTTCGACGGGCCCGCCCAGGTGTCCTTCGCCAGGCCGTCCACCCGGGACGTGCTGTTCTGCGACGGCGCCCTCGCCGCACCCAACGACGGCACGACCGGGCCCGTCGCAGCGGTTCTCGGCGCCGGCTTCAACCGCTCCACTCTGCTCTCCCCGGCCGTCCAGCCGACGACCGACGCCGTCGCGTTCTACCGGACCGCCCTGACCAACCACTACTCCAAGGCGGTGCACGCGGCCACCGAGGACGGCAGGGCGTACGGCTTCGCCTTCGACGACGTGGCGGACTTCGCCTCCTACGTCCAGGACCCGGCGCCCACCGGGTTCCGGCTGACGCTCACCGCGTTCTGAGCCGGCCCCGCCCCGGTTCGGCGTGCGGGAGACCCGGGGGCGTAGGAGCGTGGTGGTGTGCGTCAGGCGGCGGCCTGAATCACGTCGGGCTCCGGATGCGCGGGCGGCTTCCGCATTGAATGGTGTTATCGGGATATCCGGGACCGACAACAGCACGGCACCGAAGCAGCGATCCGGACCCGAGGAGCACTGATCATGTCGACGTCACAGCCCGATGCCTCCCGGCCGTCCGAAGCCCGCGCGGGCGACGACCGCGCCACTCCGGACGAACTGCTCCACACCCGCAACGGCACCGACGTGTCCCCGGAGGACCTGGTCCTCGCCGCCGGCCGGGACGTCACCCCGAGGAACCTCGAGTGGGCCAGGCGCAAGCTGGCCGAGGAGGGCGCCGCGGCCCTCGACAAGCTACTGCCCTGACCGGGTGGCCGCCGGACGGCCGAAGGCCCGGACCGGTGCTCCGCGCACCGGTCCGGGCGGTGTGACGTGCGCAAGGTGTGGGATGCGCAAGGCGCACTTGTGAGGCGCATGACATATGAAGTGTCACGTGACTGACGGTGAGGCTCCCCGTGCGCTACGTGAGGCGGGTGGGTGCCGCGCGGGGCCCTACCGGCCGTCCTCTCGGTCCGGCAGCGCCGTCTCGTCCTCCACGACGTGCACGGCGGCCTCCTCGGCTCCCGCCGCTCCGCCGTCGATGCCGACGTCCTCGGCGACGGTCTCCTTGGTCGTGTCGGTGCGTACGCCCTCGTCGGGGGCGACCAGGCGGCCGGCTCGGCCGGTGCCCGCCTCGGGGTCCACCGGTTCGCCCTCGCCGCCGGGCTCGTCGCCCACGCCGTCCCCGTCCGGGGCGGACACGTCGGGTACCTCCTGGGACAGCCGTTCGTCGAGGGTCTCGCCGTCGTGCTGCTCGGCGGCCGTGGTGCCGTGCTTGGTCACGCCGAGGGGTTTCTCCGGCGGGGAGTAGCCCTCGTCGAGCGTGTCGTCGTAGGTCCGCTCGCCCACGGCGTCCTGGAGGTCGAGGGGCGCGGCGTCCTCCTGCTCCTCGTTGGTTCCGGTGGGCTGGTAGACGTCGTCGGCCATCGGGTCGGTGCCCATCGCTGCCTCCCTCTCGCGCGGCTCGGTGGTGCGGGTGCCCGGTTCGCGTTTCCCGATACGCGCTCGCTAACCCGTTCCCGGTCCGGGATCTTCACCCCCGGGGTGCGACGCGGACGGTCAGGTCGGTGATGCGGTGCGCCGTCCAGTCCCGGGCGTAGCCGGGCGGGGTGCCGCCCGGGCCGGTGACGGTGGCGACCGGGATCCGCCGGGCCGTGTCCACGATCTCGGCGGCGGTGATGTTCTCGTTGTTGCCGCTCGTGGAGCCGGAGGAACAGCCGGTGTAGTAGCCGATCGGGATGGACTCGTGCCCGGTGACCAGGCAGGGCGGGCGGACACCGAGCCGGTGCAGCTCGTCGGCGACGCGTGCCCAGTCCGCGCGGCTTTCGACGTTGCGGTCCACGGTGCCCACGAGGACGGCGAGCTGCACCGACAGATGCACGGCCAGCGCGAGCGCGACGAGGGACGCCGCCACCGGCCGCCACCGGCCGCGCTCCGTCCTGGCCAGGTGCCACAGCGCGTCGGCGACCGGGACGGCGAGCAGGGCGTAGGCAGGCTGCAGGAAGCGGGGCGCCGCGTAGCCGATCAGGAACAGGTACGGCAGCGCGGCCGTCACGGCGCAGGCGAGGGGGACCAGCGTGCGGGCGGCACGCCGGGCCCGGACCGCGACGACGGCCCCGAGGCCGGCGACGGCCGGGAGGGCGATCCACCACAGGGTGACCACCGGGTGCGGCATCGAGCCGGTGCACGGGCGGCACAGCCCCCGCCCGCCCAGGCTGCGCATCTGGTCGTCGACGGCGAGATTCCAGCCGAGGCCGCCCTGGATCTCGGAGGCCCTCGACAGCCGCTCCCCGAGTCCGCCGTACCAGCCGTACGCCTCGATCACCCACTCCACTCCCCCGGCCGCCAGGCCGCCCACCAGGGCGAGCAGCAGCGGCCAGTGGCGGCGGACGAGGGTGATGACCAGCAGGGGCACGGTCACCCAGACCGCGTCGGTGGGCCGCATCCACGCCATCAGCGCGGCCCCGGCCACCACGCCCCACAGCGCGACCCGGCCGGACAACCCCTGCCGGGCCCGCAGGAAGCAGCCGACGCAGAACAGGGCGCCGATCGCGACCCAGTAGTTGGGCATGGCCTGCGGACCGTAGAAAAGGGTCACCCACAGGGTGGCGAAGAACGCGCCGGCCGTGGCCAGGACGCGGGCCGGGAACAGGCCCTTCCAGGCGCGCAGGGCGAGGTACAGGCCGAGGCCGGACAGTACGGCGAGGTAGACGCGCAGCAGTTCGGTGGAGGACGACCAGGACGCGACGGGCGCCACCAGCAGGGAGACGCCCCGGGAACGCGGTGCGCTGAAGAAGGCGGCGGGGTGGTGGGAGGTGACCTGGCTGACATACACCGTCTCGTCCCAGCCGAGCCCCATCCAGGGGTGGACGAAGATCAGCTGGGCCAGGGTGAAGACGGCGGCCACCGCCACGAGCGGGGCGTCACCGCCGAGGCGCCGCGGCCTGCCCGGTGTGGCCGCCGCCTCGTCCCGCCGTCCGCCTGCGAGCATGGCGTTCGCCCGGTCGGCCATCGCGCACCCCTTCACCCCCGCTCGTCGCGGGCCGTTCGGTCCTCACCTCCAGCCGCCGGTGGCGGGAGCCCGGAAGCCCGGAAAACCCGGAAACCCGGAAAACAAGGTCAAACTAACCGGCGTGCCGCGGATGCGCAGGGCGGAACTCGGCCAGTCGGACTGCCGCGTGCCTCTCCCCGCGCTCCTCGCGTCCGGCCGGTCAGCGGGCGTTGGGGCGGCGGTGCGGGGGCTGTTCGGGGGTGGGGCGCCGTTCGGGTGCCGGGACGGGACGGGTGACGGGGCCGTTTCCGTTCACGGTCAGCGGGTTCCCGTGGTGGTGGATCGTCAGGGGGGAGCCGCTCAGCAGCGTGTACGTCGCCCTGTCGGCGCCGATCTCCACCCGCAGGCACCGGCCGCGGAACTGGAGCCGGAAGGCGAGACGGCTGAACTTCTCGGGCAGGCGCGGCGTGAAGCGGAGGCTGTCGCCGTCCCGTCGGGTGCCGCCGAACCCGGCGACCAGCGCCATCCACGTACCGGCCAGTGAGGCGATGTGCAGCCCGTCGCGGGTGTTGTGCTCCAGGTCCGCCAGGTCCATCAGGGCGGCCTCGGCCGCGTAGTCGTAGGCCAGGCGCAGATGTCCGGTCTGGGCGGCGACGACGGCCTGGCAGCACGCGGACAGGGAGGAGTCCCGCACGGTCAGCGGCTCGTAGTAGGCGAAGTTGCGGGCGATCTGGTCCTCGTCGCAGTGGGCGTCGAACCAGCTGCCGCAGGTGTACATCGCCAGGACGAGGTCGGACTGCTTGATCACCTGCTTGCGGTAGAGGTCGAAGTACGGGAAGTGCAGCATCAGCGGGTACTGGTCGGCGGCGGTGCGGGCGAAGTCCCAGCGCTGGTGGCGGGTGAAGCCCGAGTGCTGTTCGTGGACGCCGAGCTCGTCGTTGTAGGGGATGTGCACGGACTCGGCGGCGTCCCGCCAGGCGGCGCTCTCCTCGTCGTCGACGCCGAGACGGGCCGCCTCGTCCGGGTGGCGTTCGCACACGTCGGCCGCGGCGAGCAGGTTCGACCGCGCCATGAGGTTGGTGTACGTGTTGTCGTAGGCGATGGCGCTGTACTCGTCCGGGCCGGTGACGCCGTCGATGTGGAAGACGCCGTGGTGGTCGTGGTGGCCCAGCGAGCGCCACAGGCGGGCCGTCTCCACCAGGAGTTCCAGGGCGGTGTCGCGTTCGAAGTCGGTGTCGCCGGTCGCCGCCGTGTACCGCACCGCGGCGTGCGCGATGTCGGCGGCCACGTGGAAGGCGGCCGTGCCGGCCGGCCAGTACGCGGAGCCCTCCGAGCCGTCGATGGTCCGCCACGGGAACGCGGCGCCGCGCAGCCCGAGCTGGGCGGCGCGGTCCCGGGCGGCGGGCAGGGTGTCACGGCGCCAGCGCAGCGCCTCGGCGACGGCCCTGGGCTCGGTGTAGGTCAGCACGGGCAGCACGAACATCTCGGTGTCCCAGAACGCGTGCCCGTCGTAACCGGAGCCGGTCAGTCCCTTGGCCGGGATCGCCCGCTGTTCGGCGCGGGCCCCGGCCTGCAGGACGTGGAACAGGGCGAAGCGCACGGCCTGCTGGATCTCCTCGTCGCCGTGCACCTCGACGTCCGCCCGCGCCCAGAAGTCGTCGAGGTAGGCGCGCTGTTCCGCCACCAGGCCGTCCCAGCCGCTGTGCGCGGCGGCGGCGAGTGCCGCCTCGACCTGGTCGCTCATCGCGGGCCGGGAGCGGGCGCCCGACCAGCCGTGGGCGACCGTCTTCTGCACCCGCAGCCGCTGTCCGGGCTCCAGCACGGAGGTGATGGTCAGGCGCGCCACGTCCGTGTTGCTCTCACTGCTCGTGGTGATCTCCCCGGAGGTGTCGACGACGTGGTCGGCGGCGACGGCGACCCTGAGACCACTGCGCCGCGTCCGGTGCACCAGGCGCAGCCGGGACCCGATGGCCAGGTCCTCCTCGGGCTCCAGCGGGGACCGCAGCGCCTTGGCCGTCCGGGGGTCGCCGTCGGGTCCGGGCAGGCTCTCGTTGGTGACGAGCTCGGACTGGATGACCACCCGGGTCCGGCTGTCGAGAGGCTCCACCTCGTACTCCACGGCGGCGATGGCCCGTTGGGTGAGGGAGACCAGCCGGGTGGAGCGCACCCTGATGGTCGTACCGGCCGGGGAGGTCCACTCGCAGATCCGCTCCAGCACGCCGCGCCGCAGGTCCAGCGTGCGTTCGTGCTTGCCGAGCCGGCCGTAGCGCAGGTCGAAGGGTTCGTCGTCGACGAGGAGCCGCAGCAGTTTGCCGTTGGTGACGTTGATGACGGTCTGCCCGGACTCGGGGTAGCCGTAGCCCGCTTCGGCGTACGGCAGCGGGTGCAGTTCGTGGACGCCGTTGAGGTAGCTGCCGGGCAGGCCGTGCGGTTCGCCCTCGTCGAGGTTGCCGCGCCAGCCGATGTGCCCGTTGGACAGGGCGAAGACCGACTCGCTCTGGGCGAGCAGGTCGAGGTTGAGAGCGGTCTCGCGCACGGACCAGGGCTCGACGGCGTACGTCCGGTTGGTGATCACGCCCGGCCTCCCAGTTCGGCGAGGTCCTTGACGACGCGGTCGGCGCCGTGGGCGTAGAGGGCCTCGGTCTGGCCGACGCGGTCGACGCCGACGACGTAGCCGAAGTCTCCGGAGCGTCCCGCGTCCATGCCGGCGAGCGCGTCCTCGAACACGGCGGCGCGGGACGGTTCGACACCGAGGTCGCGGGCGGCGGCCAGGAAGGTGTCGGGGCGTGGTTTGCCCGGCAGTCGCCGTTCGCGGGCCACCACGCCGTCGATGCGTACGTCGAACAGGCGCTCGGCGTCGAGGGAACGCAGGACGTCCAGGGTGTTGGCGCTGGAGGAGACGATCGCGGTGGCGAGACCGGCGGCGCGGACCGCGTCGATGTAGCGCAGCGTGCCCTCGTAGGGTTCCACGCCGTCGGTGCGGATCTTCTCGAGGAGCAGTTCGTTCTTGCGGTTGCCCACGCCGCCCACGGTCTGCGCGTCGGGCGGGTCGTCGGGCCCGCCCTCGGGCAGTTCGATGCCGCGGGAGGCGAGGAAGGAGCGCACGCCGTCGGCGCGGGGGCGTCCGTCGACGTACTCGTCGTAGTCGGAGTCGGTGAAGGGCCGGAAGTCCGCGCCGTCCCGCTCGCGCAGGAAGGCATCGAACGTCTCCTTCCAGGCGGCGGCGTGCACCACCGCCGTTCTGGTGACGACCCCGTCGAGGTCGAAGAGGCAGGCCCGGATGGAGTCGGGAAGTCCCAGCTGCGTCGTCATACCCGACACAGTTCCCCGCGGGGGCGGATCCGATCGGTTCCCCTCGGGCGCGGGTCCGATCAGGTGACACACTCTGCGGTGTGCCGCTGACCTTCGACGACCTCCTCGCCCGTGCCCGCTCCCTGCCGGCGGGCGGGCGGCGCGCGATCCTGGGCATCGCCGGCAGCCCCGGCGCCGGTAAGTCGACGCTCGCCGAACACCTGGTGCGGGAGCTGAACGGGACCGGCGAGCCGTGGGTCGCGCACGTCCCCATGGACGGCTTCCACCTCGCCGACGCCGAACTGGACCGGCTCGGCCGCCGGGATCGCAAGGGCGCGCCCGACACCTTCGACGCGGCCGGGTACGCGGCGCTGCTGCTCCGCCTGCGCGAGGAGGAGTACGGCGACATCGTGTACGCGCCCGGTTTCGAGCGGGTGCTGGAGCAGCCGCTCGCCGGAGCCGTGCCGGTTCCTCCGTCCGCGCGGCTGGTCGTGACGGAGGGCAACTACCTGCTGCTGGAGACCGGGGCGTGGACGCGGGTGCGCGCCCGTCTCGACGAGGTGTGGTTCTGCGAGCCGGCGGAGACGGAGCGGGTCCGCCGGCTGGTGGCGCGGCACGAACGGTTCGGCAAGTCCCACGAGGAAGCGGTCGCCTGGACGCTGGGCACCGACCAGCGCAACGCCGGCCTGGTCGCCGCGACCCGGGACCGCGCGGACCTCGTGGTGCCGGCGGGGGCCATGCCGGTCCCCGGGTCACCCGGCTGAGCCACCACCGGTGAGGCCCGGCGGGGGCTCCGCGTGCGGGAAGCCGCCGGTCGTGACGTGCGGCAGCACGCTGCTCGCCACGCGGTAGCGGTCGTTCGGCGCGTCGTCCGGCCCGGCGGTGCGCACGGCCGGCGGGCCTGCCCCCTGGTGTCCGTGCCGCTCGGCGTGCCGGACCGGGCAGTCGTTGTCCAGCGCCTGATGGCGCCCCTACGGTGTCACCTGCCGGGGTTTTCGGCGTCCGTCGACCCGGTGCGGCGCGGTCGAACCGGGGCGGCGCGGTCGACGGTGGGGGCGCGGTCGTGGCTCGGTCACGACGCGGTCATTCCTCGTCGTAGTCGTCGGGGCGGACGTGCGCCTCCTCCAGCGCCTCGCGCATGGTCCGGCCGGTGCCCCCGGGCGGGCGGGACGCGTCCTCGTCGCGCTGTTCGAGTACGTCGTCGGTGGTGTCGGTCTTCGGCCGGTTCTCTTCCGGGACGGTCATGGCTGCGGCTCCTCGTCCGTGGTGTGGGTGCGTTTGCTTCCGTGACGGCGGGTTCCCGGACAGCTCGGTGCTATCCCCGCGGGGTGCGATCCCGGACCCGTGTGGGGCGGACACCGTGTCCACGTGGGGCTGACACCGTGTCCACGTGGAGCTGACACCGTGTTCCGTGGGGCGGACGCCGCACTCACCTGGGACCGATGCCGGATTCGTGCGGATCCCGCTCCGGACCGCGCGGCCCCGGGACGGCCTGTGACACCGCCCGGCCGGACACGTGGGGTGGGCTATGTTGACCTCCGTGGGAGACAGAGGAGGCGCACCCTTGCCATCGCCGCAGCAGGCACGCGCGCAGGCATCGGCGATCACCTCGGGACGGGTGGCTCCGGGAACGGAGGCCTCCCCCACGTCCCTGCTCAGGACGCTGTTCGACCGGCCCCGCCTCTCCCCCGGACAGCGGCGCATCGCGCAGTACCTCATCGAGCACCTCACCGAGGCGGCGTTCCTGTCGATCACCGACCTCGCGGACCGGGTGGGCGTGAGCCAGCCGTCGGTGACGCGATTCGCCTCGGCCGTCGGCTTCAGCGGCTACCCGGCGCTGCGGGAGAGGCTCCAGTCGATCGCGCTGGGGACGCGCGGCGGAGCCCCGGCCGAGGAGAACCGGGGCAACGAACTCCAGGCGGCCGTCGACGCCGAGATCGAGAACCTGGAGAACCTGCGGCGCGACTTCGCCGACGCCGACCGGGTGATCGACGTCGGCCGCGGGCTGGCCGCGTCGGCGCCGCTGACCGTCCTCGGGCTGCGCATCTCCGTCTCCCTCGCCGAGTACTTCGCCTACGCCGCCCGCCGCGTCCACCCCGACGTGCGCCTGGTGACCCGGGGCGGCAGCGTCGCCTACGACGCCCTGCTCCAGTCCCGGGAGGCCGGCGGCACGTGGGTGCTGGCCTTCTCCATGCCGCGGCACGCCCACGAGACCCTGGGCGCGGTGCGGGTGGCTCGCGGTGCCGGACTGAAAGTGGCACTGATCACCGACCTGGCGCTCGGCCCCGTCGTGGACGAGGCCGACGTCACCTTCGCGACCGGCACGGGGTCCCGGCTGGTCTTCGACTCCTATGCGGCGCCGGGCGTGATGTGCGCGGCGCTGCTCCAGGCCATGACCGACGCCGATCCCGAGCGGACACAGGCCCGGCTGGAGGAGTACGAGCAGGTCGCCGACCAGCACCAGTTCTTCCTCCGGGACTGAGCCGGCGCCGCTTTCCGGGGGCGGGCGGGGCGACCGTCCCCCGCGGAGGGGAGTCATTCACGGCACAGCAGGCATGAATGTTTTCATACCGCTTGCAAAGCAGATGGCATATATAAATACTGCTCACGGAGCGCGACCCGGCCGCCCCGGAGCGCGTCCGCACCTGGCGAACATCCCCGGCCGTCGACTCCTGCCCGTCCGGCACACCGGGGATGTTCCGTCGGGCATCGCCTGCTCGGGCATCCGCGGCGGTCCCGGCCGTCCCTGGACCGCCCGCCCTCGCCCCACCCCCACGACGCCGCACACCCGGAGGCGATGATCATGCCCCTGACGACCACGCGCATCAGCCCGGACTGGCCCTGCCAGGTCAAGACCCCCGGCAGCTACGACTGGGAGCGCTCGGCGGCCAAGTGGCTGCGCGAACTCGTACCGGCCCGCTACGCCGGCTATCCGGCGCTGATCCGCCACCCCGTGCTGCTCGCCCGCCACGCGCAGCTCCAGGTCCAGCAGGAGATCCGGGTGGCGCGCACCGCTCTGCAGACCGCCCGGGCGGACCTGCCCCGGCTCGGCCTGCCCGAGTCGGTCATCGAGCACACCATCAAGCTGTACGCGGCGGAGGTCCTGCAGTTGCAGCACATCGCGCGCAGCGTGCGGGCGGTCACCGACGCGCTGGTCGAGCGGAGCCCCGCGGGGCGCTGAGTCCGCCCGCGCGGCCAGGGCCCAGGTCGGTGCCGGCGGTTCACGCCGCCGACCGCCCGAGGCCGGGCTCGCGGCCGGCGACACGGTCGGGCACGGTGTGGACGCCGTCGCGGCACGCCGAGCCGACGAAGCCGGCTTTCCGGAACCGCCGGCGGCCGTGGAACCGGAGACAGGGGAACGCCGGGACGACGTGCGTGCTCGGCATCCGCGCACACGACGACCCGGCCGGAACGACGTGCGTGCGCGGGTCACTCCACCGGATGCCCGGGCCGGATGGTGAGGGCGTCGGCGAGCCGCAGCAGCGGTCCGCCGGACGCCTCGCGCCCGCCCCACTCGACGGGTTCGAGGACGTGGCCGACGTGGTCGCCCCCGACGACCCGGTCCACGACGCGGCCGACGAACCACGCCTCGGCGTCCTCCAGGACGACCGCCCCGCCGTGCCCCTCACGCCAGCGGACCTGCTGGAACTTGTCGGTCCGGTCGCCGGTCTGCCCGCCGAAGACCTCGGCCGTCCGGCGCTGGTCGCGGGCGAGCAGATGGACTGCCAGCACGTCGGCGGCCCGCGCCACCCGGAAGGTCCGGTTGACGTCGGACAGCCACACGACGAACCGCACGGGTTCGATGGAGCACTGCGAGGAGAAGCCGACCAGGCAGCCCGCCCGTTCCCCGTCCGCCGCGGCCGTCACCACGCACATGTCCGGGTCGAGCCGCTCGAGAAACACGTTCATGCCGTCCAGGCTAGGCCTGCCCTCCGGGCGGGGTCATGCCGCGAGCAGACGCCGCAGGGCCGTCCGCAGGGCGGAGACGAAGGAGTTCCGGCCCGCCTCGTCGAGGGCGTCCAGCGACAGGTAGGGGTTGAGGTCCTCCAACTCGACCAGGAGCAGCTCACCGCCGGGCGCGCGGCAGGCGTCGACGCGCTGGATGCCGTGGTCGATGCCGTTCCACTCGATGAACCGCCGCGCGAACGCGAGGTCCTCCGGTGTGGCGTCGTACGGCTCCAGCCGCCAGCGCCGGTCGGGGTCCGGCGCGTACAGGGCGTACTGGAAGCCGTGGTCGACGAAGTAGAAGGAGACCTCGTAGGCGAAGTCGACGCGTGGCTGGACGAGGACGTCCCCGGCGTCGTCGAGCACCGTTTCCCGTAGGCGGTCCGCGGGCACGAACCGCAGGCCCGCCGAGTCCGCGCCGAGCCTGGGCTTGACGACGTACTCGTCCGCCGGGGGCAGCCGGTGCACGTCGTCCAGCCGGTCGACGGTGGGGATGACCGGGTGTCCGGCCTCGGCCAGGTCGAGGAGGTACTGCTTGCCGTTCATGTCCGCCCTGCCCGTGAGCTGGTTGTAGACACGGGTGCCGTGCTCGGCCGCGCGCTCGCGAAAGGCGTCGTAGGCAGCCTGATGGCCCAGCACGGGACCGCTGTTGCGTACGACGACGGCGTCGAAGGCGTCCATCAGCGCGGCGGCGTCCGCCGGATGGCACAGGGCCAGGTCGAAGTCCGCGCGCAGACGGGAGGTCAGGAAGACGTCCTCGTCGCCGTAGCGCCGCCCGCGCGCCTCATAGGCCAGGTCGGTGACGTACAGGATGCGGGGGCGGGCGGGTGCCATGCGGGACTCCTCGGTGCTGACCGGTAGCGATCGTATGCGACCGGTACGGCGAGGCGGCAGAGCACTCAGTTCCCTCCCTGCACTGCACTGGGTGTCACAGGTGCCGATGACCTGTTACGTTCCCCTGCATGAGCTCCAGCAGTGCGGCGCCCCGCCGTGGGGACGGGACGGACGCGGCGGATTCCCGGCCGCCGATGCGGGAGGCGCTCGTCGCGGCCGCCTTCCGGCTGTTCCTGGAGCGGGGCTACGAGCGGACGACCGTGGACGACATCGTCGCGCTCGCCGGTGTCGGACGGCGGTCGTTCTTCCGGTACTTCCCTTCCAAGGAGGACGTGGTCTTCCCCGACCACGAGCGCTGCCTGGCCGACATGACCGCCTTCCTGGCCGCTTCCCCGCCGGACGTCGACCCCGTGCGGCGGGTCTGCGACGCGGCCCGGCTGGTGTTGCGCATGTACGCCGAGAACCCGGCCTTCTCGGTGCAGCGTTACCACCTCACGAAGAAGGTCCCCGGGCTGCGCGCGTACGAGTTGTCGGTGGTGTGGCGCTACGAACGCGCCCTCGCCGCGTACCTGCGCGGGCGCCTGGGCGGGCAGCGGGACGGGCTCCTGCGCGCCGACGTGATCGCGGCCGCCGTGGTCGCGGCGCACAACAACGCCCTGCTGTCCTGGCTGCGTTCGGAGGGGCGGGACGACGCCGGCGCCGCGGTGGACCACGCGCTGGCGTACGCCCAGTCCGCGTTCGGCAGCCCTCCCGTTCCGCCGTCGGCCGAGGGGCCCGAGGACGTGGTGGTCGTGGTCGCGCGACGCGGTGCGCCCCTGTGGCAGGTCGTACGCGAGGTCGAGACCGCCCTCGCCCGCGACTGACGGCCGGCGCCGGCCGCCGGCGGTCACGGAGCGCCGGCACCGAACCGCGGACGCGGAATTGGGGTACCGAGTGCCTTTACGAGTGGCACTCAGTGCCATACGCTGTGCGGCGTGCACGGTGGCACGACGAGCCGCGCACACGCGTGCCCGGTGACCGCGCACGCGGATTCCGGCCCGAGTGCAGGGAGTTGACAGCGTGTACCACCACTCAGGAAACGTCGCTCAGCAGGCAGCCGGCTCCGCGACGGGCGTGCTCGACCCCAGGGCCCCCGGTGCCCCGGACGCCGAGGCCATCTTCTTCCAGCGCTGCACCTGGTGCGGCACGGCGATGTACCACCGGGTGCTGTGCCCGGTCTGTCGCGGCAGCGACCTCCGGACGGAACGCAGCGACGGGACGGGCACCGTGCGCCACACCACGGTGGTGCACCGCAACACCCCCGCCGCACGCAACGTGTCCCTGATCGAGATGGCCGAGGGCTTCGTGCTGCGCGGCCGGGTCATGGGGCCGCTCATCGGCATCCACAGCGGGGACCGGGTGCGGCTGTCCACGGCCAAGGACCCGGTACGGGGCCAGCCCGTCTTCCAGCTGGTCGACGAACCGTACCGGGCCTGGACCTGAGCGCCGGCCGGCCGCTCCGGACGTACGCCGCCGGCGCAGGAGGGCGAGCGGCCGTTCAGGACGTGAGCGTGATCCGGATGCCCAGGGTGCCGTCCAGACCCCGGCGCAGCCGGCTGCCGAACAGGGTGAGCCGGCCGACGATGCCGTACTTGCGGGCGATCAGCCGGCGGTAACGGCTGGTGGTGGCCGGGTCGCAGATCTCCGCGGTCGCCGGAACCTGGTCACCGGTCGGGTTGCCGCGCAGGTCGCAGGGGCCGACCAGGACGTCGGCGCGGTTGCGGACGCGCTTGACCTTCCAGGAGTCGGCGGCCGTCCAGACGCCGAGCGAGTCCCCGTCCCGTACGACCCACACCGGTGTGGCGACCGGGGTGCCGTTCTTCCGGTACGTGGTGACCAGCAGGTACTTTCCGGAGCCCAGCCGGGCCAGTGACGCGTCGTCCATGGCCGGAAGTCTAGGCGCGCCCTTGTCGGGCGGGGCCGAAAGCCCTCCCTTCACGCCAGAGCCGCCGCCATCCTCCGCACCGCCTCCGTGATCACCTCGGGCGAGGTCGCCAGGTTGAGCCGTACGTGTCCCGCTCCGCCGGTACCGAAGGGGATGCCGGAGCTGAGGGCCACCCGGCCGCGGTGGAGGAAGACGTCCGCCGGGTCGTCGCCGACGTCCAGCGCACGGCAGTCGAGCCAGGCCAGGTAGGTCGCCTCGCCCGGGCGGTGGACGACACCGGGGAGATGCTCGGCCAGCAGGCCGGTGAGCAGCCGCCGGTTCTCGTCGAGCCCGGCCAGCACGGCGTCCAGCCATGCGGTGCCGTCGCGCAGGGCGGCGGTGTGGGCGAGTACGCCGACGTGGCTCGGTCCGTGGCCGACCTCCTCGGGCATCCGCGCCAGGTCGGCGGCGGCGCCGGGGCCGGCGAGGGCGAGCGCCGCCTTGAGCCCGGCCAGGTTCCAGCCCTTGGACGCCGACATCACCGCGAGGCCGCGCTCGGCGCCGGGCACGCTCAGGTACGGCACGAACCGGGCACCCGTGCCGACCACCGGCGCGTGGATCTCGTCGGCGACGACCCGGACGCCGTACCGCTCGGCGAGGGCGGCCACGGCGGACAGCTCCTGCGCGGTGTGCACGGTGCCGGTCGGGTTGTGCGGGCTGCACAGCAGGTAGGCGGCCCGCCCGCCGTCGGCGACGGCCCGCCGGAAGGCGTCCTCCAGCGCACCGGGGTCGATCCGCAGGTCCGCGCCGAGCGGGGCCTCGACGACGCGCCGGTCCAGGTGGGTGACGAACTGGTAGAACGGCGGGTACACCGGCGGGTTCACGACCACCGGGTCGCCGGGCCCGGTGACCAGTCTGAGCATCTCGACGACGCCCAGCATCACGTCGGGCACGATCGCGGTGCGTTCCACGGCGAGGTCGCCCCACCCCCACCGCTTGCCGGCGAAGGCGGCCAGGGCCTCTGCGTAGGCGGTGCCGACCGGGTAACCGGTGTCGCCGAGTTCCATGGCGTCGGTGACGGCGCGCACCACGGGTTCGGCGAGCGGCACGTCCATCTCGGCCACCCACAGCGGCAGTACGTCCGCGGGGTGGGTGCGCCACTTCATGCTCGTCCGGCGGCGCAGCTGGTCCAGGGTGAGTGCCTGCAAGGGGTTCGGGTCACTGGGCTGGTCCTGCGGGATGCTGGTCATGGCCACAAGATAGGGGGCCGTGGTGCGACCGGGAAACGGGCCGACGGGCACGGACGGCGCCGACGGGGCCGGCCCGAGCGGACGCGGTGACGCCCCGTCCGCCGCGTCCGCGACCGGTCCGCCGGCCCGGTGAACGCGGGCGGGGCCGTCCCCGTACGGGAGGGGGGCGCTCGACGTCCGGAGGCCCCCGCGGTGGCGACACCGCGTGTCCGGGTTCGGGAGCACACACATGAGGCACGCACGACGACACATCGTCCGGCGAACGGCACGGCTGGCGACCGTATGCGGACTCCTGATCGGGGGGACGATGATCACCCGGGCCGTGGCGGACGAATCCCCCGCCGCGTTGGCCGCGCCGTACACAACGGCGCGGACCGCGGCCGGAGGCGGCGCCGGCGCCGGACTCGTGTCACGGCTGGGCGCCTCCCGTACGGCGGGCCACTGGGTCGGCTCCGACGGGCGGCCGGTCGTCGCGGTCACCGACGAGCGCACGGCCGAGGAGGTGCGGCGGGCCGGCGCCGGGGCGAAGGTCGTGCGGCACAGCATGTCCGAGCTGAAGTCCGCGGTCTCGGCGCTGCGTTCGGCGCCCCGGGTGCCCGGGACGGCGTGGGCGCTCGACTACCGGTCGAACGAGGTGGTGGTGCGGGGTGACAGCACGGTCTCCGAATCCGACTGGTCCCGGCTGACGGGTGTCGCGGAGGCCATCGGCGAGTTCGTCCGCGTGGAGCGCACCGGCGGCACGTTCACGACTCGCCTGAACGGGGCGGAGCCGATCCTGTCCGCGGCGGGGCGCTGTTCGGCGGGCTTCAACGTGACCGACGGAACGAGGGACTTCATCCTGACCGCCGGCCACTGCGGGCCGACGGGGTCCGTCTGGTCCGGCGGCGGGGGCGACCGGCAGGTCGGCAGGACGGTCGCCGGGAGTTTCCCCGGGGACGACTTCTCCCTGGTGGAGTACGCGGACGGGAAGGCCGGCGACGGCGCCGACGTGGTGGCGGTCGGTGGTGACCAGGGGGTGCGGATCACGGGAACGGGTGAACCGGCCGTCGGGCAGCGGGTGTTCCGCAGCGGCAGCACCAGCGGGCTGCGCGACGGGCGGGTGACGGCGCTCGACGCGACGGTGAACTATCCGGAGGGCACGGTCACCGGTCTCATCGAGACCGACGTGTGCGCCGAACCGGGGGACAGCGGCGGCCCGATGTTCTCCGAGGGCCTCGCCCTCGGCGTGACGTCGGGCGGCAGCGGCGACTGCGACAAGGGGGGCACGACGTTCTTCCAGCCGTTGCCGGAGGCCATGCGGTCGCTCGGCGTACGGCTGATCGTCTCCGCGCAGGAGGAGGCGGGGCCCGGAGCCGCGTCCTCGCCGCCGGCCGCCGACGGCGGCGGCGCCACCGCGCCGGGGGCGGTGGCACCGGGGACCGCGGCGCCCGTGACGGGCGTCAACGGCTCGACGCCGCTCTCCCGGCTCACCGACCGCCGGAACGTCGGTCCCGGCATGCTCGTCGTCGCGGGCAGCCTGGTCGCGCTGGTGGCCACCCGGTGGATCCGTGCGGAGCAGGACCGCAAGGCCTACCGACGGCACTACTCGACGACGTGGGGGTGAGCTGTGGTGCGGGGGAGGCAGGGCGTGGGTGAGGGAGGCGGCGGCGCGTCCGGAGGCGCCGCGCACGGGGATGGCCGGCTCGGCCCGCCGGACTGCGGCGGGACGTTCGCCGGCGCCGTCCGGGGCCGTCACCGGACGCAGCGGATGTGCGCCGCCCGGCCCTGTGCCCGCCTGGCGGCGTCGGGCGGCATCGGGCGGCCCGCAGGACGTGGAGCACCGCCCGCGGTCACCACCGCGGAGGACGGCCGCGCGCCGGCCGCCCACGTGGTGGGCGGGGCCGGCGTCCGGTTCGGCCGGTGGGTTGTCCGGTGAGGCGGTCCCCCAGGACGGGTACGCCGCACAGGACGGAGAGCGCGACGCCTGTGACGGTGCTCACGGGCACCACGACGCTCATCGCGCCGCGGCGCGGGCCCCGGTCGAGGGAGTGCATGGCGACGCCGCTGCCCACGCCGGGCAGGCCGCCCCACCCCAGGTCCGCGGGGCGGACGCCGGGTGCGGTCACGAGGAGGGCGGCCCGCAGGCGAGTGCGAGCCCGCCGACCTGGCCGAGGAAGGTGACGGCGACGACATGGACGCGCCGGGACCGCAGGCCGCCGGCGAAGTCCACGGTGCCGTAGCAGACGGCCGAGGTCAGTGCGAGAAGGGCACCCGTCCGTTGGGGGTGCCCGGGGCCAAGGCTCCGGGCAGCCGAGGAGTCAGGCGGCGGTCAGGCAGCCTTCGCGGGCTCCGGGGCCGCGCTGGCCCACTCCATGACGAGCCGCTGGTACTCCGCGCGCTGCTCGACGCTCAGTATCCCGCCCGACCGGAGCCACAGGGCCCGGATCTCCTCGTTGACCTCGGCAGCCGATCGCTCGGAGGAGGGTTCAACAGTGGTGGACATGCTGTGAAGCATACGGCGCCTGGCGTGAAGACGATGTGAGTAATGGCGAGCCAACCGGACATAACGGACCGTGTTACTGATCACGTCAACCGTCTCATCTGTCAAGGGCTACCGGCGAGTTCGTTCACGTCATCTGTGTTCTGGCGCACATGGCACGCCTCTTCACACCTGCGCCGCTCCCAGTACCAGAACCTGGATCGCCAACACCGCGGCGCCGCGTGCCCAGTCGTGGAAGTCGGACACCCGGGTCTCCAGACCGACCGGCGCGGCCCGCGGATGCCGGTTGTCGCGGATGGTGTTCTCCACCACGTTTCCGGCCACGTCCATCAGGCCCACCCCCTCCCCCGCGAGCAGGATCTTCTGCGGCATCACGAAGTTGGCGATCTGCGCCACCAGGGCCCCCAGGGCCCGTCCGGCCTCCTCGACGACCCGGGCGGACACGGGCTCGCCGGCCGCGGCGGACGCGAGGATCTCCTCGTAGCCCAGGTCGCGGCCGGTGGCGGCCTGGACCTGGTAGCGGATGTTCGGGATGGTCAGCAGCGAGACGGCGCTGCCGCGCCGGCCGTCGGGGGTGAGCGGGCCGTACGGGTCGAGGATCCAGTGGCGGCCGAAGCCGCGGTCCTCGTCCCCCGGGTACGGCACGCGCTTGCCGCCCAGCACGAGCCCGTACCCGAGCCCGGCGCCGACGGTGAGGACGACGAACCGGTCCAGGCCGCGCCCCGCCCCGAACCAGGTCTCGGCCTCCACGAAAGCGGCGGTGTCGTTCTCGACGACGACCGGCAGTCCGGTGCGGTCCTCGACGAGTCCGGCCAGCGGGACTCCCCGCCACCCGAGGAAGGGGGACTCGCCGACCACGGCCCGGCCCTCGACGAGTCCGCCGACGCCGATGCCGATACCGGCGACCCGGGGACGGCCGCGGGACAGCTCCCCGGTCATCGCGGCCAGCAGGTCGGCGACCTCACCGGGCTCGTGCGTGGTGAGCGCACGGTCGTGCCGGGCGACGATCTCACTCCTGAGGGTGGTGACGACGCCGTACACCATGTCACCGGTGATCTTGAAGCCCAGGAAGTACCGGGAGTCGGTGACCACGTCGAGCGGCTGCGACGGACGGCCCAGGCGCACTCCCGCCGGCGCGCCCGCCTCGGGGACCTCGACCAGCAGCCGCGACTCGATGAGCGGCTTGGTCAGCCGGGTGAGGCTGCCCGGTGAGAGGCCGAGCCGCCGGGCGAGCTCGGTACGGGACAGCGGTCCGTGCACGAGCACCTCGATCGCCACGGAGCGTTCTCCGGGACTCAACGGCAGCCAGTTCTCGGCACTGGTGGGCATGTGATCGAGCCCCACTTTCTTCTGAGCCGGAAACAACTGAGCCAGTCTAGGCGGCTTTTCCTTCGTAAAGGATGTTCGCGCGACCTCTTGACGCGTTGATTATTCCGGTCCAAAAGTAAATGGGACCGAGCCGCCGCATGCGAGGGAGTCCGCCGATGACCATCGCCTCCAGCAGCCCCGGCGGGAAGCGGGGTGACGGACGTCTCGCCGCGGTGTTCATCGCCCCGGCGCTCCTGGGCTTCGTGGTCTTCCTGCTCTGGCCGACGCTGCGCGGGATCTACCTGAGCTTCACCCGCTTCAACCTCCTGACCCCGGCCCAGTGGGTGGGCCTGGACAACTACGTGCGGATGGTCAACGACCCCATCTTCTGGGAGTCGATGCGGGTCACGGTCGTCTACGTGGTCGTCAACATCGGGGTGCAGACGGTCTCGGCCCTGGCCATCGCCGTGCTCCTCCAGCGGCTGACCCAGTCGTCACTGCTGCGCGGGATCGTGCTCACGCCGTACCTGATGTCCAACGTCGTGGCCGGCATCGTCTGGCTGTGGATGCTGGACACCCAGCTCGGCATCGGCAACGAGATCATCGCGGGGCTCGGTCTCGACCGCATCCCGTTCCTGGCCGACGAGACCTGGGCGGTACCGACCATCGCGCTGATCAACGTGTGGCGCCACGTCGGCTACACCGCGCTGCTGCTGTTCGCGGGGCTCCAGGCCATCCCCGGCGACATGTACGAGGCCGCGAAGGTGGACGGCGCGAGCGAGTGGCGGATGTTCTGGCGGATCACGATGCCGCTGCTGCGGCCGGTCCTCGCGGTCGTCCTCATCATGACGGTGATCGGTTCCTTCCAGGTCTTCGACACGGTCGCCGTGACCACCGGGGGCGGACCGGCCAACGCCACCAACGTGCTCCAGTTCTACATCTACGGCGCCGCCTTCGGCCGCTTCCAGTTCGGGTACGCCTCGGCGATGTCGGTCGCCCTGCTGGTCGTGCTGAGCGCCATCACCTTCGTCCAGTACCGGCTCACCCGGGCCGGCCGGACCGACCTCGGCTGACGGAGAGGAGAACGAGATGACCGAGACGGCCTCCACGGCCGACACGGCACCCAAGGGCGACGCGGCCCCCGTCACCGGCACCGTCTCCGCGGCCGGCCCGGCGACGGCACGGCGCGGCAGGCGCAGGCGGCTCTCCCCCGGGCGGATCGCGGCCTGGGCGGTGATGGCCGCGATCGTGCTCGTCACCCTGCTGCCCTTCTACTGGATCCTGCGCACCGCGCTGTCCGCCAACACCGGGCTGGCCGCCCACCCGGCGGACCCGCTGCCGGTCGCCCCGACCACCAGCGGCTTCGAGCGGGCCCTCGGCCTGCAGTCCGCCGAGGAGGCGATCGCGCAGGGCGGCTCGGGCAGCGGACTGAAGTTCTGGCGGTACCTGCTCAATTCGGTGTTCGTCTCCACCCTGGTCACCGTCTGCCAGATCCTCTTCTCCGCCATGGCCGCCTACGCCTTCGCCCGGCTGCGCTGGCGGGGCCGGGACACCGTGTTCGCCCTGTTCCTGGCCGGGCTGATGGTGCCGGCCGTCTTCACCCTGCTGCCGAACTTCGTCCTCATCAAGGAGATCGGGCTGGTCGACTCCCTGCTGGGCATCGCTCTCCCGACGATGTTCATGACCCCGTTCGCGGTGTTCTTCCTGCGGCAGTTCTTCATGAACCTTCCCGGGGAGGTGGAGGAGGCCGCCCTGCTGGATGGCGCCGGGAAGGTGCGGGTCTTCTCCCGGGTGATGCTGCCGATGGCGGCGACGCCCGTGCTGACACTGGCCGTGCTCACGTACATCACGTCCTGGAACGACTACTTCTGGCCGCTGATGGTCTCCTACAGCGACAGCTCGCGCGTACTCACCGTGGCACTGGCCGTCTTCCGCGCGCAGACCCCGACGACCGGCACCGACTGGTCCGGCCTGATGGCGGCCACGCTCATCGCGGCACTTCCGATGCTGCTGCTCTTCGGTGTCTTCGCGCGCCGCATCGTCAGCACCATCAGTTTCACCGGCATCAAGTGAGGGGACGGACATGCGATTTCGTACGGCCGCCGCTCTGACCGGGGCGCTGGTGCTGTCCCTGGTGAGCGGCTGCGCCCGGGACGGCGGCGCCGGATCGTCCGCGGACACGGTGACGTACTGGCTCTGGGACACCAACCAGCTCCCCGCGTACCAGGCGTGCGCGAAGGACTTCGAAAAGCGGAACCCCGGCCTGGACGTGAAGATCTCCCAGATGGGCTGGGACGACTACTGGACCAAGCTCACCGCGAGCTTCATCGCGGGCACCCAGCCCGACGTGTTCACCGACCACATCCAGAAGTTCGGCCAGTTCGCCGGCCTGAAGGTGCTGGAGCCGCTCGACGGCCTGGGCATCGAGGACTCCGCCTACCAGCCCGGTCTGGCCGCCGGCTGGCTCGGCGAGGACGGCCACCGCTACGGCGCCCCGAAGGACTGGGACACCGTCGCCCTCTTCTACAACGAGCGGATGGCACAGGACGCCGGCCTGAGTGCCGAGGAGCTGAACGGCCTCTCCTGGAACCCCGTGGACGGCGGCACCTTCGAGAAGGCGATCGCGCGCCTGACCGTGGACGAGAAGGGCCGGCGCGGTGACCAGCCCGGCTTCGACAAGGACAATGTCGAGGTCTACGGCCTGGCCACCAACGGCGGCGGCGACGGTGACGGCCAGACCACCTGGAGCCACCTCGCCGCGTCCGCCGGCTGGACCTACACGGACAAGGAGCGGTGGGGCACCGAGTACCGGTACGACGACGACACGTTCCAGTCGGTCATCGAGTGGTACTTCGGGCTGGCCGACCAGGGCTACATGGCCCCCTTCACCGACTACTCCGTGTCCAACCAGGCCAACGCCCAGGTGGCCGCGGGCAGGGCGGCCGCCGCCTTCGACGGAGCGTGGATGCTCTCGACGTACGCCGGTTTCGAGGGCGTCGACTTCGCCACCGCCGTCACTCCCGCCGGTCCGACCGGCAAGCGGGCCACGATGATGAACGGTCTCGCGGACTCCGTCACCAAGGACGCCCGCAACAAGCCGGGCGCCCTGAAGTGGGTGAAGTACCTGGCCTCCGAGGAGTGCCAGCGGACCGTGGGCGGCTACGGCATCGTCTTCCCGGCCACGCCCGACGGCACCGAGGCGGCCGTCGCGGCCTACGAGAAGAAGGGCATCGACGTGACGGCCTTCACCCGGCCGGTCGAGGACGAAGAGGGGTTCCGGACCTTCTCCTACCCCATCACCAACTACGCCGCGGACGTGCAGGCACTCATGCGCCCCGCCATGCAGGACATCTACGGCGGCGGAAAACCCGTCAGCAGCCTCGACGAGACCAATGACCAGATCAATCTGATCCTCGACCAGTGAAAGGCACACCATCCATGACGTTCTCCCTCGGCATCGTAGGTGCCGGCCAGTTCTCCGGCCAGTTCGCCAGGCTGTTCATGGCCCACCCGGGTGTGAGCGACGTGTACGTCACCGACCTGCTGCCGGAACGGGCCGAACGGCTCACCGCCGCCGAAGGCCTCACCGGCACCTTCCCGACCTATGAGGCGATGCTGGAGTCCAGGGCGGTCGACGCCGTCGCGGTCTTCACGCAGCGCTGGACGCACGCGCCGCTGGTCCTCCAGGGGCTGGCCGCGGGCAAGCACGTGTACTCGGCGGTCCCCATGGCGATCAGCACGCAGGAGATCGCGGAGATCATCGACATGGTCAAGGCGACCGGACTGACGTACATGATGGGCGAGACCAGCCAGTACCACCCGGCGACCGTGCACGCCCGCAACCGGATCGCCGAGGGCGCCTTCGGACGGCTCTTCTACGCCGAGGGCGACTACGTCCACGACATGGACCTGGGGTTCTACGAGGCCTACCAGTACAGCGGCGGCGAGGGGTGGAAGGCCACCGCCAGCTATCCGCCACTGCTGTACCCGACGCACTCGGTGGGCGGGGTGCTGGGCGCCTGGCAGACGCACGCGGTCAGCGTCTCGGCGCTCGGGGTGGTGGACGAGCGCGGGGACGGGGTCTTCGACCGGTCGGTCAGCCAGTTCGACAACGACGTCTCCAACGCGACGGCACTGTTCGAGGTGGCCGGCGGCGGGTCGTTCCGTACGAACGAGTTCCGGCGGGTCGGCTATCCCTCGCACATCCGGGAGTCCCGTTTCCGGTTCTTCGGAACCGAGGCGAGCATGGAGCAGCTCGCCACGGTGGCGCTGTGGCAGGACAAGAACGGGGTGGAGGACATCAGCGAACTGCTGGAGCCCAAACCCACCACGTCCCCCGACGACCCGTCCCTCCAGCACGTCGCACCGGAGCTGCGGGCGGCCTTCACCTCGGGTTCGGCGCCGGTGCACGACCGGGCGCGGCTGCCACGGGCGTACGACCGGATGAGCAACGGGCACGAGGGCAGCCACCACTTCCTGGCGGACGACTTCGTGACCGCGGTCAACTCCCGGACGCTGCCGTCCGTGAACGCGTGGATCGCCGCCCGCTACACCCTGCCGGGCATCGTCGCGCACGAGTCCGCGCGGCAGGGCGGTACCAGGCTGGAGATCCCGGACTTCGGGGACGCTCCCCAGCTGTGACGCGAAGGCGTGAGCCGGGTGCCCGGATCCGTCAGGTGCCCGGCTTGCGTCCGTACACGTGGACGTCGTCGCCCTTCCTCAGCAGCGACCAGTACTTCTTGGCGTCGGACTTGGTCATGTTGACGCAGCCGTGCGAGCCCGGCGGGCTCCACATGCTGACGCCGGCCGCGTGGAAGGCCTGGCCGCCGTCGAAGAACTGGCTGTAGGGCATCGGCACGTCGTAGATCGTCGAGTGGTGGTCGATGTTGCGCCAGTAGACCTTCTTCGGGCCGGTGCGGGTCTCGTGGCCGTTGCGGCCGGTGCGGACCGGTACCGGGCCGTACACGAGCTTCCTGCCGTCCTGGATCCAGCTCAGCTGGAGCGTGAGGTCGACGCAGGCGATACGGCCCTTGTTGACCGGGCACTTGCCCGACTTGTTGGGATTCTTTCCGACGGCCTTCTGCTTCGTCATCAGGTCCATCACACCCCAGGTGACGGGGCCCGCGTAGCCGATGTTCGGCGTGATGCCGTGCTTGGTCTGGAAGGCGCGGATCGCCTTGCAGTCGGCGGTGGACTGTTTGCCGTCGGCCGGGCGGCCGAGGAACTTCTCCACCTTCTTCTGGTGCGGCCCCGTCTGCGTCGTACAGCTCGCCGCCTGGGCTGGTGCGGCGCCGAGCGCGAGCGTGAGCGGTGCCACCAGTGCGGTGACCCCGAGTGCGACGGCTCCCCGTCGGTGCATGTCCCCCATGGCTGGTCGGCCTTTCGCGTCGAAGCGGTGGATCGGACGGAGGGGGTAACCCGTGGTGCGCTCCCCCCTTGGGAGACCACCGCCCGGCCGTTTCGGTTGCCCGACCCGCCCGTACCGCGACGAAACGGTGACAAACGCCGCCCGGTGCCCCGGCCCGTCGAGCGGCCGTCAGTCCGTGCCGTCCCCTTCCCGGCACGCCTGCCGGAACCCGGTGTTGACCGCGGTGAGACCGCCGTCGACGACCAGCGTGGTGCCGGTGATCCAGGACGCGTCCCGCGAGGCGAGGAAGGCGACGGCCGCCGCGATGTCCTCGGGTTCGCCGACCCGCCCCAGCGGGTACAGCCGCCGGACCGCCGCCAACTCCGTGTCCCGGCCCTCCCAGGCCGTGGTGCGCACGGTGCCCGGCGTCACGAGGTTGACGCGGACACCGCGCGCGGCGGCGTGTCCGGCGAGGGTGCGGGTGAGGGAGGCGAGGCCCGCCTTGGCGGCGCTGTAGGCGTGGTTGCCGAAGTCCTGGACGGCGTTGACCGAGCCGACGCTCACGATCGCGCCGCGCCCCGAGGCCGCGAGGTGGGGCAGCGCGGCGCGGCAGCAGCGGTAGGCGCCGGTGAGGGTGACGTCGAGGTCGCGGGCCCAGACCTCGTCCGGCTCGTCCTCGAAGAGCGCGGCGTCGGGCGTGCAGGCGTAGGCGTTGTTGACCAGCACGTCGAGGGTGCCGAAGGTGTCCACGGCGTGGGCGACGGCCGCCTCGACGGACGCCCGGTCGGTGACGTCGCAGGCGAACGCCTCGGCGGTGAGCCCCTGTTCCGTCAGCTCGCCCGCCGTCCGCCGCGCCGCGGCGAGGTCCACGTCGGTCAGCAGCACCCGTGCCCCCTCGCCGGCGAGCCGGCGTGCGGTGGCCGCGCCGATGCCCCGGGCCGCGCCCGTGATCAGTACGCCGTGGTCGGTGAAACGCCCTGTGTCCGTCATGGCGCGACGGTACTGCCGAAACGATCACTCGGACAGGTAGCGTGCCTCCATGTCCGCGTTCCTGCAGCAACTCCCCGCGCTCATGGGCGTCGTCATCGGCGCGCTCGGTTCGTATCTCGCCGTGGTCCGCAGTGACCGGGCCCGGTTCCGCAGCGAGACCGCGGCCCGCTGGGAGGAGCGCAGGCTCGCGGTCTACGCCGACTACGCGCGGGCCCTCAAGACCTCCGTCACGCTGACGTACCGGATCGCCGCCCACCTCGGCAACGACCCGCACCCGCACCCGCTGCCCCCGCAGGAGGCCGCGCCGGCCCAGGCCGAGGCCACCCTCGCCCGGGACCCCGCCGGGGAGGCGCTGCTCCTGCTGGGCAGCAGGGAGGTGGTGGAGAAGGCCCGGGCCTGGGTCCTGACGGTGATGGAGATGGAGCGCTTCCTGCGCGAGGGGACGCGTGACCCGGACGCCTGGCAGGCCCTGCTGGAGCGGCAGCGCGCCGGACGCGAGGGCTACTACACGGCGGTGCGGGAGGACCTGGCGCTGCCGCCGGGTCACACGGCTCGCTGGCCGCTGCCGCCCGGTCAGCGGTAACCGGTGACGTCGGCCGGCTTGTCCGCGTCCTGTACCTCGACGACGTAGCGCCAGGCGTCCGGGCGGCTGCCGTCGAGGTCCGTGAAGCCGTACTCCTGCGCGAGGCCGCCGCTGGAGAGGGACCGGCCGTTGAACCGCGCCACGTCCGGGTCGGACGCGAGGGCGGCGACGGCGCGGCCGACGTAGCGGGGCGTCTCGGAGATGGCGAAGTGCGGGACCCGGTCCAGGGCGTCGCGCCAGTTCTCCTCGCGTACGCCGAAGTGGTCGAGCATGATCTCCGAGCGCAGCCAGCCCGGGGTCAGCGCGACGGCCGTGGCGCCGCGTGGTCCGAGTTCGTGGCCGAGGGCGAAGGCCATGCGCAGGACGGACGTCTTGGCGAGATCGTAGAAGAACGAGGTGCGGTAGTGGTCGCGGTTGTAGTCGTCGGTGCCGTCGGTGACCTCGACGACCAGCCCGCCGGGGTGACGCAGCAGCAGCGGCAGGGCGTGGTGGCTGGTGACGGCGTGGGTCTCGACCGCGAGCCGCAGGAGCCTGAGGCCGTTGTCCAGGTCGTGCTCCCAGACGGGGCTGTCCCAGGCGAAGAGGTTCTCGCCGCCCCAGATGTCGTTGACCAGGACGTCCAGGCGGCCCTGTTCGCGGGCGACGCGGTCGACGAGCGTGGCGACCTGAGCCGGGTCGAGGTGGTCGGCGGGTACGGCGATGCCGAGGCCGCCGGCCTCGGTGACCAGGTCGGCGGTGTCCTCGATGGTCTCGGGACGGTCGTACTCCGAGCGCCGGGCGCGGGTGCTGCGGCCGGTGACGTAGACGGTGGCGCCGGCCGCGCCCAGTTCGACGGCAATGCCGCGTCCGGCGCCCCGGGTCGCCCCGGCGACCAGTGCGACCCTGCCCGTCAGCGGCTTCTTCCGTGATGCTTCCGGTGGCGCTGCCATGTCCGGCTCCCGTTCCTCTCCCGCACGAGCGATGTCGTGATCGAGAGTGCCCGGGAAGCCGGACATCTTCTGTCACCTTTACGCGTGTCCCGTTCTACGCGTGTCCCGTTCTACGCGTGTCCTGTTCACGGGTGCCTTGCCTCGACGGACGCCCTGCTTTTACGGGCGCCCCGCGAAGGGTCAGTGCCCGCGCTTGATCCACTCGTCCAGGTGCGGCGCCTCGGCGCCGATGGTGGTCGGGTCGCCGTGGCCGGTGTGGACCTTCGTCCCGGGCGGAAGGACGAGCAGCCGGTCGCGGATCGAGTCGATGATGGTCGGGAAGTGGGAGTAGGAGCGCCCGGTGGCTCCGGGCCCTCCCTGGAAGAGGGTGTCGCCGCTGAAGAGGGCGCCGAGGCCCGGGTCGTACAGGCAGACGGCGCCGGGCGCGTGCCCGGGGGTGTGCAGGACGGTCAGGTCGGCGCCGGCGGCCTCGATGATCTGGCCGTCGGTCAGCCAGGCGTCGGGGTCCCGGTCGGGGTGGGTCTGCCGCCACAGCGGCAGGTCGTCGGGGTGCAGCCAGATGACGGCGCCGGTGCGCTCGGCGAGGGCCGGCGCGGCGTTGACGTGGTCGTTGTGGGCGTGGGTGCACACGACGGCGGTGAGCCGGCGGTCCCCGACGGCCTCGACGATCGCGTCGACGTCGTGGGCGGCGTCGATGACGATCACCTCGTGGTCGTCGCCGACGAGCCAGACGTTGTTGTCGACGTCCCAGGTGCCGCCGTCGAGGCTGAACTGTCCGGAGGTGACGAGGCGTTCGATGCGGGCGGTCATCACAGCACCACCACCGAACGCAGCACGTCACCGGAGTGCATCCGCTCGAAGGCCTTCTCGACCTCGTCGAGCCGGATGGTCTCCGTGACGAACGCGCCCAGGTCCAGGCGGCCCTGGAGGTGGAGGTCGATGAGCATCGGGAAGTCGCGGGAGGGCAGGCAGTCGCCGTACCAGGACGACTTCAGCGAACCGCCGCGACCGAAGACGTCGAGGAGCGGCAGTTCCAGCTTCATCTCGGGCGTCGGTACGCCGACGAGGACGACGGTGCCGGCCAGGTCGCGGGCGTAGAAGGCCTGCCGGTAGGTCTCCGGGCGGCCGACGGCCTCGATGACGACGTCGGCGCCGAAGCCGCCGGTCAGTTCGCGGATCGCCTCGACGGGGTCGTTGTCGCGGGAGTTGACGGTGTGGGTGGCGCCCATGGAGCGGGCGGTCTCCAGCTTGCGGTCGTCGATGTCGACGGCGATGACCTTGGCCGCCCCGGCGAGGTGGGAGCCGGCGATGGCCGCGTCGCCGACGCCGCCGCAGCCGATGACGGCGACGGTGTCACCGCGCCCGACGTTCCCGGTGTTGATGGCGGCGCCGATGCCGGCCATCACACCGCAGCCCAGCAGGCCGGCCACCTGCGCGGAGACGGCCGGGTCGACCTTGGTGCACTGTCCGGCGGCGACCAGCGTCTTCTCGGCGAAGGCGCCGATACCGAGGGCCGGGGAGAGCTCCTGGCCGGTCGAGGCGAGGGTCATCTTCTGCTCGGCGTTGTGGGTGTCGAAGCAGTACCAGGGCCGGCCGCGCAGACAGGCCCGGCACTTGCCGCACACCGCACGCCAGTTGAGGATCACGAAGTCACCGGGGGCGACGTCGGTGACACCGGCGCCGACCGACTCGACCACGCCCGCGGCCTCGTGGCCGAGCAGGAAGGGGAAGTCGTCGCTGATGCCGCCCTGCTTGTAGTGCAGGTCGGTGTGGCACACCCCGCAGGCCTGGATACTGACCACGGCCTCCCCCGGTCCGGGATCGGGCACGACGATCGTCTCGATCCGCACGGGCTCGTCCTTGCCCGGTGCGATCACGCCGCGTACTTCCTGCGCCATGGTCCTGACTCCTTGTTCGGCCGTTCAGCGTTCCCCCCGACCCTACGCGCAACCGATCGGCAAAGGGCAGGTGACAGGCGGTCCGGGGGGTCTGCCGGTGCCCGCGCGCATATCCGCGGGCCGCGCCGTACGGCCACGGCGTAGCCTGAGTCGTCCGCCCACCTTCCGAAGGAGTGCCGTGAGCACCGCAGAGACGGAGACCGGTCCCCCCGCCTGGCGACTGCTCCTGACATACGTACGGCCGCACCGCCGGGCCCTGCTCGTGGGCGCCCTGCTCTCGCTGGCCACGGGAGCCACCGGGCTGATGCTGCCGCTGGTGGCGCGGGAGCTGATCGACGACCTGTCGCACGACCGCACCATCGCGGGGGCGTTGCTGGCCATGTCGGGCCTCGTGGTCGCCAACGCGGCGCTCGGCGGCCTCGGTTCCTACGTGCTGCGGCGCACCGCCGAGTCGGTGGTGCTCGGCGCGCGGCGCTCCCTGTCGTCGTATCTGCTGCGGCTGCGCATCGCGGCCGTGGACCGCACCGAGCCGGGTGACCTGATGGCCCGGATCACCTCCGACACGACCCTGCTGCGCGAGGTCACCACCGACTCGCTCGTCGGTCTCGGCACCGGAGGGCTCACGCTGGCGGCGACCCTGGTGATGATGGGCGTGGTCGATCCGGTGCTCCTCGGGGTCACCCTGGCCGTGATCTTCGGGGCGGGAACGGTCCTGGGGCTGATCGTGCCGCGCATCAACCGGGCGAGCCGGCAGGCGCAGGACGCGGTGGGCGTGATGGGTGCCGCGCTGGAGCGGATCCTCGGCGCGTTGCGCACGGTGAAGGCGTCCGGCGCCGAGCCCCGGGAGGAACGGGTGCTGCACGAGGCCGCCGAGGAGTCGTGGCGGCAGAGTGTGCGCGCCGCCAAGTGGTCGGCCGCCGCGGGCAACACGGCCGGGCTGGCGATGCAGATCGCCTTCATCACGGTGCTCGCGGTGGGCGGGGCGCGGGTGGCCACCGAGGCCATCGACATCGGCACGCTGGTCGCGTTCCTGCTGTTCGTCTTCTATCTGATGGCGCCGATACAGCAGGTCGTCGGCGCTGTCACGCAGTATCAGACGGGCAAGGCGGCGCTCGCCCGTATCCAGGACGCCCTGCTCCTGCCCGCCGAGCCGCCCGCCCGGCCGGCCCCGCTGCCGTCCCCGGGCGCGGAACCGGCCGCGGTGGCCTTCCACGACGTCCGCTTCCGTTACGCCGACGACCTGCCGTTCATCCACCACGGGGTGTCCTTCGACGTGCCGGCCCGCGGCATGACGGCGTTCGTCGGCCCGTCCGGCGCGGGCAAGACCACCGTCTTCTCCCTCATCGAGCGGTTCTACGACCCCGTCTCCGGGGAGATCACGCTGGACGGCCGGATCCTGGCGGACTGGGAACCGGCCTCGCTGCGGGCGGCGATCGGCTATGTGGAGCAGGACGCCCCGGTGCTGTCCGGCTCGCTGCGGGACAACCTGCTGCTGGGCAACCCGGAGGCGGACGACGGCGCCCTGGCCACGGTGGTGAAGACGACCCGCCTCGACGGTCTGGTCGCCCGGCTGCCGAACGGCCTGGACACGCTGGTCGGGCATCGCGGGACCAAGTTGTCGGGCGGTGAGCGTCAGCGGGTCGCCATCGCGCGGGCCCTGCTGCGGCGTCCCCGGCTGCTGCTGCTCGACGAGGCGACCTCGCAGCTGGACGCGGTCAACGAGGCGGCACTGCGCGACACCGTGGCCGATGTGGCCCGCACGACCACGGTGCTGGTCGTCGCCCACCGGCTGTCCACGGTGACGATGGCCGAACGGATCGTGGTGATGGACGCGGGGCGCGTCCGGGCGGTCGGTACGCACCGTGAGCTGGTGACCGCCGATCCGCTGTACGCGGAGCTGGCGGCGACCCAGTTCCTCGCCACCGGCGGCTGAGCCACGCGGAGGCGTGCGGACGGGTGCGAGGGCCGTCCGGCCGGAGGGCCCTCGGCGGCGGCTGCGGTCGGGCCGGCGGCCGAGTGCGGGGACGGCGCCGGACGGCGGGGGGAGCCGGGCCGGTGACATGCTGGAGCGCCGAGGCTACGTCGTGTTGAGGCGTGCTCCGACCGGCGCCGGCGGGGCCGGACGCGAACCCGGGCCGGAGCGCACGGCGCACGAGTGAGGACCGGCGGGCCCGGCCACGATTGCCGTGGGCGCCCGGACGGAGGAAGCTCGGAGGTGAGGGCCACGGCCGTCCGTTCCCCTCGGGTCGCGGCCTTCCAGGGAGGTCGTCATGGGCACCACGGCAGGCTCCGGCTTCGACATCGAAGCACTGCGCCGGGGCATCGAAGGAAAGACGGCGGCACCCCTCGTGTCGCTGTACGCACAGGACGCGGAGATGCGCGTCGTCGACCGGTACGACCAGCCCAGCCGTCCCAAGGTCCTGCACGGCCGGCAGGAGATCGCCGAGATGCTCGACGACGTGTACAGCCGTGACATGACGCACCGGCTGGAACGCTGCGTCGTCCAGGGCGACCACGCCGCGTTCACCGAGGAGTGCAGGTATCCGGACGGCGTGCGGGTCCTCGCCGAGTCGATGCTGTCGCTGCGGGACGGCAAGATCGTCGAGCAGACCACCGTCCAGGCCTGGGACGAGTAGCCGGGGCGTTGCCCTGCGAGGGCCGCGCGGCGAGTACGGCGCGCCGTGCCGGGGTGGTGCGCCGTGCCCCGGGCCCGGGGCCCCGTCACCGAGGCCCCGGTGACGCGCCGTACGCCGTACCGGGCGGGTCCGCCTACCGCCGCGGGAGCCGGTGCAGCTCGACGTCCCCGAGCCGGCCGTCGGCGACCGTCGCCGTCATGTAGGTGCAGTACGGCTGACGGCGCCGGTCGGTCGGCGACCCCGGGTTGAGCAGGCGCAGACCGGTGTCCGCGGTGGTGTCCCAGGGGATGTGGCTGTGCCCGAAGACCAGGACGTCGAGGTCGGGGAAACGCGCGGCGCAGCGTGCCTCCCGGCCGTGGGCGGCGCCCGTCTCGTGGACGACTCCGAAGCGCAGACCGCCGAGGCCGGCGTAGGCCACCTCCGGCAGCCGGGCGCGCAGACCTGCCCCGTCGTTGTTGCCGTACACCCCGACGAGTCGGCGGCTGCGGCTCTCCAGCAGGTCGAGGGTGGCCGTGTCCACCCAGTCCCCCGCGTGGAGGACGACGTCGGCGTGCGGGATCTCCGCCAGCAGCCGCGCGGGCAGTTCCTTCGCCCGCTTCGGCAGGTGGGTGTCGGACATGAGCAGCAGGCGCACGGACGATCCACGGTGATGGAAGGGGTGGGAGGGGTTGGGTGGCGCGCGCCGCGCCGGCGTCGAGGCCGGCGCGCTGGGCATGTCCCCGCCGCGCTCGGGGCTGGTCGTCAGCTCAGGGCTCGTCCTCGGGGCTTGTCGTCAGTCCTCGCCCCTGACGATGTTCGTCTCCTGCCCGGCTTGCGGTGCGCGTGCGGCGGTGCCGTCCTCGACGGCGGGTATCCACGTGCGTACGGCGCCCCTGGCCCGCAGGCGGCGTGCTGTCGACCAGCCCGTCTCCAGTCGCCGGACGACGGGTTTCTCGCTGGTGTCGGTGGTCACGGGCATCATCTTCCTTCTGCGTCCGGTGCCGTTGACCTCCGGGTCCCCGGGCGTGACTCTGTGAAACGCCGGTGCGCGTGGCCGCTACGGGTTGGGCCGGGCCACACTGATGTCGCCGAGCGCCGACTGCGGGTCGCGCTCCATGGCCAGGTCCCCGAGGGAGACGATGCCGACGGGGCGGCCGTCGTCGACGACCGGGATCCGGCGTACGGCGTGGCTGCGCATCAGCTCGACGGCGTGGTTCAGTTCCTCGTCGGACCGTACGGTCACCACGTCGTCGCTGCACGCGTCGGCCACGGTGGTCCGTTCCGGGTCACCGCCCTCCGCGACCGACCGGATCACCAGGTCGCGGTCGGTCACCAGGCCGCGCAGTTCGCCGCCGTCCGTGACCAGGACGGCGCCGAGGTCCTGATCGCGCATGATGCGGGCCACCGCGGTGACGGAGGCCTGCGGCTCCACGGTCACCGGGTCGCCGGTCATGATGTCGCGGACGTACTGGGTCATGGCGTGGTCCCTCGCTTCTTCGCTCGCTCGTGGTGTGGCCGACCGGGTACCCGGCGCGGCGCCGCCGGCACCTCGTCGGCGGCACGGATCCGCGCGACACCGCACCGGCAATCCGGTGTCCGCCGGCGGGTCCGGCCGCGGTGCGGCTCCCGCCGGAGGGCCGGACCGCCGACCGGTGCGTCGAGGACCGGTCGGCGGTCCGTGCGCCTGCGGCCGAGGTGTGCGGCGTTCGGGTCAGCCCGTCGGACCGGATCCGTCGACGCTGCCGAAGCCCGGACCGTCCCCGGTGGCCCCGTATCCGCCGTCGGACTCGTCACCACCTCCGACAGCCCCGCCGCCCCCGGTCCCTGGACCGTCGGCCGGGTCATCGGCGCCGGCCTCCTCGCCCGCCCGCCCGGTCGCCGGCGCCTCCGGCCGCCTCGCCGCCCAGGGTGGCGCCGACGGCCTCCAGGGCGGAGGTGACCGGCTGGAAGAAGGTCTCGCCGCCGACCGCGCAGTCGCCGCTGCCGCCGGAGGTCAGGCCCATCGCGAGGCCGTCCTGGGTGAAGAGGGGGCCGCCGCTGTCGCCGGGTTCGGCGCAGACGTCGGTCTGGACGAGGCCGGTGACCGTCCCCTCGGGGTAGTTGACGGTGGCGTCCAGGCCGAGGACCCGGCCGACGGCCAGGCCGGTCGTACTGCCCATGCGGAAGACCCGCTGACCGACCGCCGCGTCCGCCGCCCCGCTGATCCGGACGGTCTGGTCCCCGAGGTCGACCTCGCTCGGCGCCTCGGTGGCGGGATCGTCGTACGGGACGAGCGCGAAGTCACCCGCGCCGGGGAAGACCGCCTGGTCCACGGTGGCGATCGGCTGCCCGCCCTGCGCGTCGGACCACCGGTCCTCCGCGACACCGCAGTGTCCGGCCGTCAGGAAGGCGGGTGAGCCGTCGCCCGCGGTGACGTTGAAGCCGAGGGAGCAGCGCGCGCCGCCCCCGAAGAGGGCGTCACCGCCCGACGCGAAGGTCTTGAAGGTGCCCTCGGACGTCTTGACGGTCGCCATGCCGGGGCCGAGGCTCTCGACGGTGGACTCCAGCCGCTCCCAGTCGGCGCCGGTGACGGTGGTGTCCGCGGTCACCACGATCTTGTTGGTGCGCGGGTCGATCGCCCACGAGGTGCCCGGGATGGTCGCCTCGGACTTCAGCGTCCCCGCGCCGGCCCTCAGCTCGTCCATGCTGTTGTCGACCTCGCGGACGTCCGCGCCCGCCTTCTTCGCCTCCACGACGACCTGGTCGTCGTCGCCGGGTACGACGTTGACGACGAGCCGCCGCTCGCCGGCGTCGTAGTACGACCCGGCGAAGGCGTCGCCGAGCAGGCCGGCGAGCCGCGCGGCGAGATCCGACGCGTCCGCCGCCTTCAGGGTCCGCGGTGCCGCCACGGCGGCGTCGGAGGTGTCGCCGTCCTGGGAGGCGTTCGCGTTCGGCAGCAGGACGGCGGCCGCGCCGAGCGCCACCACACCGCCTGCCGCCATCGCGGCCCTGTGCTTCGGCATTCGCTGGTGACTCAACCTTCTCGACCTCCTGGGACGGGGTCCCCGCCACCGGTCCGGCAGCTGTTGGGGGGCGCCCGGACGGCTGTGGGTACGCAGCGGCCGGACGGGCCGTTCAATCGGGCCCGGTCGACACCCTCCGTATGCGGTCGAGGACGTTCCGTTGCGATCATGGGGCGGAATCCCTGCTTCAGTGAATCTGCACATCGAATGCCCAACCCGGTCACCCTCGTTGGAGGATCTGCACAGACCCGAAGGGCCCCGCACGCCTTTGGGGCGGGTGTGCCGGATTCGCCTCCGTACGGGCAAGGGGTCGCGCGGGACGATGTCGCGCACCATGTGAAGAAGTCGCCGCGACGGAGTGCGCAGACCTGCACCATTCGGCGCTTGGGAGACGCAAGTTCCCTGGTGGGAGGGGTGATTGATTGGAAGCGCGGACGGGCCGCGTGCTTTGATCCATCGCACCGCGGGGGCCGCGGAGGGCTCCGGAAACGGGCACCCGGCACCCGCGGTCGCGGCCGTCATCTGTCCCCAGAGGGGGCCGCTCCCCCCTTGTGAAATGGCTATACGAAGGGAAGTTCCATCATGAACTCCACCCCCCAGGTCGAGACCGTCGAGATCTCCGACGCCGACCTCGACAACGTCTCCGGCGGCCTGTCCGTGAACGCCCTCGGCACCGTCACCGGCCTGGTGGACGGCGTCGCCCCGGTCTCGGGCCTGCTCAACACGGCCGTCGGCACCGTCGAGGGTGTCACCGGCCTGAACACGGCCCCGGTCGCGGGCCTGGTCGCCGGTCTCTGATCGCGCCCTCGCGCCGCCGAGTCCCGGAGCCGGCCAGGCTCCGGGACTCGGCGGCCGTTCTCGCGTGACTCCCCTCGCGTGACGCCTTTGTGACGCCGTTGCGTGACACCTCCTCCGCGGCTCCTCCTCTTCCGCGGCTCCTCTTCCGCGGCTCCTCTTCCGCGGCTCCTCTTCCGCAGTTCCTCTTCCATGACGCTTCTTCCGTGACCTCCTCCACGGTGTCTTCCGTGGCTTCGCCGGAAAACCCTGGGATACGTCCGACGTGCAGTTCCGCCAACAAGCCCTCGCAAAACTCCAGTCACCGGAGGAGCTCGACCTTCCGGTGCGCTTCGCCCGCCCGCAGGGCTGGCTGGTGCTGTCCGTGACGGTGGTCGCGATGGCCGCCGCGTCCGTGTGGGCGGTGAGCGGCTCGGTGACCTCCACGGTCGCCGCGCCCGCCATCCTCACGCACGGGCAGAGCAGTTACCTCCTGCAGAGCCCGGTCTCCGGCCAGGTCACCGCCGTGCTCGCCCGCCAGGGCGAGCGGCTCGCCGCCGGCTCCCCCGTACTGAAGGTCCGCACCGCCGAGGGCGACACCACGGTCCGCACGGTCGACGCGGGCCGGGTCAGCGCGCTCGCCGCCACCGTCGGCCAGATCATCCGGACTGGCGCGAACGTCGCCTCCGTCGAGAAGGTCGCCCACGCCGACGACCCGCTCTACGCCACCGTCTACGTCCCCGCCGAGAACGCCGCCGCCATTCCCGCGCACGCCTCCGTCGACCTGACCGTCCAGTCGGTGCCGACGCAGCAGTACGGCGTGCTGCACGGGACGGTGAAGTCGGTCGACCGCTCGGTGCAGTCGGCGCAGACGATCTCCGCGTTCCTCGGCGACAGCCAGCTCGGCGAGCAGTTCACCAAGGAGGGCAGGCCGGTGGCCGTGACGGTCCGGCTGGACACCTCCACGTCCACGAAGAGCGGCTACGAGTGGTCGTCCGCGGACGGACCGCCGTTCGGCCTGACCTCCATGACCATGGCCACCGGCTCCATCCGGCTGGCCGACGAGCGTCCCGTCGATTGGCTGCTGCCGTGAGCACCGCACAGGAGACCCGGGGCAGACGCCGCGCCGCCCCGCCGAAGCGCAGGGTGCCGAAAGGCCGGGCCAAGACCGTGCGCACGCCCACCGTCCTCCAGATGGAGGCCGTGGAGTGCGGCGCCGCCTCGCTGGCGATGGTGCTCGGCCACTACGGACGGCACGTCCCGCTGGAGGAGCTGCGGATCGCCTGCGGCGTCTCCCGCGACGGCTCGCGCGCCAGCAACCTCCTCAAGGCGGCGCGCAGTTACGGCTTCGCCGCCAAGGGCATGCAGATGGACCTGGCCGCCCTCGCCGAGGTGACGGCGCCGGCCATCCTGTTCTGGGAGTTCAACCACTACGTCGTCTACGACGGCATGGGGCACCGCTTCGGCCGGCGCGGGGTGTTCATCAACGACCCGGGCAAGGGCCGCCGCTTCGTGTCGCTGGAGGACTTCGACGGTTCCTTCACCGGGGTCGTGCTGACCATGGAGCCCGGCGAGGACTTCGCCCGCGGAGGCCGCAAGCCCGGCGTTCTCGGCGCGATGCCGGCCCGGCTGCGCGGCACCGCCGGCACGCTGCCCGCGGCCGTGCTGGCGAGTCTGCTGCTGGTGGCGGTGGGCGCGGCCGTGCCCGCGCTGAGCCGCACCTACATCGACATGTTCCTGATCGGGGGGCAGACCTCGCTGCTCGGCGTGCTGTTCACGTCGATGGCGGCATGCGTGCTGCTCACGGTGGTGCTGACCTGGCTCCAGCAGGCGAACCTGCTGCACGGCCGCATCATCTCCTCCACCCTCTCCAGTGCCCGCTTCCTGCGCCACCTGCTGCGGCTGCCGGTGACGTTCTTCTCCCAGCGCAGCCCGGCCGACCTGGTACAACGCCTCCAGTCCAACGACGCCGTCGCCGAGACACTCGCCCGCGACCTCGCCGCGGCGGGCGTCGACGCGATCGTGGTCGTCCTGTACGCCGTACTGCTGTACACGTACGATCCCCAGCTCACCTTCGTCGGCATCGGCGTGGCCCTGCTCAACATCCTCGCGATGCGGATCGTCATCCGGCTGCGCGCCACCCGTACGGCGAAGCTGCGGGCGGACACGGCGCGGCTGACCAACACCGCGTACACCGGCCTCCAGCTGATCGAGACGATGAAGGCGACCGGCGGTGAGGACGGCTACTTCCGCACCTGGGCGGGGCAGCACGCCACCACCCTGGAGGAACAGCAGCGGCTCGGGGTGCCGAGCGCCTGGCTGGGTGTGGTCGCGCCGACGCTGGCGACGCTCAACAGCGGGCTGATCCTGTGGATCGGCGGCATGCGGGCGGTCGAGGGGCACATCTCGGTCGGTCTGCTGGTCGCCTTCCAGGCGCTGGTGGTCCGTTTCACGGCCCCGCTGACCCGGCTGAACGGTGTCGCGGGCCGCATCCAGGACTTCGCCGCCGACGTGGCCCGGCTCAAGGACGTGGAGAACTTCCGCGCCGACCCGCTCTACGACCGACCGGGCGGCGCCGGCGACTCCACCCGCCGGCTGCGCGGCCACGTCGAGCTGCAGAACATCTCCTTCGGCTACAACCCCCTCGACAAGCCGCTGCTCACCGGTTTCGACCTGACCGTGGGGCCGGGGCAGCAGGTGGCCCTGGTCGGCGGCTCCGGCAGCGGCAAGTCGACCGTGTCCCGGCTGATATCGGGACTGTACGCCCCGTGGGACGGTGTGATCCGCATCGACGGGCAGCGGCTCGAGGACATCCCTCGCGGGGCGCTGGCGTCCTCCGTCTCCTTCGTCGACCAGGACGTGTTCCTCTTCGAGGGCTCGGTCCGCGACAACGTGGCGCTGTGGGACCCGTCGGTCCCGGACGACGCCGTGGTGGACGCGCTCAAGGACGCCGCCCTGTACGACGTCGTGATGCGCCGGCCGGGCGGCATCCACAGCGCGGTCGAACAGGACGGCCGGAACTTCTCCGGCGGTCAGCGCCAGCGCCTGGAGATCGCGCGGGCCCTGGTGCGCAGGCCCAGCATCCTCGTCCTGGACGAGGTGACCAGCGCCCTGGACGCGGAGACCGAACTGGTGGTCATGGACAACCTGCGGCGGCGCGGCTGTGCCTGCGTGGTGATCGCGCACCGGCTCAGCACCGTCCGGGACAGCGACGAGATCGTCGTGCTCCAGCACGGCACGGTCGTGGAGCGCGGACGGCACGAGGAACTGGTCGCGCACGGCGGCGCGTACGCGGCGCTGGTCAGGGAGCGGTGAGATGAGATCCGTGCACGAAGGACAGGACGACCTCGTCCTCGGGGCGCTCGGCTCGCTGGGCAGCCGCGTCGACTGCGCCGGGTTCGGCCGCCTGGACCTGGAGGGTCCGCAGGTGCTGTGGCTGGTGGCGTCCGGCGCGGTGGACCTGTTCGCGGTGGACGCCGAGGAGCAGGGCCACTGGCACCACCTGGGCCGCCTGGAGGCGGGCTCGGTGCTGCTCGGTCCGGTCGCCGGTCCGCAGCACACGCTGGTCGCACGTCCGCTGCGGGACTGCGTGGTGCACCGCATCGGACTGCGCGAGCTGTACCAGCCGGCGAGCACGCAGACCTGGTCGTACGACGAGTACGGCAACCCCCAGTACGTACCGCCGGCGACGAGCCCGCTGGAGTACGCCCTCGCCCTCGGCGTGGGCCGCGGTCTGACCGTCCTCTTCCAGGCGCCGGTGGCGACCGGGCGGGCGGCCGCCCCCACCGACGACGACGTGTTCTGGATGCAGGTCCCGCCGGGCAGCGTGCAGTACGGGGCGCTGTACGGCGACGAGGCGGCCGCCGACCTGCTGATGGACCCCGCGCTGTGGCAGAGCATGGTCGACCAGCAGTACCGGCTGCTGACCACGCTGGACCGCTGGATCGAGCAGCTGGAGCGCACCCACGAGAGCCGTACCGCGGCCGGTATCAAGGCCGGAGAGGCGGTACGCGCCCAGGCCGACCGGACGCTGCTGGCCTCCATCGGCAAGCGGTCGGGGCAGCGCACCACGTCCGCCGACGCCGACGCCACGTACGCGGCGTGCAGGCTGGTCGCCGGCGCCGCCGGCATCCCGCTCGCCGAGCCCGCCCGGAACGGGACGGAGAGCGACCGGCTCGACCCGGTCGAGCGGGTCGCCGTCGCCTCACGCGTGCGCACCCGGACCGTGCGGCTGGACGGCCGCTGGTGGCGGGACGACGTCGGGCCGCTGGTCGGCCACCGGGCCCTGTCGGGCGCGCCCGTGGCGCTGCTGTGGCGGCGCGGCGGCTATGTGGCCGTGCATCCGGCGACCGGCCGGGAGACGCCGGTCGAGAAGGCGAACGCCGAGGAGTTCGAGCCGCGTGCGGTGATGTTCTACCGGCCGCTGCCCGAGCGCCGGCTCAGTCCGCTGCGGCTGCTGCGGTTCTGTATGCGGGGCACGCGCGGTGATCTGACCGGTCTGCTGCTCGCCGGCCTGGTGACGGTGGGGATCGGCGCGCTGGTGCCGATCGCCACCGGCAAGGTGCTCGGCGAGTTCGTGCCGAAGGCGCAGACCGGACTGATCGTGCAGGTATGTCTCGCGGTGATGCTGAGCAGTGTCGTCGCGGCCGCCTTCATGCTGCTGCAGAACCTCACCATCCTGCGGCTGGAGGGGCGGGTGGAGGCAACCCTCCAGCCCGCGGTGTGGGACCGGCTGCTGCGGCTGCCGACGAAGTTCTTCACCGAGCGCTCCACCGGTGAACTGGCCGGCGCGGCCATGGGCATCAGCGCGATCCGCAGACTGCTGGCGGGCGTCGGTCCGACGGTGGCCCAGTCGGTGACCGTCGGGGCGATGAACCTGGGACTGCTGCTCTGGTACAGCGTGCCCATGGCGCTCGCGGCGATCGGCATGCTGGTGGTCGTCGCCGCCGTGTTCCTGGGGCTGGGGCTGTGGCAGGTGCGCTGGCAGCGGCGGCTCGTCAAGCTCACCAACAAGCTGAACAACCAGGCGTTCCAGACGCTTCGCGGGCTCCCCAAGCTCCGGGTCGCGGCGGCCGAGAACTACGCGTACGCGGCGTGGGCGGAGCAGTTCGCGCACAGCCGGGAACTCCAGCAGCGTGCGGGGCGGATCAAGAACCTGAACGCGGTGCTCGGCGCGGTGTACCTGCCGCTGTGCACCCTGCTGATGTTCATGCTCCTGGCCGGTCCGGCGCGCGGTTCGATGTCGGCGGCCGAGTTCCTCACCTTCAACGCCTCGGTGACGATGCTGCTGACCTCGGTCACCCAGCTGACCGGCGCGTTCGTGTCGGCGGTGGCCGCGCTGCCGCTGTTCGAGGAGATCAGGCCGGTCCTGGACGCCACGCCCGAGGTCCGCACGGCGAGCACCCGGCCGGGTCCGCTGTCCGGGGCGCTCGAGGCGCGGCGGCTGTCCTTCCGGTACACCGACGACGGACCCCTGGTCCTGGACGACGTGTCGTTCGAGGCGCGGCCGGGGGAATTCGTGGCGGTCGTCGGTGCCAGCGGCTGCGGCAAGTCGACGCTGCTGCGGCTGCTCATCGGCTTCGACCGGCCGCTGTCGGGCAGCGTCCTGTACGACGGCCAGGACCTGGCCGCCCTCGACCAGTCCGCGGTGCGCCGGCAGTGCGGGGTGGTGCTCCAGCACGCGCAGCCGTTCAGCGGCTCGATCCTGGACGTGATCTGCGGCACCGAGCCGTACACGCCGGAGGAGGTGATGGCGGCGGCCGAGATGGCCGGGCTCGCGGAGGACATCAAGCGGATGCCGATGGGGCTGCACACGATCGTCTCGGGCAGTGGGGCGGTCTCCGGGGGCCAGCGGCAGCGGCTGATGATCGCCCAGGCGCTGATCCGCCGGCCGCGCATCCTCTTCTTCGACGAGGCGACCAGCGCCCTGGACAACGAGACGCAGCGCGCGGTGATCGAGTCCACCAAGGCCCTCGACGCCACCCGGATCGTCATCGCCCACCGCCTGTCCACGGTGCTCGACGCCGACCGCGTGATCGTGATGGAGGACGGCAGGGTCGCCCAGCAGGGCCCGCCCGCCGAGCTGCTCGCCGACACGGGCGGCCGGCTGCACGAGCTGGTGCGGCGGCAGCTGGCCTGACGGGCCGGAGCGCGGCCGGTACGCCCGGTTTCCGGCCGTACCGGCTCCGGGCCCGTTGGACCGCCGCCAAAATGGGTACCTGCGCCTTCATGCGTATCAGCGTGGTGGATGTGGGCTCGAAGACGGTCCGGCTCATGGTGGCGGACGCCGAGGGCGGGGTTCCGCTTCCGGTCCACACCGCGAAGTGGCGGCTGCGGCTGTCCGAGCAGGTCAAGCCCGGTGATCCGGTCCCCGAGGAGGCCGTGGAGCGGCTCGTGGAGGCGGTCACCGACGCGAACAGGACCGCGGCCCGCTGGGGAGCGGCTGACCCGCTGGCCTTCGCCACCGCCGTGGTGCGTGCCGCGCCCAACCGCCGGGAGGTGCTGCGCACCGTCCGCGCCCGCACGGGCACCGCCCTGTGCACCCTGCCGGGCGAGGTGGAGGCGGAGCTGACGTTCCTCGGGGCCCGGCGCTGGATGGGCTGGCGGGCCGGGCCCCTCGCCGTGCTCGACATAGGGGGCGGCTCCCTGGAGATCGCCTTCGGCCGCGGCCGGCTGCCCGACTTCGTCGCCTCGCTGCCGCTGGGGGCGGCGCGGCTGACCCACGAGTTCCTCGCGGGCGGCGAGGAGGCACCGCCACCGGAGCAGCTGCGGGCGCTGCGCCGCAAGGTACGCCATCAGCTGCGGGACGTCGCGGCGCGGATCCGCTGGGAGGGGCCCCGCACGGCGGCGGCCACCTCGCGGACCTTCCAGCAGCTCGGGCGGCTGTGCGGGGCGTCGCCGGGACGGCACGGGCCGTTCACGGAGCGGCAGCTGCGCTGCTCGGACCTGGGAGGGGCGATCGGCCGGCTGGCCGCTCTGTCCGCCGCCGAGCGGGCCCGGCTGCCCGGCATCTCCGCGCCGCGGGCGGCACAGAGCCTGGCCGGGGCGGTGGTCGGGCACACCGCGATGAAGCTGACCGGGCTGGAGACGGTCACGCTCTGTCCCTGGGCGATCCGCGAGGGCATCCTGCTGCGCCACATCGAGGACGGCCCGTCCTGGTGGGCGGAGGTCATCCGCCGCAACGACGAGGCGGCCACTCCGGCCCCCGTGCCCCTGCGTATCGCGACCACGCCCGGCTGACCCACCACGCGTGGCAGGGGCCGCTCCCGAGCCCGCGAGCACACGACCGAACAGTACGAGGAGAAGGAGACACCCGTGTCCCAGGACGGCGAGCGCACCCACGAGCAGCCCGAGACGGCCATCGAGGAGGTCCTGCGCGAGATCAAGGAGTCCAGGCCCCGCGACGCGGAGTCCGACGAGGCCGGGCGCCGAGGAGAGGCGGGGGACGCCACCTCGCCGAACACCGGGGCCCAGCGGGACGCCGAGGACGAGTGACGCGGGACCGCGCGCGGGCGGGGGTGCCGCCGCGGTGCGCGGGTACTCGCGACGCCATGGAGTACGACCACGAAGGACCACAGTTGCCGACGGCCCGGGGCCCGCTCTCCGCGGCCGTCGGCGCGTACCTGCTCGCAACGGGCCCGCTGCCCGGCCCGGAGGCCGTCGCCGCCGCACCGGCGTACGGAGACGACCTGCAGCTCGCCCTGTACCAGTGCTACGAGCTGCACTACCGGGGCTTCGCCGGCGTGTCCGCCGGCCTCGAGTGGGACCCGGACCTGCTGCGCGTGCGGGCCGCGCTGGAACACCGCTTCCTGTCCGCGCTGCGGGCCGGCACCCGGGTCCACGACAGCGTGGACGAGGCGGTCGGGGCGCTGCTCGTCGAGCCGGTCGACGGGAAGGGCGTCAGCCACTTCCTGCGGGACGAGGGCGAGTTGTGGCATCTGCGCGAGTACGCGGCCCAGCGCTCCCTGTACCACCTGAAGGAGGCCGACCCGCACGCCTGGGTGCTGCCGCGGCTGTCCGGGCGGGCGAAGGCGGCGATGGCGGCGGTGGAGTTCGACGAGCACGGCGGCGGCCGTGCGGACCGGGTGCACGCCCGCCTGTTCGCCGACCTGATGGCGGACCTGGGTCTGGACACGACGTACGGGCGCCATCTCGACGCGGCCTCCGCCGAGTGCCTGGCCACGGTGAACATGATGTCCCTGTTCGGCCTGCACCGTGCCCTGCGCGGCGCCCTGGTGGGCCATTTCGCGGCGGTCGAGATCACCTCGTCGCCGGGTTCCCGGCGGCTCGCCGAGGCGATGCGCCGCACCGGCGCGGGGCCCGCCGCCGCGTACTTCTACGACGAGCACGTCGAGGCCGACGCGGTGCACGAGCAGATCGTGCGCCATGAGGTGATCGACGGCCTGCTGGAGCAGGAGCCGCACCTCGCGGCGGACGTCGCCTTCGGCATCGACGCCACCGGGTACGTCGAGGACCGCTTCGGTGCCCGGCTGCTCGCCGACTGGCGGGCCGGCCGGTCGTCACTGCGCACCCGGCTGCCCGATCCGCCCCGCGAGCCCTCCGAAGCCGCCCATACTTCGTGACCACCGGGGTACGCGGGATCCGTGGATTTCATGGTGCTTCCGGGCGTCTACGCCCCTCAGGAGGACACCGCCCTGCTGGCGGGGGCGCTGTCCGACGAGTCGCTCCCACCGGACGCGGCCGTGCTCGACGTGGGGACCGGCTCGGGCGCCCTCGCCCTGGCGGCGGCACGGCGGGGCGGCCGGGTGACCGCGGTGGACGTGTCGTGGCGTGCGGTGTGCGCGGCCCGGATGAACGCCGCGCGGGCCGGGCTGCGGATCCGCGTCCGGCACGGAAACCTCTTCACCCCCGTGCGCGGTGAGTCGTTCGACCTCGTGCTGGCCAATCCGCCGTACGTACCGGCACCGGGCGGTGGCCGCCGGCCGCGCGGTGCGGCGCGGGCCTGGGACGCGGGCCACGACGGCCGGCTGGTCCTGGACCGGATCTGCCGGGAGGTCCCCGGCCTGCTGTGTCCGGGCGGTGTGCTGCTGCTGGTGCAGTCCGCGCTCAGCGATCCCGAGCGGACCGTCGGGCTTCTGCGCGAGGCCGGGCTGAAGGCCGCGGTGACCCGGAGGCAGCGGATCGCGTTCGGCCCCGTGGTGCGCGGACGGGAACGCTGGCTGCGCCAGCGCGGGCTGCTGTCCCTGACCGAGAACGAGGAGGAACTGGTGGTCGTCCGTGCAGAACTCCCCGTCTGACCCCCCGCGTCCGTCCGGTCCCGCGGGCTCCCCGCGCCGGGTCAGGGTCCAGCGCCGGGGGCCGCTGCTGGTGGAGGGCCCGGTGGAGGTGGAGCTGGAGGACGGGACGACGGTGTCGTCCGACCGCTTCCGGGTCGCGTTGTGCACCTGTCGTCGCAGTCGGCGCTACCCCTGGTGCGACACCAGCCACCGCTCCAGGTCGTCCGGCACCGGTGACGGTGCCGGGCCGGCGGTGAAGGACTGACGGCGTCGCGCCGTGGTTGCGGGGAGGACGGCGGACGGCCCCACTCCGTCCGCCGTCCCCGGTACGGGACCGCGGGTCCGTACGGCGGCGCTCGCACTCCCCAGTAGCGAGGCGCCGGTCACTCCGCACGGGTCGGGCGGTCCCGGTCCTCAGAACGTGAAGACGCTCGCGCTGCCCGCGTTCTTCACGCACTCGTTGGCGAAGGTGCGCTCGTAGGAGAGGTGCCGGCCCTGCCAGACGCCGTCGACGGTGACGACGACGGGCGCGTACTCCCGGGTGCACAGCACGCCGGAGTCGGTGGTCAGCGCGTCGAAGTCGCCACCCGCGGCCCGCAGTTCCGCGCAGGCGAGGTCGGGGGCGGGGTGGGTACCGGAGGCCTTCGGGGCACAGGTCAGGGTGACCGCGCGTACGGGTGCGGCGGTGGCAGCGCTCTCTCCGTGCCCCACGGTCAGCACGAGGGCCGAGGGGGCGTGGAGCGACGCGGGGGCGGTGGCCGGGGAGGCGAGGGAGGCCCCGGCGAGGGGCCCGCAGACGGCGGTCGCCGTCAGGCCCAGAGTCGCTGCCCAGCGCGCGGTGTTCCGCATTGTGTGCATCCTTCCGCTCGATATGAGGGTGTCGCCGGCCCGGCTCGGTCGGTGCCGGAACGGCGAGCGCGAGTCTGCCGAGTCCGGCGCCGAAACTCATCTCGACCCCATGGATTTCGGTAACCTTGCGTATTGAATCAGTGGCGTGAAGTCACAGAATTCGAACGTTCCAAGTCCGGAACGGGGCGGTTCTTGATCGGTCCTTCAGGCCCGAACTGGCCGAATGGCGTGATCCGCACGTTCGTCAATAGGCCTGAAACACCCCTGTAACAGATCCGTTCCCCCCAGCGGCCGGCCTCGGCACACTCACCGGTACGGTGCCGGCGGCGCGAGCTCGACGACGCGAGGCGGAACCCGGGGAGGGCGGGCGGCGCCGCTGACGGCTGCACCGCGCGCCACCGGTGCCACCCGCGGGTCCGTGCCGGTCGCCCCACGCGGCGCAAGCCGCCCATCCTGTGGCAGCCCCGCGCCTTGTGCGGGGACCCACCGCGCACCGGACCGGGCCCGGCCCTCTCAGCTGCCCGGCAGCTCCACCCGCCGCGTGTCCGGCGCGCCCGTGCCCGCGACCGACAGGGCACCCTCCGCCGTCGGTACCGGCTCGGTCCGCCAGCGCTGGCCGTCGGAGCCGTCACGCACCTTCACCACGAGGTCGGCGTCCGCGGTGACGGTGGTGGCGGCGAGGGCGAGCCGCTGCTGCCGGCGCGGCACCAGCTCTCCCCGTCCGGTCAGGTCGTAGCGCACGTCGTCGCCGCGCCCGGTGCCCCCGTCGGCGCAGGTACCGAGAACGACGACTCCGGCGTCGGCCTGCGAGTCCAGACACAGCCCCGGGTCGGCGACGCTGCGCAGCAGTCCGTCGTCCTCGTGGGTCCACTGCTGGGTCCACGCCTCGGAACACACCGCCAGCCGGGCGCCCGTCCCCGCCTTCGGCTCTCCCCGGACGTCGAGGCAGAGGTCCGCGGCGGCGTTGCGCAGCCGCGTGCGGTCCACCGCCGCGGGGGCCCCGGCCACAGCACCGGGTGGTTTCGGACGGCTGGTCGCGGACGCCACGCCGTCGCCCCCGGCGACGCCGGTGGAGGCGGCCGGATCGGCGCCACCGCCGTCGTACGACCACACGCTCACCACGAGCACGATCGCCGTCACCGCGGCCGAGGCCGCGCCGACCTGCCTGAGCGCCGACCGGCCGGAGCGCGGCCGGCCCGGGGCCCGGCGTACGGGCGCGGGAATCCGGGCCGGCAGCCCCGGGCGTCCGCCTCGGTGCCGGGCGGCGCCCTTGGCGAGGGTTCCCGGCGTCCCGCGCCCCGGACGGGAGTCCAGGTAGCGCCGGGCCCCCCAGCCGAGTACCGCTTCGGCGATCAGGGGCCCCGGCTCGCCTTTGAAGTGGCCGAGTTGTTCGGCCGCGTGCCGGCAGTGCCGGCAGCCCGTCAGGTGCTCGCGGACATCCGGCAGCAGGGCGCCGCCGCGGCGAATCGGAACGTCGAGGAGGCGACCGTGGAAGCGGCAGTCCTGAGTCGGCGCCAACTGGCCGTGGGCGTGCAGACAGCCCTCGCGGAACTTCTCACGCGCCTGGTCGAGCGTGACCGACGCGGTGCCGGTATCCATGCCCAGCAGACCGGCCGGGACACTGATGCACTCACCCTCGACTTCCGTGTGCCACAGCAAACAACGGGCCGGTCCAGGAAGTGACGCGAATGCCCGCGCGGCCAGCACGCGGTTCTCCGGGGGCAGGGACTTCGCCGCCCGCACACCGCGTCCGCCGGCGGGTTTGAGCAACTGCGGGAGAACACCGGATATCCCGTCGTCGGCGGACCACTGCCGAACGGTGTCCCGTACGGCCACCAGCAGCCGCGGACGCAGTGCGGTGGCGGGCTCCCCCTGGGCGAGCCGGTCCAGCACCCGGCGCCAGGCGGCGGCGGTGACCATGTCGGTGACCTGGCCCGACGTGGCGAGGCAGATGGTCGCGTAGTCGTGGGCGGGCTGCCAGTGGCGCGCCATCAGCAGCGCGGCGGCCTGGGCGGCCGCGCTCTGGGGGCCGTCCCTCAGCCGCGCGGCCAGGAACTCGTCGGACTCCCCGGGATCCTCGCCGGACGGCGGGTACACGGGTCGAGGAGGGTGGGGGGTGGGCACTGAGACGTTTCCTTCCCACGCGCATGCGACGCAGCGGTTCCGGTCGCCGGAAAACACCCTGATGGGTATGTACCTTCTGAGTGCGGTGCGGAGAGCATGCATTCGCCATGGCGAAATCGGGCCTGGCTCGTCCAGGCGCGTGCGAGACCCGGCCTCACCCCCCGCACGGGTGCTTCACTCTGGCACAACCACTCATGGTCAACAAGGAGAACCGGCAACACGAGCCCTGTTGGGAAGAAGGCCGGATCACCCGGAAACTCGTGCGGCTCGCGGCGGCTTTCACCTTTCTCCCCGCGCCCCGCGCCCCGCGCGCACCACGTGCACACACCGGTGCGGCGGGCACGCTCCCGGCAGGCGCCCTGACGCGGTGGGCCGGCGGCCTGACGCGGTGGGCCGGCGGCGGCCCCCCGGGGTTCAGATCTGCCAGGAACGCAGCCGGTCGGCCGCCCCGTAGACGTCGGCCCCGCCGGACATCAGGTCGCGCGCGAGGTCGACCAGGGCGCCGTAGGGCGGGTCGATACCGACGCCGCTGGCGTACATGTAGGCCACGGCCGTCGCGCAGGCGAAGCGGGCGTTGGCCGAGGGCAGCGGCTTGAGCACGGCAAGGGTGTGCAGCAGGGCCGCGGCCCGCCAGGCGGGGTCGGAATCCACCCCCAGGCGGGGCGGGTCGACGCGGTGCCGGGCGACGGCGGCGACGAGCGCGGAGAAGTCGTTGATGGTGGGCTGCTCCGGCAGCACTTCCTCGTGGCGCTGGAGCAGCCAGGGCACGTCGATGTGCAGGACCGCTGCCATGGGTCAGGCGGCCCGCCCCTCGCCCCCGAGGGGCGGTGGTTCGTCGTCGGGGAAGGCGGCCGCGAACTCGTCGGCGTGGGCCGAGAAGAACCGGCGGAAGGCCGCCGCCCCCTCCTGCAGCGCCCGGTGCCGGGCTATGTCGGCGGCGGCGGCCTCCCGCACGAGCGCCTTCATCGACGTACCGCGTTCCTTGGCGATCTGCCGCAGGTCCTCGAGCTCGCGGTCGCTGAACTCCACGTTCAGAGCTGGCATGCCTCCCACGGTACCGCGAGGGTACCGAATCGTAAATAGCCGCAGGTCAAAGCGACATTGCGTGGGTACCGCGGGAGGCGGTGCCGGTGGTCGTGCGGTCAGCCCTGGTCCGCCACGAAGGAGGCCATCCGGGCCAGTGCGGCGTTCCAGTTGATGGTGTGCTCGTTGGTCGACCAGGACTGGATGTCGTCGATGAAACAGAACTGGGCGACGCAGCCCTGGAGTTTGCTCTGGGCGTAGGGGTCCTGGATGTTCGAGTTCGGTCCGCCGGACAGGGTGCCGTCGGGCGGGGCCGGCAGCGACGGGTCGAGCTGCTTGGCGTACCAGCGGCTGTGCTGGTTGTGCGCGCTGACCTCGCCGTAGCCGGTGACGTACGACATGTTCAGCGCATTGCGGCCCAGGATGTAGTCCATGCTCTGGAGCGCGCCGTCACGGTACTTCGAGGAGCCGGTGATGTCGTAGGCGGTGGCGAGGACGACCGCGTTGTTGAGGATCTGGTGGCTGGAGCCCCAGTCGTAGACGTTGCCCTCGGGGGCGTAGGGCATGCCGTACGGATGCGCCTTGAGCGTGGCCAGGTACCGGTCGGCTCCCCGGACGACGGAGCGGCGGACCTTGTCCCGGCCGGGGAGCCGGTTCGGGACGGTCGCCAGGTCCAGGCGGGCCGCCGCCGCGGTGCGCGCCCAGTCGAAGCCGAGCGGGCCGAAGATGTCGGCGGTGTGGACCGGGGAGTTCAGCACGTACTCCTTGAAGTCCCGCTCCCCCGTCGTCAGGTACAGCTCGGCCGCCGCCCAGTAGAACTCGTCCTCGACCTGACTGTCGGGGTAGGCCCCGCCGCCGATGCCGTCGCTCTCGTCGGCGAGCACGTCCGGGTGGGCCAGGGCCGCCGCCCAGGCCTCGCGGGCCGCGTCGAGCGCCTTCGCGGCGAACTCCCGGTCGTAGGGACGGTAGAGACGGGCCGCCTGCGCCGCCGTCGCCGCCAGGTTGAGGGTCGCGGCGGTGGTCGGCGGGTGCAGTTCGCGCTTCTGCGGGTCGTCGCTGGGCAGCAGCGGCAGCCCGGTCCACGCCTCGTCGTGGATCTTGTGGTGGGCCATGCCGGCCAGCGGCTGCCCGTCCGGCACCTGCATCTTCAGCAGGAAGTCCAGCTCCCAGCGGACCTCGTCGAGGAGGTCCGGCACCTTGTTCCCGCTCTCGGGGATGTCGAGGGTGCCGTCGCCGAGCTTGGACGGCTCGCCCGTGCGGGCGTGCAGCGAACGCTCGTAGGTGCTGAGCAGCTCCCAGGTGGAGATGCCGCCGTTGACCACGTACTTGCCGTGGTCGCCCGCGTCGTACCAGCCGCCTGAGACGTCGAGGGTGTAGTCGCACACGCCCGGCTGGCAGGGCACCTCGGTGTCGCCCTGGTTGGGTGCCACGCCCACGTGTCCGGCGGGGCGGGCGTAGCCGGGGCGCAGCTCGCCGCTGATCGGGGTGCCGCTGCGCTGCGTGTAGTAGTACTTCGCGGAGTCGGTGCGCAGCCGCTCGTAGGCGGCCGTGCCGATGTCGAACGGGCGGCTGGTCTCCCCGTCGGCGACCAGCGTGTAGCCCTCCCCGCGCTTCTTGTGGCGGCCGAAGTCGATCGAGTGGACGTTCTGCCCGGAGGAGGCGTCCACGCCGCGCGGCGTGCTCCAGCCGTGGGCGACGACCCGTCCGCGGTCGTTCTTCAGCTGCCAGGGCAGGCGCGAGGTCGCGTCGGTGACCAGCGTGGCGTTCTTCGGGCCGGACGGCAGGTAGCCGACCTGGTTCACCCGGACCCGCGGCCCGGTGTCCGGCACGTACGGCTCCGGGGCCACGCCGCCCAGCAGGGACACGTCGTCCACGCAGAACCGCCAGGCGTCGGGCGTGCCGCCGAGCTGGAAGCCGACCTGGCCCTGGGTGGTGTCGACGGGTGAGGTGAAGGTGTACGAGTAGGTGTTGCCGGAGACGCTCAGCTGCGGGCTGACCTCGTGGTACGTGTCGTACGGGGACACCGACAGGCCCACGATCGCCCGGACCACGTGGTCGGCGGGTGTGCCGGTCGCGGTGAAGGAGAACTTGTACGACTCCCCCGCGACGAGGGTGATGCCGTTCTGGCCGACGGCGGCGTCCCAGCGGTTGGCGGTGCCGCCGGGGGCGTCGGCGCACAGCCGGCCGTCGGACACGGCCGCGGTGACGTTGCTGCTCGTCCACCAGGAGTCGGTGCCGTTGTCGAAGGTGCCGTTCTTGACCTGCTCGGTCTCCTCGGCTCCGGCCGGGGCGGCGGGCAGCGCGGTGACGGCCGCCGCCAGGAGGGCGGTCAGGGAGACGAGGGCGGTTCTGCGTCGTGTCGGGCGTTGCGTCAGGCGTCTTGTCACGTCCGGGCTCCTCGGGGGAGGTACGGGTGGCGCGCTCGATCATGGGATATGGGAGCGCTCCCAAAAGCGGTCGCAGGACATGCTTGTGGGAGACATGACATTCCGTCAACGGTCCGGACGGGACTCGACCGGACCGGTTTCCCGTCCGGACCGTGTCACCGGCACCTCAGGCGGCGGGTGCTTCCAGCCGGCTGATGCGGAACGCCCCCTCCACCTCGTCGGGGTGGCGGCTGGTCAGCATGAGGCGGACGCGGGAGCCGCGCAGCGCGTCGAAGGTGACGACGGTGGGCACGTCGGACTCGGAGGCCCAGTCGGTCCGCACCCCCTGAGCCGCTCGCCAGACGCGGCCGTCCCAGACGGCGACCTCGATCGCGGCGGGCAGACTGTGCGTGGCGTCCACCGTGAAGGAGACCTCGATCCGGTCGTAGGTGCGCCTGCGGCCGTGGTCGACCGAGACCCAGTCCTCGGCGCGAGCCCCGTCGAACGCGGGCAACAGGGCGGTGGCCGCCTTGTGGAAGCCGTTGGACCATCCCGTCGCCGGGTCACCGTCGAGCATGGCGGCCGGGAGCGTGTCGGGGCGGCCGGAGTAACTCGCGTCCGCGTGCGGGTGGTCCACGGGCGCGGGGTGCCCGGGCCGGAACTCCTGGGCGGGCGTCGTGGCGCGGGTCGCGGCCCGGCGGGCGCGTACGGTCGCCGTGTCCGTGCGCAGCCCGTCCGCCCGGGCCGTCACCCGCACCGTGCCCGGCCGGGTGCCGGACCGCACGATGGCGAGGGCCTTGCCGTGGAAGGCGGTGCGGGTACTGGCCTGGTAGCGCTCGGCGCTCTCCTGGCGGCCGTTGTCGAGTCCGGCGAGGGAGCCGCCCGCGACCTCGAAGGAGATCGGATGCTCGGCGCCGGGCACCACGACGCCGCGCCGGTCGACCACCTCTGCGGTCACGAAGACCAGGGAGCGGCCGTCGGCGGCCACGCTCCCGCGGTCCGGGGTGAGGCGCACGGCGTGCGGCGCCCCCGCGGTGCGCAGGACGTCGGTGGCGACCACCCTGCCGTCCCGCCGGGCGACGGCCTTCAGCTCGCCCGCCTCGAAGGGCACCTTCCAGGTCAGGTGGAGCTTGCCCGCGCTGCCGTTCGGGCTGGTGTAACTGCCGGGGTAGGGGCCGTCGGTGAAGGTCTTGTCGTCGCCGGTGGCCTCGGTGGTCTCCAGGTACGTCCGGCCGTCGACCGTCTTCTTCGTGTCGAACGTCCGGGTGCCGAGGGACTTCCCGTTCAGGAACAGCTCGACGGTGTCGACGTTGGCGTACGCCCAGACCTCGACGGTGTCGCCCTCGCGGTGGTTCCAGCCGGCGGGAAGCAGGTGGACCATCGGTTCGTCCGTCCACTGGCTCCGGAACAGGTGGTACATGTCCTTCGGGAAACCGGCGGTGTCGACCGCGCCGAAGAAGGACGCCTTGACCGGGAAGACGTCGTACGGCGTCGGTTCGCCGATGTAGTCGATGCCGGACCACAGGAACTGGCCGGCGAACCACTTCCGGTCCCGGTCCTTCTTGTGGCCGTACTCACCGCTCATGGTCCAGGAGGCGAGGTTGTTGTCGTAGGAGGAGGTGGCCCGGCGTCCCGGGGTGTGATTCTCGCCGGTGTTGAGGTGTTCGGGCTCCTGGTAGGTACCCCGCGTGGAGGTCTCGGAGGACGACTCGGACTCGAAGAGGAAGAGGTGCGGGTAGGCCGCGTGCAGGTCGTCCACCGACTTGGCGGTGTTGTAGTTGAGGCCGAGTCCGTCCAGTTTGGCCAGCATCAGGTCGGCGGCGGAGCCCTTGGCGGGCATCCGGCGGTACTTGTCGGAGCCGATGACCAGCGGTCGGGTGTCGTCTGCGGCGCGGATGGCGTCGATGATCCGGTCGGCCATGGCGAGTCCGGCGGTGGAGGTGGAGTCGGGGACCTCGTTGCCGATGGACCACATGACGACGGCGGGCGAGTTGCGGGCCGCCAGCACCATCTCGGTGGCGTCCTTCTCGCCCCACTCGTCGAAGAACCGGCCGTAGTCGTAGCGGTTCTTGCCGGTGCGCCAGCAGTCGAAGGCCTCCACCAGCATGATGATGCCCATCTCCTCGCAGACCTCGATCATCTCGGGCGCGGGCGGGTTGTGGGAGGTGCGGAAGGCGTTGACGCCCATCGACTTCATGATGGTCATCTGGCGGCGGATCGCGTCGACGCTGACGGCGGCGCCGAGCGCGCCGAGGTCGTGGTGCAGGTCGACGCCCTTGATCTTGGCGTACCTGCCGTTGAGGTGGAAGCCCTCCTCGGGGTCGACGTGGAAGGTGCGGATGCCGAACGGGGTGCGGTAGGTGTCGACGGTCCGCCCGCCGACGCGCAGTTCGGTGTGGAGGGTGTAGCGGTGCGGGTCGGCGAAGTCCCACATCCGGGGGCGGGTGACCGTGAGTTCGTGGATCTCGCTCGACTCGCCGGTGACGTCCGCCGTGGAGGCGGCGCGGGCGACCGTGCGTCCGCCGGCGTCCTTGACCGTCGACCTGATCTCGACCTCGCGCGCGGTGCCCGAGACGTTGACGACGGACGTCTCCACCCGGACGACGGCGCGCTCGTCGCTCACCCGCGGCGTGGTGACGTACGTGCCCCAGCGCCGTACGTGCACCGGTCCGGTGACGACCAGGCGGGCCTCGCGGTAGATGCCGCTGCCCGAGTACCACCGGCTGCTCGGCAGCCGGTTGCGCACCCGGACCGCGAGGACGTTCTCGGTGCGGCCGTCGGTGTGCACCAGGTCGGTGAGGTCGAGGGCGAAGCCGGTGTAGCCGTAGGGGTGGCGGCCGGCCTCCCGGCCGTTGCAGTGGACGACGGCGTCCATGTAGACACCGTCGAACTCGACCGAGATCCGCTGGCCGGCGACGGCGGCCGGCAGGGTGAAGGCGAGGCGGTACCAGCCGAGTCCGCCCGGCAGGAAGCCGGTACCGCTGGTCGTGCCGTGCTCGGTGGTGGGCGTCTGCTCGATGCTCCAGTCGTGCGGGACGGCGACCTCGCGCCACGCCGAGTCGTCGTGGGCGGGGTCGGCGGCGTCGGTCGGGTCCTCGGCCGCTCCGTCGGGGTCGACCAGCCGAAAGCGCCAGCCGTCGCGCAGGGCTACGGTACTGCGGCCCGTACCGCTCCCCGCCGGGTCCGCGGCCCACGCCGACGGGGCTCCCAGCACTGCCCCGGCCGCCGGCGCCGCGGCGGAGGCGATCAGAACCGATCTGCGTGTGACCGTCATGACGGATCTCCTTCGTCAAGCTCATCAAGGCTCAGAAGTACTCACAACTGATCGCGAACAAACAGATTCTGACGCTGTGCCACATGCGACCGTCAAGACTACGGAAAGCTCTTTCTGTCCCGGGCGGCCCAGCCTTCGGGGGACCCGAGTGCCCAGGGAACGGTCACGGGCCCAGTGGTTCGGGTCCGCACGGAGCGCGGACGCACTAGGCTGGGGCCAGGTGACGCGCTGTTCACCGTGGGTGTGCGCAATGGAGTGGCGACGATGAGTCCGGTCAACCCGTTCGACGATGCCGCCACGGCCCGCGCAGTGATCGACGACTCGGGCACCCTGCGGGAGTGGAACGAGGGCGCCCGCCTGCTGCTGGGCCACCGGGCCGCGGACGTCGTGGGACGCCCCGCCGCAGGACTGCTGGCCGACGGCGACGGCGACCCCCTCCCCGGCCCCGGCGACGAGCGCTGGAACGGCACCCTGGCGCTGCGGCACGGCGACGGACACACCGTGTCCGTGTGGGTGCTCGCTCACCACAGGCCGTCGCAGGGCGGCGGCCCGGGCACGTGGCTCGCCGTCGCCCCGCCGGCGGCCGGTCCCGACCGTCCGGACGACGCGCTGGTCAGAGCAGCCCTCACCCAGTCCCCCTGCGCCACGATGATCTTCGACGACCGGCTCCGGCTGCGCGGCATCAACGACGTCATGGCACAGCTCCTCGGTCTCCCCGCGGACCGCGTCCGCGGTCTGCGGCCCACCGACATCGGCAGCAAGCGGCAGAACAGGGAACTCGAACAGCACATGCGGCAGGTACTCGCCACCGGCCGCCACCACGACATGCACACCCACCTCAAGGCCACCGGCGAGAGCCGCGCCCACGCGTGGCACGCCGCCATCGCGCCCCTCACCGACGCCGACGGGCAGGTGCGCGGCGTCTGTGTGAGCGCCCACGACTTCACCGAGCAGCACCTCGCCAGGGAGCGGTTGCAACTGGTCAACGAGGCCAGCGTGCGCATCGGCACCACGCTCGACGTCACCCGCACCGCCCAGGAACTGGCGGACGTGTGCGTTCCCACGCTCGCCGACTTCGTGAGCGTCGACCTGCTGGACCCTCAGGAGCACGGCGGTGAGCCCGCCGCCGTGTCGGCACCGCCGGTGGGTCTGCGCCGTGCGGCCCACCAGTCGGTCAACCCGGGCTGCCCGGAGGCGGTGGCCGAGCCGGGCCGACTCGACGTCTACCCGGCCGGCTCGCCCCAGGCCGAGTGTCTGGTCGCGGGACGCGCGATCGTGGCAGCGGTGCCCCGCGGCGACCTGGAACGGTGGCGGGAGTGGGATCCCGTACGCGTCCGCCGGGTCGAGGAGTGCGGCATCCACTCCACGATGTCCGTACCGCTCCAGGCCCGCGGCACCACGCTCGGCGTCGCGGTCTTCACCCGGTTCCGGCGGCCCTGGTCCTTCACGGACGACGACCGGCTGCTGGCCGAGGAGGTCACCGCCCGCGCCGCCGTCTGCATCGACAACGCCCGCCGCTACTCCCGGGAGCGCGAGACGACCCTGACCCTGCAGCGGAGCCTGCTCCCCCGCTGGCTGCCGCCCACCGCCGCGGTGGAGGCGGCCTCCCGCTACCTCCCGGCGGCCCGCTCGGGGGTCGGCGGCGACTGGTTCGACGTCATCCCGCTGTCCGGGATGCGGGTCGCCATGGTCGTCGGGGACGTCGTCGGCCACGGTATCCAGGCCTCGGCCACCATGGGCCGCCTGCGCACCGCCGTCCGCACCCTCGCCGACATCGACCTGACGCCCGACGAACTGCTCACCCACCTCGACGACCTGGTCGTCCGGCTGTCCGAGGAGTCCGGTGACGACGGCGCCGGCGAGGTCGGCGCGACCTGCCTGTACGCGGTGTACGACCCGGTGTCGCGGCGTTGCACCCTGGCCCGCGCCGGGCACCCGGAGCCGGTGCTGGTACCCCCGGACGGCCCGCCCCAGCAGGTCGAGCTCCCCTCCGGGCCGCCCTTGGGCGTGGGCGGGCTGCCGTTCGAGTCCGCCGAACTGGAACTGCGCGAGGGCAGCGTGCTGGCCTTCTACACCGACGGGCTGGTCGAGAGCCGCGACCGGGACGCCGACGCCGGCCGGGCGCTGCTGCGCGAGACCCTGGCGGCCGCCGCCGGCTCCCTGGACGCGACCGGCGACCGGGTGCTGCACGCCCTGCTCCCGCCCGGCGGCGCCGCCGACGACGCGGCCCTGCTGCTGGCCCGTACCCGGGGACTGCCCGCGGGCCAGGTCGCCACCTGGGACATCCCGGCCGATCCGTCACTGGTCGCCCCCGTCCGCAAACAGGTCGTCGAGCAACTGTCCTCCTGGGCCCTGCTGGAGTCGTCCTTCACCGCCGAGCTGGTGGTGAGCGAGCTGGTCACCAACGCCATCCGGTACGGCTCCTCGCCCATCCGTCTGCGGCTGATCCACGACACGGCCACGTTGATCTGCGAGGTCTCCGACACCAGTCACACCGCGCCGCATCTGCGCCGGGCCAAGACCTGGGACGAGGGCGGGCGGGGTCTGCTGCTGGTGGCCCAGCTCACCCAGCGCTGGGGCAGCCGGCACACGGCCGAGGGCAAGACGATCTGGGCTGAGCTGGGACTGCTCGACGAGGAGTGAGGCGGGGCGGCACGCCCCCGTGTCCGAAGGTCGTACGCCCCCGTCTCCGGACGTCGTGCGCCCCCCGTGTCCGGACATCATGGGCCCCCGTGTCCCGACGTCGCACGCCCCCTCGTGCCCAGACGTCGTGCGCCCCTCGTTTCCCGCACCGTGCGGCGGGACACTCGAAGGCACAGGGCGTACGGTGCCGCCGCACGGGGCGGGCCGTGCGCGAGAAGCTGACGGCAGTGTGGAGAAGCGATGGCGAACACGTCCCCACCCGTACGCCGCACGGCCCTGCTCGCGAGCGCCGTCGCGCTCCTCGGCCTGCTGAACGCCTGCGGCAGCGAGAGCAGTACGTCGAGCGCCCCACAACCCACCAAGGCTCCCCGCACGACCGGCCCGGACACCGGTGGCGGCATCCGGACCGCCCCGGCGGTCACCACCGCGCCCAGCGACACCGCGGGATCGGCCTCCGCCTCCGCACGAACCGACGGCCGCTGCCACACCTCCGAGCTGCGCGCCGCCGTCGGCCGCGTCGACCCGGGGGCCGGGCAGCGGAACTTCCCGATCGTGCTGACCAACGCCTCCGAGCGCACCTGCACCCTGTACGGCTATCCGGGCGCCGCCTTCGTGGACGCGTCCGGTGCGCAGCTGGGCCCGGACCCCGAACGCGCGCCCGCCTCCCCCGCGACGGTCACGCTGACACCGGGCAGCAGCGCGTGGGCCGGGCTGTCGTTCTCCAGCCCGCAGATCAGCGGCGCCCGCACCGCGACTCCTGCGGCGCTGCTCGTCACCCCGCCGGACGAACGGACCCCGATCGAGGTCGAGTGGACGGCCGGTGAGGTCCCGGTGGGCGGCAACGAGTCGTCGGTGTCCGTCACCGCCCTGGACGCCGGAACCGGTCCCTAGAAGACTGATGAAGATCTTGCTGAGGGGCTGTCCGGCCGGAGGCCGGGCGGCCCCTTTGGTCATCCGGTGGCCA
>NZ_JBNGGC010000032.1:0-99341 GCF_049974565.1 Streptomyces sp. WG5 | reverse complement strand
GCACTGGAGGAGCTGCTGGCCCAGTGCGAGGCCACCGACGTGTGGGCCCGCCGCATCCCCGTCGACTACGCCTCCCATTCCCCCCACGTCGACGAGATCCACGACACCCTCGTGGAGGACCTCAAGGACGTCAGCCCGCGGTCGGGTCCCGTCGCGTTCCACTCCACCGTCACCGGCGGCGTCCTGGACACCAGCGAGCTCGACGGTGCCTATTGGTTCCGCAACCTGCGCAGCCGGGTCCGGCTGGCAGAGGTCGTCGAGCAGCTCGCCGCGCCCGGCGTCGTCTTCATCGAGGTCAGCGCCCACCCCGTGCTCGTCTCGGGCATCACGGAGACACTCGGGGACACCGGCGCGGCCGTCGGGACGCTGCACCGCCACACCGGCGGGCTCGACCGCTTCGCGGAATCCGCCGCCGAGGCCTGGTCCCACGGCGTCGCCGTCGACTGGCCGGCGGTCCTCGAGCCCTACCGGACCCGCACCGTCGAACTCCCCTCCTATCCCTTCCAGCGGCGGCATTTCTGGCTCACACCGGACCCCGCCGCCTCGCAGAGCGCGCCGCGGCCGGAGGAACAACCTGCTGAGCCGGGAGGCCTGTTGGGCGCACGGCTGCCGTCGTCGCCGCTCGCGCAGGCGCAGTTCGCCCCGCGGCTCGACCCCGTGGCCCATCCCGTCCTCGGCGACTTCGTGGTGGGCGGGCGGCCGCTGGTCAGCGCCGGGGTGTTCGTGGAGTCGCTGATCGAGGCCGTCGTCGAGCTCTCCGGGCCGGGACCGGTGTCCGTGGAGGAGCTGGAGCTGCCCCTCGAGCTGGTGCTCGACCCGGTCGGCGGGGACCCCTCGGCGGCGGATGCCGTACGCGCCACCCAGCTCGTCGCGGACAACGAGCAGTTCCGCTACTACGCGCAGGACCGGGCCGGTGGTTGGCAGCTGCACGCGCGGGGCCGGGCCCGGTCGGGCGCGTCGGCCGCCCCCACGGTGACGCTCGCACCGGTCGGGTCGGGCCGCGAGCTGACCGGCGACGGGCTGTACCGGCTGCTGTGGCAGCGTGCGCTGTATCTGGGCTCCGCCGCCCGCTGGGTGGAGCGGGTCAGGCTCGGCCGGGGCGAGGCCACCGCCGAGATCCGTCCCGCCGTGTCCGGCGAGGCGGAGCCCTACCTGGTACACCCCGGGCTGGTCGACGCGATGTTCCAGACCGCGCTGGCCTGCTTCCCCGCGGACGGCCCGGGCCTGGTGCCGGTCGGTCTCGACCGCTTCGTCCACTACGGCCGGGGTGTCCCCCGGGACGGGCTTCGATGTCACGCCGAACTGTTCGACGGCGGCACCCGGGCGCGCATCCGGCTCGTCGGCGCACACGGCCGGCTGGTCGCCGAGGCCGACGGTGTGCGCTTCGCCCCCGCCCTGACCCGGCTCGCGGCGGAACCCGCGGCCGTACGGGCGCCCTCGGCCGAGCACGTGCCCGCGGTCGGGCCGACACCCACGTCCGTACGCGCGTCCGCGGTGGTCCCCGCACAGCACCGGCCGGCCGCGGCCCCGACCGTCCCGGCTCCGACGGCCCCCGCCCCGGCCGACGTACCGGAGGCAGCCCCCGCCGTGACACCCGAGGCGACGCGGGCCGTCGTGACCCGGACCGTCGCCCAGGCGCTGGGCACCACGCCGACCCGGCTCGACGCCCGGCAGTCGCTGCAGGCGCTCGGCCTGGACTCACTGATCGCGATGAAGATCCGGACCGCGCTGAACCGGGAGTTCGACGTCCCGCTGCCGATGACGGCCTTCCTCAACGGCCGCAGCACCGACGACATCGCCGAGGACGTACTGGCCGCGCTCGGCGCGGGGACCGAGGCGGAGACCCCTCAGGCCGACGACGGGGCCACCGCGGCGCCCGGGGACGACGCGGAGCGCTACGAGCCGTTCGGACTGACCGACCTCCAGCAGGCGTACCTCGTGGGCCGCGGCGACGCGTTCGAACTCGGCAACACGTCCACCTACTTCCAGACCGAGATCGACCTGGAGAACGTGGACCTGGACCGGCTCGGCAGGTCCTTCCGGGCGATGATCGAACGCCACGACATGCTGCGGGCGGTCTTCACCGCCGAGGGCGAGCAGCGCGTACAGCGCGACGTCCCGGCCTACGTGATCCGTGAGACCGACGTCTCCGGCCTGGACCCGGCCGAGCGGGAAGCCGCGCTGACCGCCGTCCACGAGGAGATGCGGCACCAGGTCTTCGACACGACCCGCTGGCCGCTGTTCGACGTGCGGGTGACCCGGATCGACGACCGGTCGATACGGCTGCACGCCGGCTTCGACGCCCTGATCATCGACGGTTTCAGTACGTCGATCCTGTTCAGGGAGTGGGCCGCGCACTACCGCGGTGAGACGCTGCCCGAGCTGCGGCTGCGCTACCGGGACTACGTCCAACAGGCCCGCGCCCTGGAGGGCGGACCCGAGTACGACCGGGCGCTCGCCTACTGGCGCGGCCGCCTCGACACCCTGCCGCCCGCTCCCCAACTGCCGCTGGCGGTCAGTCCGTCGAGTCTGGACCGGCCGGTGTTCACCCACCGGGGCGCGACCCTGTCCCAGGAGGACTGGGCCCGGTTCAAGGAGCACGCGGCGACAGCCGGGGTCAGCGCCTCCGCGGCCCTGTGCACCGCGTACGCGCAGGTGATCGCGGAATGGAGCGCCACCGACGACTTCTCGCTGAACCTGCTGTACTTCAACCGGCTGCCGCTGCATCCGCAGGTCGGCGACGTCATCGGCAACTTCTCCACCACCCTGATGCTGGAGATCCACGACTCGGCCGACGACGCGTTCGCCGTCCGCGCCGCCGACGTCCAGCGCCAGTTGTGGAACGACCTGGAGCACAGCCAGGTCAGCGGTGTGCAGGTGCTCAGGGAGCTGAACCGGGCCCGCGGCGGGTCCGTGCGGGCCGCCGCGCCGGTCGTCTTCACCAGCCTGGTGAACTTCACGGGTCAGCAGGACACCGAGCAGCGCGGAGTCGTGCAGCACCTGGCCGGGATCGGTGAGAACGGCCGTCAGGTGAGCAGCTCGGTCCGCACCCCGCAGGTATGGCTGGACCACCAGGCGGTCGAGGAGGCCGGTGAACTCGTCCTGAACTGGGACGTGATCGAGGAACTCTTCCCGGCGGGCTGCGTGGACGCCATGTTCGCCGCCTATCTGCGGATGCTGCACGACCTGTCCCGCGACCCGGCGGTCTGGCAGCGGCCCAGGCCCGCTCTCACACCGGCCGCCGACCTGGCCGTGCGGGCCGCGGCCAACGCCACCGACGGGCCGGTGCCCGACGGGCTGCTGCACGACGCGGTCCTCGCCCGGGCCGCGGACACGCCCGACGCGCCCGCGGTCATCTCGCCGGCGCTGACCCTGACGTACGCGGACCTCGACCGCAGGTCCAGCCAGGTGGGGCACCGGCTGCTCGCGCAAGGGGCCGGCCCCGGCGACCTGGTGGCGATCGTCATGGACAAGGGCTGGGAGCAGGTCGTCGCGGCCCTCGGCATCCTGCGGGCCGGGGCGGCGTACGTCCCGGTCGACGCCCGGGTGCCCGCCGAGCGGCTGCACGTGCTGCTGGACAGTGCGGGGATCAGCCGCGTCGTCACCCAGCCGTGGGTGGACGACACGGCCGACTGGCCGCAGGGCGTGGTCAGGACCGTGGTGCGGGCGGACGACGAGGGCTCGGCGGGTGAGGAGCGCCCGCTCGGCCCGTCCGGCGCCAAGCCCACCGACCTCGCCTACGTGATCTTCACCTCCGGCTCCACCGGGCTGCCCAAGGGCGTGATGATCGAGCACGGGGCGGCCCTGAACACGGTGGTCGACGTCAACGAGCGCTACCACGTCACCGCTGCGGACCGGGCCCTCGGACTGTCCGCGATGCACTTCGACCTGTCGGTCTACGACGTCTTCGGACTGCTGTCGGCGGGCGGCGCCCTCGTCCTGCCCGAACCGGCGGCGCACCGCGAGCCCGCCCGCTGGGCGGAACTCGTCACCGAGCACGGGGTGACCATCTGGAACAGTGTGCCCGCGCTGATGGAGATGTTCACCGAACACGCCCTCGCGAACCGGCTCACCGGACTGCCGCTGCGGCTGGTCATGATGAGCGGGGACTGGATCCCGGTGACGCTGCCGGGCCGGATCCGGCTGCTGCTGCCGGACGCCGAGCTGTGGAGCCTCGGCGGCGCCACCGAGGCGTCGATCTGGTCGATCCTGCACCCCATCGGGGAGGTCCAGGACGACCTGGTGAGCATTCCCTACGGCAAGGCGATGCGGAACCAGCGCTTCTACGTGCTCGACAGCGCGCTGCGGCCCTGCCCCGTGTGGGTTCCGGGCAACCTCTACATCGCCGGGACGGGGCTGGCTCGCGGCTACCTGAACGACGAGGCCAAGACCCGCGCCGCCTTCCTGCACCACCCGGTCACCGGTGAACGCCTGTACCGCACCGGCGACCTGGGACGCTTCCTGCCGGACGGCACCATCGAGTTCCTCGGCCGGCAGGACTCGCAGGTCAAGATCCAGGGCTACCGCATCGAACTGGGCGAGGTGGAGGCCTCTCTCACCCAGTGCGAGGGGGTACGGGCCGCCGCGGTCGTCGCGGCGGGCGAGCAGCACGGCCCGAAGCGGCTGATCGCCTACGTCGTCCTCGACGACGGGCGCGACGACACCGAGCAGCAGATCACGGACGCGCTGCGCGAGGTGGTCCCGCAGCACCTGGTGCCGCAGCGCGTCCTCGTCCTGGACGAACTGCCGCTCAGCGACAACGGGAAGGTCGACCGGGCGGCACTGCCCGCGCCCGACGAGGTCGCCGTCGAAGGCGCCGGCCACGTCGCGCCCCGCGACGACGTGGAACGCCGGCTCGCGGAGATATGGGCGGAGTTCTTCGGCGTGACCGGGATCGGGGTGCGGGCGAGCTTCTTCGAACTCGGCGGGGACTCGCTGCTCGCGGTGCGGCTGATGGCCAGGATCGCCCGCGGTCTGGGCCGCAGCCTGCCGTTGTCCAGCCTCTTCTCCCGGCCGACCATCGAACTGCTCGCCCAGGCGGTCCGGGAGGCCGACGGCGGCGAGGAGCGCCGCAGGGCCCTGGTACCGATCCGCACCACCGGCTCGCGGACCCCGCTGGTGTTCGTGCATCCGGTCGGCGGCGATGTGCTCTGCTACGCCGAACTCGCCCAACTCCTCGGTGACGAGCAGCCGTTCTACGCGCTTCAGCTGCCGGACACGGAGCTGCTCAGCGTCGAGGACATGGCCGCCCACTACGCCGCGGCGGTCCGTGAGGCGCTGCCCGACGGCCCCTACCGGCTCGGCGGCTGGTCGATGGGCGGGGTCATCGCCCTGGAGATGGCGGCCCAGCTCACCGCGGCGGGCGCCGAGGTGGATCTGCTGGCCGTGATCGACCTGATGGAGCAGCCGGGGCCGGCCACGGGCGTGCCCGTCTCCGACGAGGTGCTGCTGTCCTGGTTCGCCCGGGACCTGGCGGGCCTGGCCGGAGTCGACTGGGAACTGCCGCCCGAGGCGTTCGACGGCCGTCCGCCGGTGCGGGTGCTGCACGCCGAGGCCCGTGCCGCGGGAGCGTTGTCCGACGACGTCGACCTCGACACGCTGACCCGTATCGTCGACCGGTTCCGCACCAACTACCGGGCCCTGCTGCGCTACGCGCCCAGCAGCTTCGCCGGGCGGGTGGTGTCGCTGCGGGCCGCGGACGGCGGCGCGACGGTCGAGACGGCGTCCCGCTGGATGGAGTACTTCCCCGGCGACGCCGCACTCGTCGACGTACCCGGCGACCACTACACGGTGATGCGCGGCGAGCGCCTGCGCGTCCTGGCCGGTGAGCTGCGCCGGGCCCTCGACGCCAACTGAACCGAACTTGCCGGGCCGCTTCTCCGGGCGGCCCGGCGGGCATCCGCCGGTCCCGTCCCGCGGGACCGGCGGAGTCCAGGACCGAGAAGTGAGGACATCCGGTATGCGAATTGATCCGGCCGACCAGGCCGACCCGAAACGACGGCCGGCCGGCGTCACGCCCGCCGGGGAGCCGGCCGCCGGCGGCGGAGCGGGCCGATGAGCGCGTTGCCGGCCACCGTGCCGGTCGCCGTCATCGGGGCGGGCCAGTCCGGGCTCGCCGTCGGGTACCACCTGCGGCAGGCCGGCATACGGTGCGTGCTGCTCGACGCGGGGAGCGAGGTCGGCGAGACCTGGCAGCGGCGCTGGGAATCGCTGACACTGTTCACGTCCGCGCGGTTCTCCGGTCTGCCGGGGCTGCCCTTCCCCGGTCACGGCGCGCGCTACCCCGGCAAGGACGAGGTCGCGGCGTATCTGCGCGACTACGCCGAGCGGTTCGACCTCCCGGTGCTGACCGACCACCGGGTGCTGTCGCTGCGCAGGGACGGTGACGGCTACCTGCTGACCACCGCGCACGGCGACTGCCGGGCCGGCCAGGTCGTGATCGCGACCGGCGCGTTCGGCGTCCCCCGGGTTCCGGAGTTCGCCGCCGGGCTGAGTCCGGACGTGACCGCCCTGCACACCAGCGACTACCGCAGTCCCACGCAGGTACCGCCGGGCACCGTGGTGATCGTCGGCGACGGCAACTCCGGCCGGCAGATAGCCGTGGAGCTGGCCGGGACCCACAGTGTGGTGCTCAGCCGCGGCGGCAGCGTCTCACCGCCCCTGCCGCAGACCGTCCTCGGACGGGACATGTTCTGGTGGATGAGCGTCCTCGGCGTGATGAGCCTGCCGGTGAACATGCAGGCACCCGACCCGATCGTCGGCGACCGGGTGCCCGAGCTCGTCGCGGAGGGCCGGATCCGGACGATGGGCCGGGTCGTCGCGGCCGAGGGCGCCGAACTGCTGGACGCGGACGGCGAGCGCGTCAAACCGTCCGCGGTGATCTGGGCGACCGGCTACCGCACCGACTGGAGCTGGCTCGACCCGGAGATGCTCGAGGACACCGGGCAGCCCCGGCAGACCGAGGGCATGGGGGCGCTGCCCGGCAGCTACTACCTGGGGCTGTACCGGATGCGTACCCGCGGCTCGGCGCTGATCGGCTTCGTCGGCCGGGACGCCGAACACGTCGCGGCGGCGATCACCACCGCGGTCCACGGCACCACCACCGTTTCTCCCACGGCAGAAGGCGAGCCGTCATGACCGGCATCGTGTCCAAGGAACTCGAGGTGCTGGGCGCGCTGCTGGCGTTCGACTTCATCGGGTTCGCGCAGAAGTCCGCCGCCCTCGACCCCGCCGACCCGCACTACGGGCGGGCGGTCGGCGCCGCCTTCGGACTCGCGGCCCGTCGCCGCTTCCCGCGGGGCGCGACCTCGCGGGAGATCAGCGAGTACGTCGCGGACGTCCTCGGCTCGCTGGACGCCGGCGCGGAGGACTTCGACCCGGCGTTCCTCGAGCACCTGGTCGCCGACGGCCTGCACGGGGGCGCTGAGCCCGACGGTGAGCACCTCGACCCCGAGACGACGATCCAGGCCCGGCTGGTGCTGACTCTCCGGCTCGTCCGGGAGCTGGGCCTCGACCCCGGCCAGCAGCGGGAGTTGCTGGCCGAGGCGGCGCTCCGGGTGGCCGCCTGAAGTGTGTGCGGTGCACCGGGTGACCGCCTGAGGTGTACGGACGCGGCGCTCCGGGTGATACGGGGCGCCGCACCGCCGTTCACTCCCGGGGTGTCCCGGGCTCCGCGGGTACCTGTGTGCCGGGGTCGCCCGGGAGCCGGACGTCCAGCGCCCCTTCCGCGTACAGCGTCCGCACCGACCGCTTGTCGTACTTCCCGACGCTGGTCTTGGGCACGGCGTCCACGAACGACCACCGTTCCGGTATCCACCAGCGTGCCACCCGCCCGGTCAGGAACTCCCGCAGCTCGTCCGCGCCGGTCCCGGCCCCCGGCACCAACGACACGCAGGCCAGCGGGCGTTCCTCCCAGCGCGGGTCGGGCACACCGATCACGACCGCCTCCAGCACCGCGGGGTGCTCGATGATCGCGTTCTCCAGCTCGATGGTGGAGATCCACTCACCGCCGCTCTTGATGCCGTCCTTGAGCCGGTCACTGACCACCACCCAGCCACCCGGCTCGATCACTCCCAGGTCGCCGGTGCGCAGCCAGCCGTCGTGGAACTTCTCCGGGGCGTCCTCGGTGTTGAAGTACGACCCGGTGACCCACGGCCCGCGCAGCTCCAGTTCGCCCACGGAGGTTCCGTCCCACGGCTGCTCGCTGCCGTCCTGTGCGATCAGCCGCACCTCCACGTAGGGCATGACCCGGCCGCTCTTGGCCAGCCAGCCGACCTCGTCCTCGTCCGGAGTTCCGTGCGGAGGGACCGCGAAGGTGGCCAGGGGGCTGGTCTCGGTCAGGCCCCAGCCCTGCTTCAGGCGGACCCCGTAGCGGTCCTTGAGCTGCTGGAGCAGGGCGCGCGGCGGGGTCGCGCCACCGCAGCCGGCGAGCCGTACGCCGCTCAGGTCCAGCGGGTGCTGCTCGCCGTGGTGCACCAGGCTGTTCCAGATCGTGCAGATCGCCGCCACCGCGGTGGGCCGCTCCTCGTTGATGACGCGGGCCAGGTCGGGGGTGTGCAGCAACCGCCCGTTCATGATCAGGTCGGAGCCCGCCAGCCAGGCGGCGTACGGCCAGCCCCAGGCGTTGGCGTGGAACATCGGCACGATCGGCAGGACCCGGTCGCCGTCGTGCATCGCGAAACCGGCGCCTGCCGAGACGCCGAGCGTGTGCAGGGAGATCGAGCGATGGCTGTAGGCCACGCCCTTGGGGTTGCCGGTGGTGCCGGTCGTGTAGCAGAGTGCCGCCGCTTCCCGCTCGTTCAGGTCGGGCCAGACGAAGCCGGGCTGCTCGGCCGCCAGCAACTCGTCCCAGCGGTGGACGGCGATGTGCCCGGGCAGGTCCACGTCCGGCGTGCCGCCGATGACGACCATGTGCCGTACGCTGCCCAGCCGGTCCCGCAGGGGTGCGAGCATGTGCAGCAGAGTGGCGTCGACCAGGAGGAAGGCGTCCTCGGCATGCTCGACGATGTAACCCAGCTGGTCGTGGTGGAGCCGCAGGTTGAGGGTGTGCAGTACCGCGCCCATGCTCGGTACGGCGAGGTATGCCACCAGGTGCTCGGGAGTGTTCCAGGCCAGCGTGGCGACCCGCTCACCGGGCTGCGCGCCCAGCCGGGTCAGCGCCGCGGCCAGTCGCTCGGCCTGGTCGGCGATGTCGGCGAAGGACTGGGAGGACCGTGCGGCCGGCCCGTCGGCGCACCGCACCACCCGACTGTCCCCGTAGACGCGTTGACCGTGCCTGAGGATGTCCCGGACCAGCAGGTCACGGTCCTGCATCGTGCTCTTCATGGTGCGGCCCCTTAGAGGTGCGCAGTCAGAAGGTGCCCTCGGCGTCGCACTCGCTCCCTCGTGTCGCGCCCGGTCCCAGGAGGGTGGGAGCGCCGGGCCGAGGAGGAGCGGGCGCGCGCCCACGCGCAGGGCCGGCCCCGATGACGGAGCCGGCCCCGATGACGGGTGACGGCACCACGCCGTCACCCGTCGCTGCCCGGCCGGTGGTCGGGGTCAGCCCAGGTACTCGATCTTTCCTACCAGCGAGCAAGTGACACTGGAGTGGTCCAGCAGGTTGACCCGCGCGTCCATCTTTCCGTTGCCGGTCGCGTACTGGTACTCACCGGTGCCGCCGGTGATCACGAACGAGCCGGACGGGTAGACGAGGTTGTCCTCCGTCAACGGAGCTTCGAGGCGGTAACTGAGGTTGAGCTTGTCACCGTCGCTTTCCGTGATCGTCGCCGTCCCGGTGATGTCGTACTTACCGGGGACAACTGCCGTGCATGCCACCTCGTCCTGCGTCCAGGTGCCGTTGGTGATCGGTTTGCCGGTGGCGGTCCCCGTCCCTATCACCTCGAAACCCGCGCAGCCCTCGGTGTCCGGGTGCGTGCTCGCGACCACCGCGTACTGCGCGGTCATCTCGAACGTCGGAAGCCATTGCTCCGCGCCGGCGACCGCACGGTCGGTCTCAACTGCGAATGTCGTCCCAGCCGTACCGCCGACGATCAGCACCGCTGCGGCCGCTGCGCCTACTGTGCGCGCCAGCCAGCGGTGTGCAATTCCTGCCATGTTCTCCCCCGTACTTGTGCAGGTGTTGTCCAACGAGGCCTGAGTAAAGGCCCGTTTAGAACAGTTTCCCCGACCGAGACCTCTCTCGTCCAGGCATTCAGCCTATTTTCATACTTTCAGTTGGGTACTACGACTTATCATTCGCTCACGCGAATGCTCTGCTGGTGTTCATGGCAGCGAACCTCTCCGGTCCGCGGACGACGGCCACTCCTGATCCGTGCTCAGGTGGGGTGAGGAGTGGGCGGCACGGGAAGCCGTTCTTCCACCTTTCGGCGGCGCGAGACGGTGTCGAGGAGTACGCGTTCACGTTCGCGGCCGGAGGGGTCCGGCCGAACGGGGAGACACCGTGGGCGGTGGACCCGAGCCGGTTCTTCGGTGACCTGGAGAGCAGCGCCGAAGCCGAACGGCCGCTTCCGGAGCGGTGGCCGAGGAGTTCCGTGCCTGTCTGCCCGGGTCACGCGATCGTGAACGGGCGGCTGCACACGTTCGCTCCTGTTCGTGTTCGTGTTCCTGGACGCGGCCGCCCGCGGGCGGCGAGACGTACGCGGTGATCCGTGCGCACCGGAGACGCGCGAAGGTTCCTGACGCGATGAAGGCGGTGGCACGGAACCCCGGGAGGTCGGAGGAGGGACTCCTGGGGCTGCGTCCTGTCGGCTGTCCTCGGGTCCTGGACCTGCCGGTCGCGGCGAACCGGTGCGCTCCTCTCGGGCCAATGCCGTGCGGGTCAGGAGCGAAGTGGGCCTCCGCGGTCCCGGGCTCTGCGGCGGTGGTCCCCTCGGTCAGACGTCGCCCGGCGTGCCCAGGCCCGTCAGGGCGCCGACCGGGTCGAGGTCGGGGGTCCCGCGCGGCCACCAGTCGTCGCGGCCGGGTTCCGACTCGTAGGCGTACCAGAGTCCCGCCCGGCCGAGCCTGAGCTGCACGTGGTCCCGGGGGTGGGTGAGGCGGTTGCGCCAGGGGCGGAAGGCGGGGAGGTCGGCGGCGAGCAGCAGGGGCCGGGCCCGGTCGAAACGGCCGGCCGGCGGGTCCCAGGGCTCCTCCAGGACGGCGAGCCCCTCCGGTCCGCCCTGACGCCAGGCGGCCACGGCGCGCGCCAGGTCCGCCGTGCTCCGGCCGGCGGCATCGGCGAGGGACGCGTAGAGCGCTCGGGTGCCGACGGTGAGGCCGGAACCGGGGCGGGCCGCGGCGAGGCGGACCGCGTCCTGCCACAACGTCAGCCCGCCGACCGGGTCACGGCCCGTGGTGAGCAGGGCGTGAGCGCGGGCGGCCGCGTCGGTGGCGAGCTGGTCCAGCGCGAAGGGGTCGGGGCCGCCCGGTGCCGCCGGGTAGGCCGGGGGCTGTTCGGGGTGCGGGGGCGGGGGCAGCGGCGCCGGGAGCGGCGGCAGGGTGCGCGCGGCCAGAACCTCGCCCGCCCGGATGCCGGGCAGGGGCGTCGGCCCGCGGTCCTGGGCGGCGCGCGCGGCGCGGGTCGCGTTGAGCCGGGAGAGGGCGTCGAGCAGCTCGCGTTCGCCCCGGCCGCGGAGCAGGAGCAGCACGAAGGGGTCCGCGTCGAGCAGTCGTGCCGTCTGGTAGCAGAGGGCGGCGGCGTGTTTGCAGGGGTGCCCGGAGTCCGGGCAGCTGCACTGCGGGGCGAGGTCGCCGGGACCGGGGAGCAGTGGGGCGCCACAGTCCGCCAGGGAGTGCGGCAGCTCCTTGTCGAGGAGGGCCGCGATGTGCCCGGGACGTTCGACGGCGGCGTCCAGGAACCGCTCCCAGTCGGCGTCGCCGAGCGTGCGCAACCGCACCTGCACCCGGTACGGCCGGGGCCGGCTGCCCTGCACATAGGCGAGGACCAGCCCCGGCGTCACGGTGATGGCGTCGACGTGCCCCCGCTCGGCATACCCGCGCCCGCGCGCCAGCCGCGCGGCGTCCAGGGCGCCTTCCTCCAGCGCGGACACCCATGCGTTCCCCCACCAGGTCGCGGCGAACCCCTCGTCCGCCGCCCTGGGCGGGAGGGCGGGGAAGGTACGACGGAGCTCGCCGTCGCGGCCCGGTGCCGCCATCGAGCGGGGAGCACGCGGCTTCGTCGGCGGTGCGGAGAGGGCATGGCCCTGGGTCACCGGGTACCGCGCCCGCGGCCGTGCCGACGGTGGTGACAGTGGAGGCGGTGGAGGCGGTGGCTCGTACGGCGATGCGGGGGAGAGCCCCGGCTCGTCGGCGGTGGATGCGGGAGGTGCGGGAGGTGCGGGGGCGGGGCTGTACGAGCCGGGCGACGGGTCCGGCTCCGGGTGCGGAGCCACCGGGCTCTCGGCGGAGCCGCCGCCGGCGGGCTCCGCCCGGGACGAGGCTCCCCCGGCGGGGTCCGCCTCCGGAGGCAGACGGAACGCGTCCGCGACGAAGTCCCGCACGGCGCGGGCCCGGGCGTCGGCGGTGCGCGAACCGCCGGCCCTCTGCGGTCGGCCGGCCGGGCGGGACGGTCGCCGTGTGGGCGCCGCACGGTTGGCCGCGGTGTCGGCCTTCGCCTGCCGACGAGCCGCCCGCAATGCCTCACGCGCCACGTCCGCCGGGCGTCCGTCGCCCCCGTCGACGGAGCCGGGGCGGGCCACGGGGGCCGCGTCGACGGGCGAGTGCGCCGGCCCAGGGGGGTTCGTCCCGCCGGGCAGGGACGGCGTCGGGCTGACGGAGGGGGCCGCCGCTTCGTCGGAGCGGTCGACAAGGCCGGCCCCGCCCGCCGGGGCGGCGGCTGGTGTGCCATCAGGGACGGCCGGCCCAGCGGGCCGGGTCACCTCTTCGGGCCGGTCCGCTTCGTCTCGTGGAGTACCGGGTGGCCCCGGTGGACCGCCCGTACCCGCGTCCGGCTGCGCGCGGTACCGAGGGACGCGGTCTTCCCCCGCCGCGCCGTCGGCGACAGCGCCGCCGTCCGCCCCCGCACGCCGTGCGGTCCGCGCGCCGCGCAGCGCCGCGCGTGCGATGTCCCCGGGGCGCGGCCCAGTGCGCTCCTCAGGCTTCCCGTCCTGGGCCTGGGTCCGGGTCAGGGCTTGGGCTTGGGCCTGGGTCTGGGCCTGGGTCCGGGTCTGGCCCAGGTCTGGGTCCTGGCCATGGTCACGATCCTGTTCCCGGCCCCGGTCCTGATCCTGGTCCTGGGCCTGGGCCTGGGCCCGTACCCGGTCCCAGCCTTGGTCCCGGTCCCGGTCGTTGTCCCGATCCCCGTCCTGGACCTGGTCCCCGTCCCCGTCCCCGTCCTGAACCTGGGCCTGGTTCCGGTCCCGGTTCCGGTCGCGTCCGTGTGCCCGCACCGGCTCACGCCCCGCCGTCCCCGCATCGACGTCTGCGTCTTCGGCGGGGCCCGGCGCCCGCTCACCTCGCTCGCGTGCCTCGCGCAGGGCGCGGCGGGCCTCGTCGGCGGGCCGGGGGGTCATGAAGGCCTCCGCAGGGACACCAGATCGGACAGTTCACGGACCGTCAGTTCGGTGAGGGCCGCCTCGCCGGAACCCAGGACGGCATCCGCCAGGGCGCGCTTCGACTGGAGCATCTCGGCGATGCGGTCCTCGACCGTGCCCTCGGTGATGAGCCGGTGGACCTGGACCGGCTGGGTCTGGCCGATGCGGTAGGCGCGGTCGGTCGCCTGCTCCTCCACGGCCGGGTTCCACCAGCGGTCGAAGTGCACGACGTGGCCCGCGCGGGTGAGGTTCAGGCCGGTGCCGGCCGCCTTCAGGGACAGGACGAGGACGGGGGTCGCCCCGCTCTGGAAGCGGTCCACCATGCGCTCGCGCTCCGGGACCGGCGTGCCCCCGTGGAGAAGGTCGACGGGCACCGCGCGGGCGGTCAGATGGGAGGTGATGAGGCGGGCCATTCCGACGTACTGCGTGAAGACGAGGGCCGAACCGTCCTCGGCGAGCAGTGTGTCCAGCAGCTCGTCCAAGAGGGCCAGCTTGCCGGAGCGGGCGGTCAGCCGGTCGGCTCCGCCCGGCGGGTGCTCCTCCTTCAAGAACAGCGCGGGGTGGTCGCAGATCTGCTTCAGCGAGGTCAGGAGCTTGAGCACCAGGCCTCGGCGACCGATGCCCTCGGCGGATTCGATGGCGAGCATCGACTCGCGGACCACCGCTTCGTACAGCGCGGCCTGTTCCCTGGTGAGCGGGACGGGGTGGTCCGTCTCGGTCTTCGGCGGCAGCTCGGGGACGATCCCCGGGTCGGACTTCTTGCGGCGCAGCAGGAACGGGCGGATCAGACCGGCGAGGCGCTCCACAGCCTGCTCGTCCTCGCCGTTCTCCACCGCGCGCGCGTGCCGGGCGCGGAAGGACTTGAGGGGGCCGAGGAGGCCGGGGGTGGTCCAGTCGAGCAGCGCCCACAGCTCGGAGAGGTTGTTCTCCACCGGCGTGCCGGTCAGGGCCACGCGCGCCGGGGACGGGATCGTGCGCAGGGCCTTCGCCGTCGCCGAGTACGGGTTCTTGACGTGCTGTGCCTCGTCCGCGACGACCATGTCCCAGCGCTGCTCGGCCAGTGTCGCCGCGGCGGACCTCATCGTGCCGTACGTGGTGAGGACGAAGCCGTCCGTCAGGCCGTCCAGGGTGCGGTCGGGGCCGTGGAAGCGGCGGACGGGGACGCCGGGCGCGAACCGGGTGATCTCCCGCTGCCAGTTGCCCAGCAGGGAGGCGGGGCAGACCACCAGGGTCGGTCCGGTGCGGGCCCGCTTGAGGTGCAGGGCGATGACGGTGATCGTCTTGCCGAGGCCCATGTCGTCGGCGAGGCAGCCACCGAGGCCGAGGGAGGTCATGAGGTCGAGCCAGGCCAGGCCGCGCAGCTGGTAGTCGCGGAGGGTGGCGTGCAGGCCCGGCGGTGGTTCGGCCGGGTGCACACCGGCTGTGAGGCGGTCGCGCAGGGCGGCCAGCGCGCCGACCGGCACCACGTCGACCGTCTCGCCGTCGGCCTCCGCACTGCCCGTGAGGGCGATGGACAGGGCGTCGACCGGGTCGAGCAGGCCCAGGTCGCGCTTGCGTGCCTTGCGGACGAGGCCCGGGTCGACCAGCACCCACCGGTCGCGCAGCCGGACCACCGGGCGGTGGGCCTCCGCGAGGGTGTCCATCTCGGCCTCGGTGAGCGGGTCGCCGCCGATCGCCAGCTGCCAGCGGAACTGGAGGAGAGCCTCGCTCTCGAAGAAGCCCGTGCCGTCGGTCGCCGAGCCGGGCGCGGGCCGGACCACCGCGGTCGCGGTGAGGTCCTGGGCCAGGTCGCGGGGCCAGTGCAGGGCGACACCGGCGGCGGAGAGCCGGCCGGCCGCCACGCCCAGCAGGTCGACGACCTCCTCCTCGGAGAGGCTGAGGACGTCGGGCACGTCCTGCTCGGTGAGCCGGTCGAGGGGCGGCCAGACCCGCGCCGCGCGCCGCACCGCGAGGGCGGCGTCCACCCGCGCGCGGGAACCGAACGCGGCGTCGGCCGTCCCCGACCACAGGTCCGCCGCGTCGGCCACGAGGGTGGGGTCGGCCAGGCTGTGCACCTGGACGACCGCCGCTCCCGCGCTGCGCGCGCCGCTGTTGCCGTCGCCGTCCCCGTCGAAGAGGTCGTACGCCGACAGATCCAGGCGGAGCGAGATCCGCACGCCCGCGTCCACGCCGGCGGCGACCTCGGCGGCCCAGTCGTGGGCGTCGGGCAGGCGCTGGGCCCCGCGAGCGGCGAAGGGCCGCCCCGAGGCGTGGGGCGCGGCCGGGGTGCGGGGCAGGGTGTCGGCGACCGCGTCCAGGAAGGCGCGTATGAGTGCTTCCGGTTGCGGCAGCAGGATCGGGCCGGGGCCGTCCGACGGAACCGCGTGGCCCTCCGGGGGCATCGCGGCGGCCAGCGCCCGCAGGTGCGCGATGTCGTCGGGGTCCAGCGGGCCGGCCCGCCAGGCGTCGTGGCCGGTCGCCGTCAGACCGGGCAGCAGCCGGCCGCGCGCGGTGAGCCGCAGGGCGTGCAGGGCCGCGGCGCCCCAGCACGCGGTGGCCGGGTGGGCTGCCGGGTCGTGCCGGGCGCGCACCAGCAGGGGCAGCGCCTCGCCGAGCGGGAGCGACAGGGCGGGCGTCGTCCGGCGCCGCGCCCCGGCGCCGTGCCGCCGTACGACGGTGAGCTCCGTGATCCCGGCGGGGCGGGCCGTGCCGTCGGGAGGCGGGACGGCGGCCACGGGCCCGCCCTCGGGGTCCCAGAAGGCGACCCGTGCGTCGCGCGGCAGCGCCGCGGGCAGGAAGACGGCCGCGAGCCGGACGGGGACGGAGGGGTCGGGCCTCTCCGGCCGCCTCACCTCTCCCCGCTGCCCCGCTCGTCCGGCAGCCGTCGTGCCCCTCACAGCCGTGTCGCTCATACGTCCTGTCACCTCCCGCCCGTGTGCCGGATCAGATGTCTTCGACTCTACGGGCGGGGTCTGACAATCGGCCCCGGTGGCCTCCGGGCCCGGCCGTCGCGCGTCCGCGGTCAGGGAACCGTGCGCGAGACGACGTACACCATCGGGTAGTCCGGGTTGTCCATGTTCACGACGACGTCCTGGGTGGGCGCCGGGTCCCGCTGCTCGTTGACGAGGCCCCACCAGGAGCCGGACCCGCCGAACTCCCAGCCGGTGATGCGCTGGGCACGGTCGCTGATGGCGATCTTGTCCCTCTCCAGTGAGTCCCGGTCGACGCCCAGTCCCGCCAGGAAGGCGTCCAGTCCCGCGCCGGTGGTCTCGAACTGGACGTAGAGGCGGCTGGTCTTCCAGTTGTTCGTCTCGTAGTACGCGACCTCTTCGGACGGGACCGGGACGGGCACCTCGTAGATGCGGCGCTGCAGTTTGGACGGCCAGCCCTCGGTCATACCGGTCGCCGCGTACTTCGCCTCCTTCTCCCTGCCGCTGTCGCGGCTCTGGTTGGCGGAGATGACGAGGTAGCCGGCCGGGACGCCGATGAGGAGCACGATGATGAGCAGGGTGAGCGACCGGCGGCGGACCATGTGCCGGTGGTCCTCCGCCGCGGTCCTGGGATCGTCCGGGGGCCCGACCTGGTGGGGCAGGGAATCCGTCACAGCGACTCCCGCGACGTGCGGCGGGCCTCCGCGTACCGCTCGTAGCGCTCGTACCGCTCCACCCGGCGCCGTTTGGCGCGGCGGAACCGGCGGGCGACCAGCCGGGCCAGGTCGGCGGCGCCCACCATGCCGGCCTCGGGGCCGAGCTGGGCGCGGACGATGCGCGCCTCGGGGCGGTAGCCGCGGCCGGTGAGCTGGCGCTTGAAGGCGTCGCGCGCGGGGCCGATCAGCAGGTCGTCGGCGGCGCTGACCCCGCCGCCGATCACGAAGCAGGACGGGTCGAGGGCCGCCGCGAGGTTCGCGATGCCGACGCCGAGCCACTGGCCGATGTCCTGGAGCAGCTCGACGCACATGGCGTCGCCGTCGCGGGCCAGCTCGGTGATCATCGGACCGGTGATGTCGCCGATGCTGCCCTTGACGTGCTCGATGATCCCGTAGGCCACCGGCGAGTCGGCGGCGGCCAGCTCGCGGGCCTCCCTGACCAGGGCGTTGCCGGAGCTGTACTGCTCCCAGCAGCCGCGGTTGCCGCACGGGCAGCGGTGGCCGCCGGGCACGACCTGCATGTGGCCGAACTCTCCGGCGACCCCGTACTTGCCGCGCTTGACCTGGCCGTCCTCCAGGATCGCGCCGCCGATGCCGGTGCCGAGCGTGATCATGACGAGGTGGTCCTCGCCGCGTCCGGCGCCGAAGCGCCACTCGGCCCAGGCGGCGGTGTTGGCGTCGTTGTCCACCAGGACGGGGACGGCGAGGCGTCCGGCGATCCGGTCGCGCAGCGGTTCGTTGCGCCAGGACAGGTGGGGGGCGAACAGGACGCGGTTGCGGTCGGCGTCGACCCAGCCGGCCGCGCCGATGCCGACGGCGTGCACGTCGTGCCGGTCGGAGAGGTCCAGGACCAGCTCGACGATGGTGTCCTCGACGACCTTGGGACTCTTGGACTTGTCCGGGGTCTCCGTGCGGAGCTTCTCCAGGATGTTGCCGTCGGCGTCGACGACGCCCGCCATGACTTTCGTACCGCCGATGTCGATGCCGACCGTCGGCACGCGGGGTGCCGTGAGGTGCGAGCGGCGTTCCCTCGTGCCCACGGTGCGCAGGACCGGGGCGCGGCGGGAGCCGATGGGGGCGGTGAAGTCACGGTAGGTGCTCATCGGGTGCGATTGTGCCGCACGACCCTGCCCAGCGCCGAATGGGACAGGGGGTGGGGTGCGTGGTGCGTCGCCGGGTGCGGGTGCCTCGTGGCCGTTCGCGCCCGTGCGGCGCAGCCGCACCTCACTCAGCCCCGCGCCCCGGAGTCCGCTGCAGCTCATGGCGTAGATCATCGAGCTCGTTCCCGCCTGCCATCTGCCTCGTCAACTCGTCGAGCGTGATCTCGTGCCGCTCGCTGTTGCCCACCATCGCGCCGCGCTTCAGCAGGACGAACCTGTCGCCCACCAGGTACGCGTGGTGCGGGTTGTGGGTGATCAGAACAACACCCAGGCCCCGGTCCCGTGCCGCCGCCACGTACTTCAGGACGACGCCGGACTGCTTCACGCCCAGTGCCGCGGTCGGCTCGTCCAGTACCAGGACCTTCGCGCCGAAGTGCACCGCGCGGGCGATCGCCACGCACTGGCGCTCACCGCCGGAGAGGGTGCCGATGGGCTGGTCGACGTCGCGCAGGTCGATGCCCATGCGGAGGAGTTCCTCGCGGGTGGTGCGGCGCATGTGGTCGACGTCCATGCGCTTGAACGGGGCGACGCCCTTGCGCGGCTCGGAGCCGAGGAAGAAGTTGCGCCAGACCGGCATGAGGGGGACGACGGCCAGGTCCTGGTAGACGGTGGCGATGCCGCGGTCCAGGGCCTCGCGCGGCGAGGCGAGGCGGGTCTCCTCGCCGTCGAGGCTCAGCGTGCCGCCGTCGTGCTGGTGCAGGCCGGCGATGATCTTGATGAGCGTCGACTTGCCGGCGCCGTTGTCGCCCAGCACGCAGGTGATCTCGCCCGCGTGGACCTCCAGGGACACGCCTTCGAGGGCGCGGACGTTGCCGTAGTTCTTGCTGACGCCGGACAGCTCGACGAGCGCCGTACGTGCTCGGGTCCCGGTCACTTGGTGGCCTCCGCGCGCTTGCGGACCCAGGCGTTGAGCAGGGTCGCCAGGAGCAGCATCGCTCCGAGGAAGAACTTGAACCAGTCGGGGTTCCACTCGGCGAAGACGATGCCCTTGCTGGTCATGCCGAAGATGAGGGCGCCGACCGCCGAGCCGACGGCGCTGCCGTAGCCGCCGGTGATCAGACAGCCGCCGATGACGGCCGCGATGATGTAGATCAGCTCGTTGCCGACGCCCTCGCCGGACTGGACGACGTCGTAGGAGAAGAGCAGGTGCTGGCCCGAGATCCAGGCGCCGAACGCCACGCCCATGTAGAGGCCGATCCTGGTCCTGGTGACCGGGACGCCGACCGCGCGGGCGGCGTCCTTGTTGCCGCCGACCGCGAAGACCCAGTTGCCGGCGCGGGTGCGCAGCAGGATCCAGCTGGCGACGGCGACCAGGGCGAGCCACCACAGGATGGTGACCTTGAAGCCGACGCCGCCGACGGTGATCGTGGAGGCGAAGACCTCGCGGGCGGAGTCGAAGCCCTCCATGTCGGCGATCGTCTTGGTGGAGACGGTGCCGTCGATCAGTTTGGTGAAGCCCAGGTTCAGGCCGGTCAGCATGAGGAAGGTGCCCAGCGTGATGATGAAGCTGGGCAGCCTGGTGCGGGTGAGCATGAAGCCGTTGAAGACGCCGATCGCCAGGGTGACCAGCAGGGACACGCCGACGCCGACCCAGACGTTGGCGGTCATCTGGTAGCTGAACATCGACGACACCAGGGCCGACGACGTGACCATGACCCCCGCGGACAGGTCGAACTCGCCGCCGATCATCAGCAGCGCCACCGGGACGGCCATGATGCCGATCGTGGAGGCGGCGTAGAGGACCGTGCTGAGGCTGGAGGCGCGCAGGAAGCTGTCGGCGAAGAACGCGAAGAAGACGAAGACGGCGATCGCGCCGACGACGGAGCCGAGTTCTGGGCGGCCCAGCAGTTTCCGCAGCGGGGAAGACTGCAGAATCCTTTCGTCAGACCGGGCTTCCGCGGCGGCGCTCATCGAGTGCCCCGCTTCGTGTAGTCGGCCAGCTCGGCGGCGTCGTCCTTGGTGACGATCTGCGGTCCGGTGAGCACCGGCCGGCCGCCGCCGAGGACGTCGGCGTTGTACTTGTACAGCCACAGCAGGTCGACCGCCTCGTAGCCCTGGAGGTAGGGCTGCTGGTCGACGGCGAAGCCTAGGGTGCCGTCCTCCAGGCCGGCGGCCACCTTGGCGTTGAGGTCGAAGGTGTCGATCTCGGCCTTGCTGCCCGCGCCCTGCTTGGCCTTCACGGCGGTGTCGGCGTAGGGGGCGCCGAGGGTGACCACGGCGTCGACGGCCTTGTCGGTCTGGAGCTTGGCCTCGATGGCGGACTGCACGTCCGGCATGCTGGTGCCGTTGACGTAGAGCCGCTCGACCGTGCCGTCGAAGGTCTTCTCCACACCCTCGCAGCGCTGCTCGTGACCGACGTTGCCCTGCTCGTGCAGCACGCAGACCGCCTGCTCGCGCCCGCGCTCGTTGAGTTCCTCGCCGACCGCCTCACCGGCGATGGTCTCGTCCTGGCCGACGTGGGTGAGGGCGCCGAACTCCTTGGACTCCCGCGAGCCGGAGTTCACGGTGATCACGGGGATGCCCGCCTTCTGCGCACGGGCCAGGGCGGACTTCATGGCGGCGGGCTTGGCGAGGGTGACGATGATCCCGTCGACCTTCTTGTCGATGGCCGTGTTCACGAGCTCCGCCTGCTGCTGGGCCTCGTCGTCCTGGGAGTACAGGAAGTTGATGTTGTCCTTCACCGCGGCCTGCTCGGCGCCGCTCTGGACGATGTCCCAGAACGAGTCGCCGTCACCCGAGTGAGTGATCATCGCGAAGGTCCAGCGGGGCGTGTTCACCGCCGCCTTCCCCTGGGCCGACGCGGCCTTGCGGGCGTCCTCGGCGCGCTTGCCGCCCGTACTGCTGCAGCCGGCCAGGGACACCGACAGTGCCCCTGCCAGCGCTATGCCTACCCAGGTCCGAAACCGTGCCACGAGGCCGTGCCCTTCTTGCTGTGCCGTGCTGTGCGTGCCGGAGTCCGCGGAACCCGGCCGGGTTCTCGAAACCCCAAACGCCCCATTGTCCGACATGGGAAACGATCACTCGGAGCCGGGGAGCAGGCGTCGGTCACATTGTCCGGACATGACCGCGGACTCGCACGACGAGCGGCAGACGGGCGGACTGCGGCGTACGGGCGGCGCGCGGTGCGGCGTACGGGCGGGCGGCGCGGCATACGGCGGTCGAACGGCGCGGCGTACCGGACGGCGCACCGCGCGCCGCTGCGCCACACCGCCGGTCGGCCCGGGTCAGGACCGTACGAGGAGCTGGAACTCGAAGGAGTAGCGGGACGGCCGGTAGGTGTGCGTGCCGAACTCGACCGCGCGTCCCGTGTCGTCGAACGTCGTGCGTTCCATGGTGAGCAGGGGGGCGCCCTCGTCCTCGCCGAGCCGCTCGGCCTCGCCGGCGGTGGCGGCCCGGGCGCCGATGGACTGGCGGGCACTGTGCAGGGTGATCCCGGCGGCGCGCATCAGCCGGTACAGGCCGGTGGCCTCCAGCTGCGCGGTGTCCAGGTCGAAGAGACCGGGCGGCAGGTAGTTGCACAGGTACGCCATCGGCTCCCCGTGCGTCAGCCGCAGCCGCTCCACCCGGTGCACGTCGCTCCCCTCCGCGACGCCGAGCGCGGCGGCGACCTCGGCGGTCGCGGGGACGACGGTGTTGACCAGGACCTTCGTGGCCGGGCGCTGCCCCGCCGCCTCCAGGTCGTCGTAGAGACTGCTGAGCTCGAGCGGGCGCTTGACCTTGCTGTGCACGACCTGGGTGCCGACGCCCCGGCGGCGCACGAGCAGGCCCTTGTCGACGAGCGACTGGATGGCCTGGCGGACGGTGGGCCGGGACAGACCGAGCCGCGCGGCGAGCTCGATCTCGTTGCCCAGCAGGCTGCCCGGGGTCAGCGCGCCGTGCTCGATCGCCGCCTCCAGCTGCTGCGACAGCTGGAAGTACAGCGGCACGGGGCTGCTGCGATCCACGCTGAGGTCCAGCGGCACGGTCGGATCCACTTCTGGTTTCGGCACGGGCCGAGCGTAGCTCCGTGCGGTGGTGACGGGAAGTTGTGTAGTTCGATTGTCCGGACATACACATTGACAGTGCGCGGGCCGTGCGCCCACTTTGATTCCATGCGCATCGGGGTCATCGGGACGGGCCGCATCGGCACCGTTCACGCCAACACGCTCAGCCGCCATCGCGATGTCGGGTCCCTGATCCTCACGGACGCCGACCTCGCGCGGGCGCAGGACCTGGCCCACCGGCTGGGCGAGACGGCGGCACCAGGAGTGGACGAGATCTTCCAGTGGGGCGTGGACGCCGTGGTCATCACCACGGCGACGCCGGCCCACGCCGAACTGATCGGCCGGGCGGCACGCTCGGGGCTGCCGGTGTTCTGCGAGAAGCCCATCGCGCTGGACCTGCCGCGCACGCTGCAGGCGATCGCCGAGGTGGAGGCCGCCGGGACGATTCTCCAGATGGGGTTCCAGCGCCGCTTCGACGCCGGCTACACGGGGGCCCGCGAGGCGGTACGGTCCGGGCGGCTCGGCCGGCTGCACACCGTCCGGGCCGTGACCAGTGACCAGGCGCCGCCGCCGGCCGCGTATCTGCCGCAGTCCGGCGGACTCTACCGGGACACACTCGTCCACGACTTCGACATCCTGCGCTGGGTGACCGGCCGGGAGGTCACCGACGTGTACGCCGCCGGCTCCGACGCCGGGCCGCCGGTGTTCCGCGCGGCGGACGACGTGGACACCGGCGCGGCGCTCCTCACGCTGGACGACGGCACGCTGGCCACGGTGACGGCGACGCGGCTGAACGGCGCGGGGTACGACGTGCGCATGGAGCTGGCCGGGGAGCTGGACCAGATCGTCGTCGGCCTGGACGACCGTACGCCGATCGCCTCGACGGAGCCGACCGGGCCGCCGGCCGCGGACAAACCGTGGACCGGCTTCGTGGAGCGGTTCGGGCCCGCCTACGCGGCGGAGCTGGCCGCGTTCGTCGAGGTCGTGCGCGGCGAGCGGGCCAACCCGTGCGACGGGCGCGAGGCGTTGCAGGCCCTGCGGATCGCCGAGGCCTGCGAGATCTCCCGGCGCGAGCGCAGACCGGTGCGGCCGGCGGAGGTTCCGGAGGCCGCCGCGTCCGTGGCGGGGTGAGGCCTCGCTCTGCTGGGCTGCGTCGATGTTCCAGGTCCGTTCCCCGGTCGGTCTGTTCTTCCCCGGGCGGCGGCCGGGCAGGTCGTGCCGCCGCCCGGGGAGGGATCAGCGGCCGGTCGAGCCGTCGATCAGTTCGCGGAGGATGTCCGCGTGGCCCGCGTGACGGCCGGTCTCCTCGATCATGTGGGTGAGTGCCCAGCGGACGCTGGGTGCGGGGCGGTCCAGCTGGGGTCGAGGGACCGGTGCGCCGAGATCGGTGCACCGGTCGAGCACGTGGTTCGCGCGCTCGACCGCGTCCCGGTAGCGGGCCACGACCTCGGCCGCGCTGTCCGTCGGCGCGGCCCGGAAGGTCGCCTTCCAGTCGGTGACCTCGTCCCCGAGGAACATCGAGCGCTCGACGAAGACCAGATGGTTGAGCAGGCCGAGCAGGTTCGTGCCCGACGGCACCGCGGCCGTACGCACCCGCGGTTCGGGAGCGCCGTCGACCTTCGCGGCGATCGAGGTCCGAAGGTAGTCGAGGAATCCGCGCAGGACCTCGGTCTCGCTGTTCGTGGTCCGGGGCGGTGGGGTGTCGCGGCGGCGTTCGCGGCGCGTGGTGCTGGTCACAGGGGGCTCCTTGCCTTCGGAGGGGCTGGTCTCGCCCGGTCAGGCAGTGCGGCGGATGAGGAGGACGTGGTCGGTGACCTCGGCGGTCTGCCCGTCCGGGCCGGTCGCGATCCGGTGGGGGGTGTCGGCGCGCTCGACCGTCCATGTGGCCGGGTCCAGATTGATGCCCGCGGCGACTTCCCGGGGGCTGGGGTACCGGATGTCGGGGTCCTGGTTCCACGACCACGGCGCGGCCGAGCCGTGGTCGACGACCAGGAGTCGCCCGCCTGCGCGCAGTGCGTGCGCGGCCGAGCGCAGGACGGTTGCCCGGTCCAGGTCGAAGGGGGTGTGCAGGTAGTGGGCGCAGATCAGGTCGAATCCGCCCGGGGGGAAGGACTCGTGCACGTCGTGCCGCACGGCGGTGACGCGGTCGCCGAGGCCGTGTGAGGAAGCGAGGGCGGCGAGCCGTTCCACCGCCACGGACGAGATGTCGACGGCGGTGACGTGCCACTTTTGGCCGGCGAGCCACAATGCGTCGCCGCCGTCGCCGCACCCGAGGTCCAGTGCGTCACCGGGCGGCAGGCCCGTCATCGTCTCGGTCAGGCGAGCGTTCGGCTGCGGCCGGTCGGCTTCCGGTCGCGCGGCGTAGACACCGTCCCAGAATTCGGTCGCATCGGTGGTGTTCATCAGGACTCCCTTGTGCCGGTGAGCGCTCAGTCTCGCCGGGCGCCCACCACGTGGCACGGAATCTTGCGGTTACGGCAAGGTGGCCCAGGGATCATCCTCATGACGACGACGTGCTCGCCGCGGTGGGGCCGCGGCTCCGCGCACTGCGTCGTGACCGCGGCATCCCCCTTGCCCACCTCGAGGCGACGACCGGCGCGTGGGAGAGCGCTCTGTCCCGGCTGGAGGGCGGGCAGCGCCGGCCCGGCCTGGAATTGCTGCTGCCGCTGTCCCGTGTCCATGACGTTCCGCCGGACGGGGCGAGCCGTGCGATCAGCCCCGGGGGCGGCAGTCGGCGACGCTCCGGGAACGCCGGGGTGATTTGCGCCGGCCCGCCTCTGTTCACGGTCGACAGATCCGTGCGGCGCCGGCCGCCGCGACCGCCGTACGCACGGCAGCGCCGACCGAAGGCGCGGCGCCGCGGACCCTCGGCCCGCGGAGCGACGGGGGACGGGGGACGGGGGCTTCGGTCGGAGGTGGGCTCGCCCCGCGGCTGATGCGCGTGGGGGGTCCGCGGGGCGAGCGTCGGGGGCGTGAAGGAACCACCGGGAGGCATCGGCTTCTTCACCCTGGTGCAGGGCGCGGCGGGTCCGGTGCACCAGTTCACCGACCGGGACCGGGGACTGGTGCACCGGGTCGGCTTCGCGGACGGCTGCGAGATCTACGCGGGTGTGGCCCTCGTCGGGCCGGCCCTCGCGCTGTTCGCCGCCGCCGCGAGCCGGGGACCCGGGTGGTGAGCCGGGGTACCGCCTCCGGTGCCGCGGCCCTCAGCAGCCGTGGTCGACGAGGTCGAACGAGGAGTAGTGGTCGGCCGTGTAGTAGTCCTCCCGGTAGTCCTCACCGGTGACGATGCGGCGGGCGCCACGCGTGTCGGAGCCGGGCGTGATCACCGTGTACTCGTGGTAGTAGCCGGTGGACCGGCTGGGCAGGATGCCCTCCCGGTTCTGGAAGACGGTCCCGTCCTGTTCGAACGGGTAGGGGCCGCCCTGCTCGATCAGGTCGAGCGTGTCGTGCGCCTGGGAGGGCAGGTCGCTGTAGCAGATGTCACCGACGGCCGTGGTGGCGGCGCCCGCCGTGGTGGCGGAGACGGTGCCGCCCACGAGGAGGGCGGACAGGACTGCGGCTGCCGCGCCGAGCCGGGCGGCGCGTGGGGGGAATCGCATGACCTCATGATGACGCGCGTAGATAGTGGCATGTCAATGACAAGTCGTGGAGTTTTCCGGGAAGTCCTATGTGTTTTCGGCGAGTTCACCCACCGCCGCCCGGGGTCCGTCCGCCCGGGCGGCGGGGCCGCCGCCCGGGTGCGGTCACGCGCTCTCCGGCAGCTCGTACGTCCCGTACTCGGGGCGTCCGGCCAGGTCGTACGACTGGATGGAGACACCCGCGGCCGTCACGCGCCCGTCCGTGTGCCGGAAGGCCGTCGGCAGGGCGCCCTCCGTGAAGAGGCGGCGCCCGGCGCCGAGCACCACGGGAAAGGTCAGCAGGTGCACCGTGTCGACGAGGTCGAGCGCCAGCAGCGACCTCGCGAGGGCTCCGCTGCCGTGCACCTGGAGTTCTCCGTCGGTGCGCTCCTTCAGCCCGGTGACCTCCTCGGCGAGGTCACCGCCGAGCACGGTCGTACCCGCCCAGCCGGGGTCGGTGAGGGTGGCGGAGGCGACGTACTTCGGCAGACCGTTCAGCTTGGCCGCGACGGGGTCGGCCGGGTCGGTGATCTTCGGCCAGTAGGAGGCGAAGATCTCGTACGTGCGACGGCCGAGGAGGAACGCGCCGACGCGGCCGAACACCTCGTTGACGAACCGGCCGAAGTCCTCGTCGCCGTACGGGACGCTCCAGCCGCCCTGGCCGAAGCCGTCGCGGGTGTCCTCCTGCGGTCCGCCGGGGGCCTGGTAGACGCCGTCGAGGGTGAGGAAGGTGGTGAGTACGAGCTTGCCCATGACGGGTGCCTGCTTTCCGGTGCCGTGGGTTGTGTGGTCACCGGTTCAGACTCCCCCGGCCTCGGCGAATCATCGGTCAGGTCGACGTCCGTTCGCCGCCAGCGTGTGCGGGGCGGGCCCGCTGGGATGGGCCCATGAACACGAACACGGGATCACTCACTCACTCCTGGGCGCCGCTGACCGGCCGGACGGCCCTGGTGACGGGCGGCAGCCGCGGCATCGGTGCGGCGACCGCGCTGCGGCTGGCGCGAGAGGGCGCTGACGTGGCCCTCACCTACGTCAACGGCAAGGACGCGGCCGAGGACGTCGTACGGGCCGTCGAGGCACTGGGGCGCCGGGCGGTGGCTCTGCGGGCGGACTCCGCCGACGCGGACGAGGCGGCGGGGGCGGTGGAGCGCGCGGCACGGGCGCTCGGCGGCGGCCTCGACGTGCTGGTCAACAACGTGGGCCTGGGCCTGCTCGGCCCGCTCGACGCCCTGTCGCTCGCCGATGTCGACCGGCTGCTGGCCGTGAACGTCCGCGGGGTCTTCCTCACCTCGCAGGCGGCCGCGTCCCGCATGGCCGAGGGCGGCCGGATCATCACCGTCGGCACCTGCATGACGCAGCGGGTGCCGGGTCCGGGCGGAACGCTGTACGCGATGAGCAAGTCGGCGCTGGTCGGGCTGACCAAGGCCCTGGCCAGGGAACTCGGTCCGCGGGGGATCACGGCGAACATCGTCCACCCGGGGCCGATCGACACCGACATGAACCCGGCGGGCGGTCCCTACGCGGACGCGCAGGCGGCCATGACCGCGCTGGGCCGCTTCGGCACCGCGGACGAGGTCGCGTCGGCGGTGGCGTACCTGGCGGGCGCCTCGTACGTCACCGGCGCGGAGTTCGCGGTGGACGGCGGACACGCGGCGTAGGCGGTACGCCTCAGTGGGCGGAACGCCTGACTGGGCGGAACGCCTGACTGGGCGCTACGCCTGACTGGGCGCTACGCCTGGTCAGGCGGCAGCCCCGCATCGAGGGGCGGCATGCGCGCGGGGCGCACCGGTGCTGTCCGGCCGGTGCGCCCCGCGGGTCGGTGAGCGGCGGGTCAGCCGCCGAACTCCTGGTGACGGGCGGCCAGGTGGCCGGCGCCGTCCTCGGTCAGGGAGCCGAACAGACGCAGGCGGGAGATGCCGCCGTCGGGGAAGATGTCCACGCGCGCGTGGGTACCGACGGCCGCCTCGGGCAGGACGAAGCGGTGGTTGGTGTCGGGCTGCATGCGGGTGCGCGGCAGGACCTCGCGCCACTCGCCGGACTCGCCGTCCTTCACGGACACCGAGGCCCAGCCCGCCGAGTTGCCCTTCAGGTAGGCCGTGTCGATCTCGATCGCGCGGACCTGGACGCGGTCCACCAGGCGGTAGCTGATCCAGTCGTTGCCCCGGTCGCGGCGGCGCCGGGTCTCCCAGCCGTCGTCCATCTTGCGGGAGCGGCCCGGCTGGATGGTGTTGGTGGCCGGCGAGTAGAAGAGGTTGGAGGCGTCCTCGACCTGGCCGCCGTTCTCCAGCGCCACCACGTCGAAGGTGCCGAGGGCCGCGAGCCACGCCGGGTCCGGGAGGACCTCGCCGTACACGCGCAGGCGGGCGATGCCCCCGTCGGGGTGCTGCTTGAGGCGGAGGTGGGTGAAGCGCTGCTCGGCCGAGACGGCGAAGCCGTTGGCCGCGTGGCCGCCGACCGCCGTGCGCGGGACGAGGGTCGTCCACTTCACGTCGTCGGCGAGCAGTTCCTCGGGCGACGGGGAACCCGCGACCGAGGTGCCCTCGACGGAGACCGCCTGCGGGTAGTTGCCGCGGAAGTGGGCGGTGTCGACGACGATGCCGCGTATCACGCCAGGGGCGCCGAGGCGGATCAGCGCCCAGTCGTGGTCGTCCTCGGTGGGCCAGGGCTGGTCGGCCGCGGCGCCGCGGCGCCGGCGGGTCTCCCAGCCGTCCATGACCTTGCCCTTGTGCCCGAAGTGCTCGGGGTCGAACTCGGCGGGCTCGGGCACCAGCAGGTTCTCTCGCTGGGCGAAGAACTCGTCGTTGGCGGCGACGACACCCGCGCCGAGCTGCCGGTCGGCAAGGTTGGCGTACTGGGTGAAGGGGAGGTCGGCGGTGCGGTAGTCGGCGTACGGGTCGCCGCCTCCGTAGGGGTTAGCGTCGCCGGTGAAGCTGGCCAACGAGGTGTTCTGCTGGGCCGTCACGGTGATCAGGTGTTCCTTCCGGGTCGTTCGGGATGATCTGGATTCAGGAGGTCCGGACGTGTCAGGGCCGGGTGAGGAGCTGTCCCTTCGGCTCGGTGAACGCGCCGTCCGCCACGACGCGCTGTCCGCGCAGCCAGGTGGACTTCACGACGCCGTACAGGGTCTTGCCCGCGTACGCGGTGACGCGGTTGCGGTGCTGGAGGGCGGCCGGGTCGACGGTGAACGTCTCGTCGGGGGCGAGGACCGCGAAGTCGGCGTCGTGTCCGGCCGCGATGGCGCCCTTGTGCCCGTCGAGGCCGACCTGGCGGGCCGTGTTCGCGGACATCCAGCGCACGATGTCCTCCAGGCCGAGGCCGCGCCCGCGGGCCGCGGTCCACATGGCCGGCAGGCTGAGCTGGAGGCCGGCGATGCCGCCCCAGGCGGTGGCGAAGTCGTCGGTCTTCAGGTCGGCGGTGGACGGCGAGTGGTCGGTGACCACGCAGTCGATGGTGCCGTCGACGAGCGCCTGCCACAGCAGGTCCTGGTTGGCGGCCTCCCGGATGGGCGGGCAGCACTTGAACTCGCTGGCGCCGTCCGGCACTTCCTCGGCGGTGAGGGTGAGGTAGTGCGGGCAGGTCTCGACCGTCACGTTCACGCCGTCGGCGCGGGCCTCGGCTATCAGCGGCAGGGCGTCGCTGGAGGAGAGGTGCAGGACGTGCACGCGGGCGTTGAACCGCTTGGCCTGCGCGAGGAGGCCCGCGATCGCGGTGTCCTCGGCGTCGCGCGGGCGGCTGGCGAGGAAGTGCGCGTACTTCGGGCCGCCCTGCTGCGGGGCGGCGGCCAGGTGGTGCGGGTCCTCGGCGTGCACGATCAGCAGGCCGTCGAAGGCGGCGATCTCCGCGAGCGACCGGGCGAGCTGCTCCTGGTCGAGGTGCGGGAACTCGTCCACGCCCGACGGCGACAGGAACGCCTTGAAGCCGAAGACCCCGGCCTCGTGCAGCGGGCGCAGGTCCTTGACGTTGTCGGGCAGGGCTCCGCCCCAGAAGCCGACGTCGATGTGCGCCTTGTCGGCGGCGACCTCGCGCTTGGTGCGCAGGTTGTCGACGGTGGTGGTCGGCGGGATGGAGTTGAGCGGCATGTCGACGAGGGTGGTGATGCCGCCGGCCGCCGCGGCGCGGGTGGCGGTCCAGAAGCCCTCCCACTCGGTGCGGCCGGGGTCGTTCACGTGCACGTGGGTGTCGACCAGGCCGGGCAGGACGACGTGGTCTCCGACGTCCTCCAGGCGGGCGCCGGCCGGTACGGGGGCGTCGTACGGCAGAACGGCCGCGATCTTGCCCCCGGTCACCGCGATCGACGCGGCGCGTGTCCCCTCGGGAGTGATGACGCGCGTCGAGCGCAGTACCAGTTCAGCCTCGGACACCCGAACCCCTCTCTCTGCCGCCGATTTCAACGTTCTGTTGAAGGAGTCTTCATTCCCCGTTCTGCGACGTCAAGGGGCGCCCTTTGCGCGGACATGCCCGACGGCACCCCTCTAGACGTTTCCACAAAGCGGAATTAGAATTCCAGCAAGCAGAACGTAGCTATGTACAAGCCGGTAGTCAACCGGCCGCCGGGTACGCTTCTTTCCTCCCGCCAGCCTCGAAAGGAACGTGCCGTGCCGACGTCCAGCGCCAGCACCACCGACTCCGCCAGGTCCGCCACAGGTGGCGTCCAGTCCCTGGAGCGCGCCTTCGACCTGCTCGAACGGATGGCGGACGCGGGCGGCGAGGTCGGCCTGAGCGAGCTCTCCGCGAGCAGCGGACTGCCGCTGCCGACCATCCACCGCCTGATGCGCACCCTCGTGGCCTGCGGATACGTACGCCAGCAGCCCAACCGGCGCTACGCGCTCGGCCCCCGTCTGATCCGGCTCGGGGAGTCCGCCTCCCGGCTGCTCGGCACCTGGGCCCGCCCGCACCTGGCCCGCCTGGTCGAGGAGACCGGCGAGACGGCGAACATGGCGCTGCTCGACGGGGACGAGATCGTGTACGTCGCGCAGGTGCCGTCCAAGCACTCGATGCGCATGTTCACCGAGGTGGGCCGGCGCGTCCTGCCGCACTCCACGGGCGTCGGCAAGGCACTGCTCGCGAACTTCCCGGCGGAGGAGGTGCGGGCCCTGCTGGGGCGGACCGGCATGCCGGCCGCGACCGAGAAGACGATCACCACGCCGGACGGCTTCATCGCGGCGCTGGAGGAGGTGCGGCGCCAGGGGTACGCGATCGACGACAACGAGCAGGAGATCGGCGTCCGCTGCCTGGCCGTCTCCGTGCCGGACTCCCCCACCGCGGCCGCCATCTCGATCTCCGGCCCGGCCGGCCGGGTCACGGAGGCCGCGACCGACCGGATGGTGCCGCTGCTCCAGCAGGTGGCGGCGGAACTGTCGGAGACCCTGCTCGCCTCGAACGGCAGTCCGGCCTCCTGACGCGCGCCGCGAACGGACCACCCCCGGCCTCCTGAGGCCGGGGGCTGCGGGCGTCGCGCGCCGACCCGCGCCGGCGGCGCGTCAGCGCCTCAGCGGCGCGGCGGGGCGCCGAAGAGTTCCACCGCGTGACGGACGTCCGTCAGCCCGGGCGACAGGGCGCTGACGGAGCCGATCGCGCCCGCTATCAGCAGCAGGGAGCGGTGCAGCCGCGGCACCTCGGGGACACCGTGGTCCGTCATCGCGGCGAGGCCGGCCAGTTCGTCCTCGGCGACGGCCCGGTCCGGGAAGTCGGTGGGCAGCAGGGCGAGTTGGCGGCGCAACCGGGACACCGCGGTCCGCAGTGCGGTCACCCTCACGTCCTCGTCGCCGACGGTCACGTGTCTCTGCCCCAAGCTCCGCAACACAGCCCCTCCCCCTCGCACCCCGTTGTGCGCCCCTCCGCGGTGAACGTGCCGCGCCCCTGCGGCGTCGGCCGACACCGGGGACGCGGGCCAGTAAACGCCACCCCGCACCGCACGCGCCACCGCGCGGGCCGAAATTCAGCCTCCGGAAACCCTGCGCACGCCTGAGCGTGCGGCGGGCGGTCGGGTATGCAGGACGCATGACGGACAACGAAGACCAGGTAGCGGGGCTGCTGCTGGCCGCCGGGGGCGGGCGGCGGCTCGGCGGACGCCCCAAGGCGCTGCTCGAACACCGGGGACATCCGCTCGTCGAACACGCGGTCGCCGCGTTGCGTGCGGCCGGTTGCGCCCATGTGCACGTCGTCCTGGGAGCACGGGCGGAGGACGTACGGGCGCGGGCGACGCTCGAAGGGTGCGTTCTCGTGGACAACCCGGACTGGGAGGACGGCATGGGGTCGTCGCTGCGCGCCGGGCTCGCCTCGCTGGCGGGTACGGGGGCGGGGGCGGCGCTGGTCTCACTGGTGGACCAGCCCGGCATCGGCGCGGAGGCGATGGCGAGGGTGCGCGCCGGGTACCGGGACGGGACGTCACTCGTCTCGGCGGCGTACGCGGGCGTGCGCGGGCATCCGGTCCTCCTCGGCGCCGCCCACTGGGCGGGTGTCGCCGCGACCGCGAGCGGGGACCGGGGGGCACGCGCCTACCTGAGGGCGCACGAGGCGGAGATCGCGCTCGTGGAGTGCGGGGACGTGGCGCGGCCCTACGACATCGACACCGAGGCCGACCTGGTCCACCTTGAGTGAGGGAGATGGCACCGAGCGCCACTGTCCCTCGACTCGGAGAATCTCGATATCAACAAACCATTGAAGTTCCACGATGAGGAAACTACTATCCACTGACCAGAAGCACCCGGCCGCACAACGGGTGCGCTTCGCCCCATACGCGCCCGTTGGCACCCGGTGCCACCGCTGAAGGAAGTGACAGCTCATGTCCGCACCAGCGCCGTCCCCGCTGGCCATCGTCGACGCCGAGCCCCTGCCCCGGCAGGAGGAGGTCCTCACCGATGCGGCGCTCGCCTTCGTGGCCGAGCTGCACCGGCGGTTCACGCCCCGGCGTGACGAGCTCCTCGCCCGCCGTGCGGAGCGCCGCGCCGAGATCGCCCGCACCTCCACGCTCGACTTCCTCCCGGAGACGGCCGCGATCCGCGCGGACGACTCCTGGAAGGTGGCCCCCGCTCCGGACGCGCTCCAGGACCGCCGGGTCGAGATCACCGGCCCCACCGACCGCAAGATGACCATCAACGCCCTCAACTCGGGCGCGAAGGTCTGGCTCGCGGACTTCGAGGACGCCTCCGCCCCGACCTGGGAGAACGTCGTCCTCGGCCAGCTCAACCTGGCCTCCGCCTACACCCGCACCATCGACTTCACGGACGAGCGCACCGGCAAGTCCTACGCCCTGCGCCCGGACGCCGAACTGGCGACGGTCGTCATGCGCCCCCGCGGCTGGCACCTCGACGAGCGCCACCTCCAGGTCGACGGCCGCCCGGTCCCCGGCGCCCTGGTCGACTTCGGCCTGTACTTCTTCCACAACGCCCAGCGCCTGCTGGACCTCGGCAAGGGCCCGTACTTCTACCTCCCGAAGACGGAGTCGCACCTGGAGGCCCGCCTCTGGAACGAGGTCTTCGTCTTCGCGCAGGACTACGTCGGCATCCCGCAGGGCACCGTCCGCGCCACCGTCCTGATCGAGACGATCACGGCCGCGTACGAGATGGAGGAGATCCTCTACGAGCTGCGCGACCACGCCTCCGGCCTGAACGCGGGCCGCTGGGACTACCTCTTCTCCATCGTCAAGAACTTCCGTGACGGCGGCGAGAAGTTCGTCCTCCCGGACCGCAACGCGGTGACGATGACCGCCCCGTTCATGCGCGCGTACACCGAACTCCTCGTCCGCACCTGCCACAAGCGCGGCGCGCACGCGATCGGCGGCATGGCGGCGTTCATCCCGTCCCGCCGGGACGCCGAGGTCAACAAGGTCGCCTTCGAGAAGGTCCGCGCCGACAAGGACCGCGAGGCCGGCGACGGCTTCGACGGCTCCTGGGTCGCCCACCCCGACCTGGTGCCGATCGCCATGGAGTCCTTCGACAAGGTGCTCGGCGACAAGCCGAACCAGAAGGACCGCCTCCGCGAGGACGTCGACGTCAAGGCGGCCGACCTGATCGCCATCGACTCCCTGGACGCCAAGCCGACGTACGCGGGCCTGGTCAACGCCGTGCAGGTCGGCATCCGCTACATCGAGGCCTGGCTGCGCGGCCTCGGCGCCGTCGCCATCTTCAACCTGATGGAGGACGCGGCCACCGCCGAGATCTCCCGCTCGCAGATCTGGCAGTGGATCAACGCGGAGGTCGTCCTCGACAACGGCGAGCAGGTCACCGCCGAGCTGGCCCGCAAGGTCGCCGCCGAGGAGCTGGCGAACATCCGCGCCGAGATCGGCGACGAGGCGTTCGCGGCCGGCAACTGGCAGCAGGCCCACGACCTGCTGCTGACCGTCTCCCTCGACGAGGACTACGCCGACTTCCTGACCCTGCCGGCGTACGAGCAGCTGAAGGGCTGACGCCCGGTTCGCTCCCGCGTCCGTCCGCGCCCCCGGTACCGCACGGCACCGGGGGCGCGGACGTGTGTCGGCCCGGCGGACGTGTGTCAGCCCAGGTGCACGGACCAGTCCTGCTCGGCGGGCGGCTTGCCGTGCAGGTCGGGGACCCGCTTGAGCCAGTCGGGACGGCCGCGCTCGGTACGTGCCGCCCGGGCGGCGTTCTCGGCGGCGAGTTCCTCACGGGTCGGGAAGTCGGTGGGCAGCCACTCCCGCGAGGCCCGCACGCGCGCGTCCAGATAGCCGACGTAGGCGGCGCGGACCGCGTCCGGCGTGTCGAAGCCGGCCTCGCAGGTCAGCCAGGCCTCCGGCACCCGCGCCACCACGTCGCACAGCAGCTTCCGAGTCACCTTCGGCGCCAGCTCGGCGTCGGCGGCCCGGACGTCGGGCGTGGAGTGGCCGAGGGCGTGGTGGCGGAAGTCGTACGACTTCTCGGGCGGTGACGCACCCCAGCGGTGGTGGAAGACGAGGGCCGCCCCGTGGTCGATCAGCCACAGGCGCGGCACCGCGACGCCGGAGGTGGGCCAGACCATCAGGTTGGAGCTGTGCACCGTCCGGTCGACGTTCACGGTGAGGGCGTCCAGCCAGACGACGCGCCCGGCCTCCTCGGAGCCGACGGGGAACATGTCCGCGACGTCGGGCGTGAAGTCGGCGCCGCGAGACAGGTAGTCCATACCGAGGTTGAGTCCCGCGCTGGCGTCCAGCAGGTCCCGCACCTCCTGGTGGGGTTCGTCGGCGGCGAGCGCCGGGTCGAAGTGGGCGAGCACCAGCTCCGGCACCCGCAGCCCCAGCTCACGCGCCAGCTCCCCGACGATCACCTCGGCGACCAGCGCCTTGCGGCCCTGCGCGGAGCCGGTGAACTTCACGACGTAGGTGCCGAGGTCGTCGGCCTCGACGACACCGGGGACGGAGCCGCCGGTGCGCAGGGGCTCGACGTAGCGGGTCACTACGACCTTTTTCAACACTTCCCAGGCCACCCATCTCTTCAACCTTATAATCCACGGATCACTTTTCCGGGGCGGGCAGGCAGGAACCATCGGTCCCCTCCGTTGCCCACGATCCCCGCAGGGTAGGCGACCAGTTTGGACGAATGAGGACTGCCCGTAAGCAAGCCTGCGACGAAGACCACCGGGGCCGGACGCTGTCCGCTGTGCTGCGTGTGCACCGGCCGAAGGACCGACGTTCCCTGCGGCGCCGTCCACGTCCGGTGCCCGCTGTGCCGCCTCCCCTACTGGCCGCGGCGCTCCGGGAGCGTCTATCACGTCCTGCCCGGCATGCTGGAGCGTGGCAGAGGAACGATCCTGGTCAGCAGCGGGGCGGGGTCGGGGCCGGTGATCGCCCCGCAGGTGGCGAACGTCCAGATCGCCACCGGTGGGATGCGCAACCGGGTCCTCAACCTGCACGCGGCGCTCTCCGGTACCGGCGTCTACGCCGCGCACGTGGCGATCGCCGCCTTCATCGGCCAGGGGGGCCACGACTCCCAGCCGCAGACGATCGCCGACGCCTACTGGCGGCTGCACACCGGGCGGACCGAACCCGAGCTGGTCATCCGGGATCTGCCGGACGACTACCTGGACCGGGGACTGGCCGACAAGTTCGTCGAGCCCTGAGGCGGCCGGAGCGGTGACAGGGGGCCGGGCCGTGGGCGTTCCCGCCGACAGGCGCCGGTCTGCTGTCCGGCGCAGACGTGTTCACGGCCCCGCGGCCCGGGAGATCGCCAGACTCGCCCTGCGCAGCGCCGTCACGGCCGCGGTACGGGGCCCGCCCTCATCGGGTGCGACCAACGACAACGCGCCCAGTGCGTCGCCGCGGCGGTTCAGGATCGGGGCGGCGACGGTCGACATGGCGGTGGGCCCGGAGCGCAGTGGGTTGGACACCGTCACGGCACAGACGCCGTCCGTGCGGACGGTGGCCAGGAGCCGGCGGACACAGGCCGCGTCGTCCGCGCCGGCCAGCGCTTCCTTCCGTATGCGCCCGGGGGCGTGCGCCAGCAGGGCGATGCCGATGCCGGTCCCGGTGAGGGGAAGGCGTCCGCCGACCCGGTACTTGACCGCCGCCGCGCCCCGTGCGGACAGCCGCTCCACCAGAACGGCCTCGTCACCGTCGCGCACGGCGAGGAGGATGTGCTGGCCGGTGACCCGGTGCAGGTCCTGCATGAACGGCAACGCGGCGGCGCGCAGTCCATGGCCGCGGGGTGCCAGCGAGGCGATCTCGAGCAGTTGCAGACCGACGACGAAGTCGCCGTTGTCGAGGCGTTCGAGGGCTCCCACCTCCATCAGCTGAGCCGCGATCCGGGACGTGGTGCTCTTCGGAAGGCCCGCCCGGGCCGCGAGTGTGTGGAGTGCCAGGCCCTCGCCCGCCTCGGTGAAGGCACCCAGGACCCGGAAGGCCCGCTCCAGGACCGGCTCGCCGCGCAACGGCCTGCCCGAGCGCGGGACTTGTACCGGTGTTCCACTCATCGGAATCGTCGGTGCGCGTCGTCTGCCACGGTTCGAATAATAGCTCTGTGACGTGCCCACCCGGTGAGGGCGGGCACCGGCTCTGATCACCGGCGCCGGGCCGCGGGAAGCGCCGTCCGCCCGTAACGACGGGCAGCACAGACCGAGGAGATTACAATGGTGAACAGCCCCGCGCTGCGCGACGTCCACGTCCCTCACGCCTACCCCGAACAGCAGGTCGATCTCGGCGAGATCACCATGAACTATGCCGAGGCCGGTGACCCGGACCGGCCCGCCGTGCTGCTGATCCCCGAGCAGACGGGATCCTGGTGGTCGTACGAGGAGGCGATGGGCCTCCTCTCGGAGCACTTCCACGTCTACGCCGTCGACCTGCGGGGCCAGGGGCGCAGCAGTTGGACCCCGAAGCGGTACAGCCTCGACAACTTCGGCAACGACCTGGTCCGGTTCATCACCCTGGTGGTGAAGCGGCCCGTCGTCGTCGCGGGCAATTCCTCCGGCGGCGTCCTCGCGGCGTGGCTGTCGGCGTACTCCATGCCCGGTCAGCTCCGCGGCGTCCTGTGCGAGGACCCGCCGTTCTTCGCGTCCGAGCTCGTCCCCGCACACGGTCACTCGGTCCGGCAGGGGGCAGGCCCGGTCTTCGAGCTGTTCCGCACGTATCTCGGCGACCAGTGGAGTGTGGGTGACTGGGAGGAGTTCTGCCGCGCGGCCGGCGCCTCGGCGTCGCCGATGGCGCGGTCCTTCGTGGCGGACGCGATCCCGCAGCACCTGAAGGAGTACGACCCGGAATGGGCCCGGGCCTTCTACGAGGGGACCGTCGGGCTGAACTGCCCGCACGAGCGCATGCTGGGCCGGGTCAACACGCCGGTGCTCCTCACGCACCACATGCGCGGCACCGACCAGGAGACCGGAAACCTGCTCGGGGCACTCTCCGACGAACAGGCCGCACAGGCCCGGCGGTTGATGGAAGCGGCAGGGGTGAAGGTCGACTACGAGTCGGTGCCGGACGCGTCACACATGATGCACCAGTCCGACCCGGCACGGTACGCCGAGATCTTCACACGGTGGGCGGCCGCACTGGCCCCGTGACCGGGCGCCGCGCGGGCACGCGCGGTCGGGCCTCGAGCGCCGGAGCTCCACGGCCGGCCGGTGGGCGGGTGCGTGTGACCGAGCGGCCCGCCGCTCTGCCGGGGTCTCAGGCCCGCAGCCAGGAGGTGGCGGGTCACTTCGTCACCAGCCCGCAGGTGAACTCCGCCGTCTCCAGGAGCCGGCGCGTCAGCCGGACTCCGGTGACGTGGTGCGCCAAGGCGAACTGGCCGGGGTGAGGCTCTTCACCTCGTCCTCGTCCGCGTCCGGGTCTTCCATCGGCCCGAATCCCACCTTGCGCATGACGTGGAGCAGGTCATCAGGGTGGCTGCCTCCACGGCAGTACTCGATCGTCCACTCGCGCAGCGCGCTCAGCCCGGTCACCGCCGGGCCGGCGGTGACCCGCAGAGCCTTCAGCTCCCCCAGGAGTTCCTCCGGGGGGACAGTCTGCACGTCTTCGGGGCTGTCGAGCGCGTCCTCCCCCAACGGTGCTCCGGTGATCCGGCTCAACACCAGGTACGGCGGTCCGGCCGTACCCTGGGCGCAGACCCGCTTCCTCACGTACGCGGCCAACGGCTGACGCCGCCGCACAGCGGAGTGCCCCGTCCCGGAGTCCCCTCTCCGGGGCGGGGCACTCCGCTTACGGCGTTCATGCGGCGTTCGACGGTGCCGGGCCGGCGGCAGAGGGCGTACCGCTGCCGTCCAGGCACATCAGGGACATGACCACCGGTGCCTGGATGCCTTGCGCCGACTTGACGGGAAGGCCGGCCGTGACCGTCCAGTTGCCCTTCGTGAGGGTGAGCGTCCGGCTGCCCATGTCCGGGCCGGTCTGCCAGCCGTACTCGGAACGGGCCCGCGCGAAGGCCGACTTCAGTGCGGCGTCCACCGTCTCCGGAGCATGCCGTCCCGAGAGCCGTTCGAGGCATCTCCCCAGGCCGCCCGAGGGCTCCCTCTCCACCACGACGCCCTCCGCCGCCAGTGCCGACCGCATCTCCGACACCGCCGTGTCCGCGGACAGGGGCGGGCCCGAGTAGCGCGGGGGCAGCGGGCCGAGGTCCGGGGGCGCGCAGGCCGTCGCCGTCAGCAGTGCCGCTGTGACGAGGCACGCCAGGGCCGTGCCCCTCTGTCGCCGTCGCATGTCGTTGTCCGCGTCCTCTCCCCCGCCGAGCCACTGACCATTGTGCCTTCGGCCGGTCCTGACGGGTCGTCGGCCCCCGGGCAGGCCGGCCGCCGGACCGTGACCGGCTGACCGGCTGACCGGCCGCTCTCCTCGACCCGCTCCGCTCAGGCCTCCAGCAGCGGGTTGGCCAGCGGCCGGTAGCGGGCGTCGGCGCCGTCCGCGCCCGTCCAGCGGAGCAGGAGGTTGGTCTTGCCGGGGAGCGTCGGAGAGGAGAGGAGGGCGGGGATCTCGGGGAGGTCGTGGCGGGCCAGGGCGCGGCGGGCGGCGGGCCAGGGGGCGAGGCCGGGATGGTGTTCGGTCAGGGCGGCGGCGATCTCGCGCAGGTGGTTGACGACGAGGCAGTAGACCAGGCGCTCCCAGCCGTCCTGCCGGGAGGTGTCCGGCAGGAGTTTGACGCCCTCGGCGTCCCGGAAGAGGGCCTGCACCGGTGTGCCGGAGGAGTCCACGGCGACCAGGGTGTTCTGCAGGTGCGCCTCCAGGACGACGCCGTCGTCGGCGAAGGCGGTCAGGACGGGCGGGACGACCGCGGCGAGGTACGCCTCCCACCAGGCCGCCGGGTCCGTGGCGTGCTCCAGCGGGTTGTCCGGGAAGCCCTCCACGAGCGCGGCGGCGAGGAGCGGGGTCGCGCCGGGCAGGACGCGGTCGCGCAGTCCGTCGCGGACGACGACGGCCAGTTCCTCGAAGGCGAAGTCCGCGGTGCGGTAGCCGCGGTCGCCGAGCCAGGCCGCCGGGGGGCCGACGGCGTCCAGGGCCTCGGTGGCCGCCGTGTCGGTGCGGCGCAGTCTCAGCAGGTCGTGGCGCCAGAGGCGGCGGATGTCGTTGGTGATGCGCACGTCGAGGCTGAATTTGAGGAACAGGTCGTGCCCGGGGAGGTACTCGGGGGCGTACACCGTGCGGACGGCAGCCGTCGGCCAGGTGGGGAAGTCCGTCGTGCCCAGCCGGAGGAGGCGGCCGTCGGCGAAGGCGGGGGCGAGGGCGGTCGCCGTCAGGTTCAGCTGCCAGGGGTGGGCGGGCAGCAGCCGGTAGCCGGGCGGGGCCTTGCCGAGGGCGTCCAGGGCGGCGGTGTCGCCCTCGTCGACGACCGTGTCCTCGCGCACGGCGAGCAGCGTCAGCGGGAAGCGGGCGTGCGCCTCGGGCGCGTACGGCAGCCAGCCGGCGTGCGGGCCGCCGCCGCGCGCCTTGGGGGCGGGGTGGTGGGTGTGGCCGGTGAGGAGGGACTGCTCGGAGCGGAGATACGGGTCGTCGGGCGGGGTGGCACGCGCGCGTGCCGTCAGCAGCGCGGCCACCGCGTCCCGGCTGTCGGTCATCTCGGTGGGCAGTTCGTGGTTGGGCAGGCCGGTGTGCCGGCGCAGCTCCTCCGCGACGAGTTTCACCAGCTCGGTGTGGCCGACGCGGTGCCAGCCGCCCGCCGCGCGCACCTCCGGCTCGGCGGGCCGCCGGCCCTCGCGCACCCGCAGCAGTCTGCCGCCGGGCAGCCGGTACACCGGCCGGGTGCCGGGGCCCGGCAGGGGTTCGGCCACCTCCCGCAGCAGGCAGTTCAGCAGGGGCACCGCCGCGTAGGCGTCGGCGCGTTCCGCGACGTCATCCTGGGAGGCGGAGTCGGCGCCGGTGGGCGGGGGCAGGAGATCCACGCGTTCCACTCGTTCCCTACGGTCTGTCCATGCTGTCCATGGCGGAGGTGGCGGAGTTGCCGGAGACGATCAGTATGTCCGTCGCCGTCCCTCCGCCGTGACGTCCTACTCGTACCCGAGGAGCCCGCCCGTGCATCGTCCCCCCAGCGCAGAGGCCGAGGTGGCCGACGAGTTGGCGGCCGTCCGCCCCGGTCTGGTCGCCCGGTACACGGCCTCGCTGGCCGGTGCCCGCGCGGCCGTGCTGACCCGGCTGTGGCGTGCGTTCGCCCACGAACCGCTGCCGTGGATCGCGGGCCGGGAGCCCGCCCGGGACGGGCTCGTCCTGCGGCTGCGGGACGGCCGGCGGCTCGCCGGTCCGGCGGCCGACCCGTACCGCACGGACGCGTACGTCTCCGCCGTACGGCTCGACGAGGCCGCGTACGACGATCCGGCGCGGCTGGTGACGGACCTCGGCGTGCCGCACTCCGCCGGGTTCGCCGCGGAACTCGGGCACAGTGCCGCGTCGTTGGCGCTCTCGCGGGCGGGTCAGGAGATTCACCCGGACGAGTGGCCCGGCAGCGACTGGGGCTGGGAGCGGCGGGTGGTCGACGGGCATCCGTACCATCCCGGCTGCCGTTCCCGGCCGGGCTTCTCGGTGGCGGAGCAGCTCGCGTACGGACCGGAGCACGGGCCCGTGGTGGGGCTGGGGCTGGTGCCGGTCCCCGCGGACGAGTGCCTGGTGACGGGGGTGTGGCCGGGGGAGTTCCGGGACGGGGCGACGGTGCTGGTCCCGGTGCATCCGTGGCAGGCGGCGCACGTGCTCAAACGGCCGTGCGAGGAGGGGCTCGCCGCGCATCCGCTGATGTCCCTGCGGACACTCGCCGTGCCCGGCGGGCCGCACGTCAAGACCGCGCTGAGCGCCCGGCTGACCTCGTCGGTGCGGGACATCTCGGTCGCCTCGATCGCCGCGTCGGCCCACGTGTCGGACTTCGGGCAGGAGCTGACGGCGCGCGCGGGCGGACTGCTGCACGTCACCCGCACCCTGGGCGCGGTGGCCGCCGGCTCCCCCGACCTGGCGGCCGTACTGCGCGAGCCGCCCCACGTGTACGCGGCTCCCGGCGAGCACGTCGTCCCGGTGGCCGCGCTGGCGAGCACCGGGCTGCCCGGCTCCCCCACGTGGCGGGCGGGATTCGCCCGCCTCGCCCTCACCGTGGGACTGCGCCTGCTGGAGCTGGGGGTGGCACTGGAGGCGCACGGCCAGAACCTCCTCGTGGTGCTGTCCCCGGGGGGCGATCCGCTGCGCCTGGTCTACCGCGACCTGGCCGACATCCGGGTCAGCCCGGCGCGCCTGGCCCGCCACGGCGTCGACGCCCCGGACCTGCCCGCCCGGATGGTCACCGACGACCCGGTGGTGCTGCGCCGCAAGCTGTTCGGCTCGCTGGTGGGAGGCGCGCTGGCGGCGACGACGGGCTCGGGCGCGGCGCTGCGGGACGCGCTGGAGGCGGCCGTACGCGAACTGCCGCGCACACCCGACGTCGTGGCGCTGCGCGAGGATCTGCTGCCGGTGAAGGCGCTGACGTTGATGCGTACGTCTCCCGGGAACGCCGGGGACCTGTGGGCGGAACTGCCCAATCCGCTGCACTGGCGGTGAAGTCGGGGCGTCGTCGCGGTCTCGTTTTGGAACCCGGCGCCACTGGTCAATAGGATCCGCCGATGATCACAAGAACACGGCTGGCGGCGGGTGCCTGTGCCCTGCTCGCCGCGCTCACGGCCGGGATCGCCTTCCCGGCCGGAGCGGCCGCCGGTGAACCCACGGGCGAGGACGCGCCGAAGGTCAACCTGGTGCTCGACGTCAGCGGTTCGATGCGGACGCGGGACATCGACGGCGGGACGCGGATGGCCGCGGCGAAGCAGGCGTTCAACGAGGTGCTCGACGCGACGCCCGAGGAGGTGCGCCTCGGGATCCGGACCCTGGGCGCCGACTACCCGGGCGACGACCGCAAGACCGGCTGCAAGGACACCGCGCAGCTCTACCCGGTCGGCCCGCTGGACCGCACCGAGGCCAAGACGGCGGTGGCGACGCTGGCGCCCACCGGCTGGACGCCGATCGGCCCCGCGCTCCTCGCGGCGGCCGACGACCTCGACGGCGGCGACGGCTCCAAGCGCATCGTGCTGATCAGCGACGGCGAGGACACCTGCGCCCCGCTCGACCCGTGCGAGGTGGCCCGCGAGATCGCCGCCAAGGGCATCGGGCTGACCATCGACACGCTGGGCCTCGTCCCCAACGCCAGGATGCGGCAGCAGCTCAGCTGCATCGCCGAGGCCACCGGCGGGACGTACACCTCGGTCGAGCACACCGACGAACTCACCGACAAGGTCAACCAGTTGGTGGACCGCGCGGCCGACCCGGTGGTGACGCCGGTCGCCACCCAGGGCGCGGACGCGTGCGCCGAGGCACCGACACTGAAGTCGGGGCTGTACACCGACCGCGAGGAGTTCGGGCAGCAGCGCTGGTACCGGGTGGACGTGCTGCCCGGTCAGGAACTGCGCGCCTCGGTGAGCGTGGGCGCGGACCGGGCCGTGAACCCGTCCTACGGGGTGCTGCTGCGGGCCGTGACGGTCCACGGCCGGGAGATCGTGCGCGGTGAGGCGGCGGGCACCGGCCGTACGGATGTGATCTCCACGGGGCTGCGCTACCCCAAGGCGGAGAGCGACGAGGAGGACGCCCCGGCCGAGACCGTGTGCCTCCAGGTCACCAACTCCTTCTCCGTCGCCTCCGGAGTGAAGACCACTCCCGGACTGCCGCTGGAGCTGACCGTCGACGTCGTGGACGGCCCGGGCGACGCCGACGACGTGGCCTCCTTCGGCCTCGGACGCGGCTGGTGGCTGCTCGGCGTGCTGGTGCTCATCGGTTTCGCCGCCGGTCTGCTGTGGGGCTGGCTGTCACGCTGGCGGCTCGCGGTCTGGAGGACCAACTGATGCGTATCACCCGGACCCTAGGCACCGCGGCGTTGCTGCTCGGCCTCGCCGCGTCCCCCGCGGCGGCCGACTCCTCGCCCTCCGCGAGCCCCTCGGAGGACGGCGGCGCGCCGACGACGGCGGGCACCTCCTTCCGCACGGCGACCGAGATCGAGCAGGAGCAGCAGGCCACGGCGAGCGGTTCCGCGGGCGACTACCTGTACTGGTCGTTCCCGGCCGACGCCGGCCAGCGCCCCACCGTCAAGGCCACGGTGAAGCTGCCCGAGACGCACGCCGCCGAGACCTGGCGGATCGACGTGTACGACGGTCTGCGCCGCCGCCAGGCCTGCCAGTACGGGGCACAGACCCGCACCGCGGCGCCGAACGCCCCGACCGTGGAGCTGGCCTGCGTGCTGCGCACGGTCCGCGCCTGGTCCGAGCCGTGGGCCAACGACCCGCTGCCGGGCACGTACTACATCCGGCTGACGGCGGTGAACCTGCCGACGTCCGACCTGGGCGTCCCGGTCTCCACCGAGGTCCGGGTGGACTCCAAGGACATCGGCGGGGCGGCGGCGGTGGACGGTTCGCTGTCCGAGCCGCTGGTGCCGGGTGTGGCGATGAAGTCCCCGGCCGACGAGGAGGACTCGGACGGCGGGGCCGTACTGTCCGCCATCGAGCCCGAGGACGGCTGGTCCTCCGGCTGGTGGTCCGACCGGTGGGTGTGGACCGGGATCGGCGGCGTGCTGGCCGCGCTCGCGGGCATCGGCGGATACGCGCTGACCCGCGGTTCGGGACGGCCGTCCCGGGTACCGCCGACCGTCTGACGCGACCACGGAAGGCCCGCCCCCGGCGGGCCTTCCGTCGTCTCACGCCTCCCCTCTCACCCCTCCCTCTCGTCCCTCCCTCTCACCCCTCCCGGAGCGACTTGGCGACCGTGCCGTCGCCGGTCACCTCGACGCGCCCGTCCCGTACCGCGTCCCGCAGACCGGTCTCCCCGCGGCTGAGCGCCGCGCAGGTCCCGGCGTCCAGCACCAGCCGGGCGTCGGGCTCCCCCGGTGCGGGCCCGTCGCCGTACACGGGGCCCCGCTCGTCGGCGCCCGCGTACAGGTGGAAGTCCCCCTCCTCCAGCCGGACCTCGACGACGCCCTCCCCCACCCCGGCCTCCCGCACCGCCCGCAGCAGGGGCAGCGCGGACCAGTGCGCCCGTACGGCGTCCGTCGGCCGCCGCTCCCCCAGCTCGCCGGCGCCCCACGCACCCAGCGCCTCCAGTACCGGCAGCAACTCGCGGCCGCGCGCGGTGAGTTCGTAGACGTACGCCGCTCCGGGCGGCGGCAGCCGGCGCCGGGTCGTCAGCCCGTCGCGTTCCATGTCCTTCAGCCGCGAGGCGAGCACGTCCGTGCTGACGCCGGGCAGGTCGGCGTGCAGGTCGGTGTAGCGCCGCGGACCGGCGAGCAGCTCCCGGACGATCAGCAGGGTCCAGCGGTCGCCGACGGCGTCGAGCGCGCGGGCGGCGGAACAGTACTGGTCGTAGCTTCGGCGAGGTGACATGCGACGCAGTGTAGACAAGTTGTTGGACTTTCCAAGCGGCTACTTGGTAAAACCAAGCAACACCAGATTCCGGAGGGGAAGCCGCGCATGGAGTTCCGGCAGTCGAACAAGCTCAGCGAGGTCTGTTACGAGATCCGCGGCCCGGTGATAGAGCACGCCAACGCGCTGGAGGAGGCGGGGCACAGCGTGCTCCGCCTGAACACCGGCAACCCGGCGGCCTTCGGTTTCGAGGCACCGGAGGAGATCCTCCAGGACATGATCCGCATGCTGCCGCAGGCGCACGGCTACACCGACTCCCGCGGCATCCTCTCCGCCCGCCGGGCCGTCGCCCAGCGCTACCAGGCACTCGGCCTGGAGGTCGACGTGGACGACGTCTTCCTCGGCAACGGCGTCTCCGAGCTGGTCTCCATGGCCGTACAGGCGCTGCTCGAGGACGGCGACGAGGTCCTGATCCCCGCCCCCGACTTCCCCCTCTGGACGGCGGTGACGACCCTCGCGGGCGGCAAGGCAGTCCACTACCTGTGCGACGAACAGGCCGAGTGGTACCCGGACCTGGCCGACATGGAGTCGAAGATCACCGACCGCACCAAGGCGGTCGTCATCATCAACCCCAACAACCCCACCGGCGCCGTCTACCCGAAGGAGATCGTCGAGGGCATCCTCGACCTCGCCCGCCGGCACGGCCTGATGGTCTTCGCCGACGAGATCTACGACCAGATCCTCTACGACGACGCCGTGCACCACTCGGCCGCGTCCCTCGCCCCCGACCTGGTGGTGCTGACCTTCTGCGGCCTGTCCAAGACGTACCGGGTGGCGGGTTTCCGCTCCGGCTGGCTGGTGGTGACGGGGCCGAAGCAGCACGCGAAGGACTACCTGGAGGGCCTGACCATGCTGGCCTCCATGCGCTTGTGCGCCAACGCGCCCGCCCAGTACGCCATCCAGGCCGCGCTCGGCGGCCGCCAGTCCATCCGCGAGCTGACGGCACCGGGCGGACGACTGCGCGAACAGCGGGACGTGGCCTGGGAGAAGCTGAACGAGATCCCGGGTGTGTCGTGCGTGAAGCCGAAGGGCGCGCTGTACGCGTTCGCGCGCCTCGACCCGGCCGTGCACAAGATCCACGACGACGAGCGGTTCGTGCTGGACCTGCTGCTGAGGGAGAAGATCCAGGTGGTCCAGGGCACCGGCTTCAACTGGCCGAGCCCGGACCACTTCCGCATCCTGACGCTGCCGCACGCGGAGGACCTGGAGGCGGCGATCGGGCGGATCGGGCGGTTCCTCAGCGGGTACCGGCAGTAGCCGCCGACCCTGGGGAGCGGCACCCGGGACGCACGTCCGTGCGGCGCCGTGCCGGTCGGTCGTGCGCTACCCGAGCGGCAGGCTGGAGACCGTGAAGGGGAGGCTCTCCGGGGGGAGTCCGGCGACCCAGCGGTTGTACTGGCTGTTCACGACGAGAAGGCGGTTGTGGTCGGTGAGGGCCGCGGCGGAGGGGTGCAGGAGTCCTTCCGGCGGCACCAGACGGTCGACGAGGCGGCCGTGGGTGAGGGCGTCGTTCATCTCGACGACGGTGACCTGCGGCTGGGTGTCGGGATCGGCGTACAGGTTGCCCTGCGTCACGTAGAGGCGGCCGTCCCTCCATGCCAGGGCGTCGCCGTTGACAAGTGTGTGGCCGCCGAGGTCGACCTCGGCGGTACGGCCGGTGGAGCGGTCGACGCGCCACAGCTTTCCGGTGTTGCTCTGGACGGCGAGCAAGTGGTCGGTGCCGACCACGACGATGCCGTTGAGGTTGTGCTGTCCGTCGATCCAGTCGATGCCCGAGGCGTCGACGTCGAGCCAGTGCTCCAGCTCCCACCGGCCGCGCTCGTCCTCGGTCAGTCGGTAGACGACCGGCTTGAAGGAGTCGGTGACGTAGGCGGTGCCGTCCGCGGCCACCGTGACATCGTTGACGAAACCGCCCTTCGTTCCGTGCAGTGTGGTCAGCAGGGAGCCGTTCGACGTGTCGTAGACGCGCAGCGTGCCCGTACCGCCCCCGTTGACGTAGAGCCGTCCCTCGCCGTCGATGGTCATGCCGGCGGTGAAGGAGCGTCCGTCCTTCCCGCTGGGCGACCAGACCCGCGCGGTGGGTTTGCGGACATGTCCCCGGTAGAGGGTGCCGTCCTGGGCGCTGCCCACGTAGTAGTGCCCGCTGCGCGGGTCGTAGGCCACACCGGTGGGAAAGGCCTTCTCCCCCGGGATCACGTAGTGGTCGGGGAGCCGCGCGGTGGCGGCCCCTGAGCCTGCGGTGGATTCGGAGCCTGCGGTGGGTTCGGAGCCGGTGGCGGTCTGGGAGCCGGTGGCGGCGGTGAGGGCGAGCGCGGTGACGGCTGCCAGGGCGGACGCGAACAGGCGCATGGAGGACCTCGGCGGGGTCGGTGGGGCGGAATGGATGGTCCTGTTCATCCTGGACGGGCCGCGGGCCGGCTCCCTCCGCTCCGTCCCACCGGAGACACGGCGAACCTGGGTACTCCCAGTCCCCCCTCACCGGCGGACTCCCAGACTCCCGGACTCCCCCGCGGGCCTATGCCTTGGCCATGACGCGCAGCGCCTCCTCCTCGGGCGAGCCCGGAGCGGCCGTGTAGACGAGGAGGCTCAGCTCGGGGTCCTGGGGGAAGCGGGTGATCTCGTAGGAAAGGGTGAGTGGGCCGGCGACGGGGTGGTCGATGCGTTTGAGGCCGTGGGACTTGGTACGCACCGTGTGCTGTTGCCAGTGGCGCCGGAACTCCTCGCTGCCCTCGTTGAGTTCCCCGACCAGCCGCCACAGTTCGGGATCCTCGGGGAAGCGGCCCGCCGCGATGCGGAGATGGCCCACCGCCTCGCGGGCGATCATCTCGCGGTCGGGGTAGCGGCGGCCGATCTCCTCGTTCAGGAGATGGAGCCGGCACAGGTTGCGCTCGGCCACCGGCAGTGCGGCGAAGTCGGTGATGAGGGCGCACAGCGGCCGGTTCCATGCCAGTACGTCCATCCGGCGGCCCATGGCGAGCGCCGGAGCGGTGATCCAGTCCAGCAGCCGACGCACTCCGGGGCGCGTCTCCCCACCGCCGGACCGCCCGATCTCCGGGTCCGGCTTCTGGGGCCGCGCGAGCCGGAAGAGATGGGCGCGCTCGTCCTCGTCCAGCCTCAGGGCGGCGGCCACCGCCCCGAGCACGGCGTCCGACACACTGCGGTTGCGGCCCTGCTCCAGGCGTACGTAGTAGTCGATGCTCACCCCCGCCAGGTGCGCCAGCTCCTCACGGCGCAGTCCCGGCACGCGTCGCAGGCCCGCGCCGGAGGCGAAGCCGACGTCCTCGGGCCGGATCCTGGCCCGTCGTGAGCGTAAGAAGTCCCCCAACTCGCCGCGTGACTGCATGATCCCATTATCGTCTTCCTGGGCCTCACTGTCCGCAGGCGGTGCGTCGCCGGGGCGCGTGCGCAGTGATCGCCGGGCTTCCGCCCGTAGCCTGGGCGGCATGGGTGATCTTTTTCTGGTCCGGCACGGTGAGACCGAGTGGTCGCGGTCCGGACGGCACACGGGCCTGACGGACGTCCCGCTGACCGACCACGGGCGGGAGCAGGCGCGCAGTCTCGTGCCGCTGATCCGGTCGCACCGGATCGGGGCCGCGTTCGTCAGCCCGTTCCAGCGGGCCCGGGAGACGGCCGAGCTGATCGGACTGCGGGACGAGGTGCGGATCGACCCCGACCTGCACGAGTGGGACTACGGCGGGTACGAGGGCATCACGACGGTCGAGATCCACCGGAGCCGGCCGGACTGGTTCCTGTTCACGGACGGGGTCGCCCCCGGGCCGCCGGAGCACCCCGGGGAGACACCGGAGCAGGTCGGCGAGCGGGCCGACCGGGTACTGGCCAGGGTGGAGGCCGCGTTCGCCAACACCGAGGGGTGCGTGGTGCTGGTGGCGCACGGACACTTCCTGCGGGCACTCACCGCGCGGTACCTGGGGCTGCCGGCGTCGCACGGGGCACTGTTCCAGCTGGGCACGGGCACGCTGTGCCGGCTGGGCACGGAGCACGCGCGACCGGTGATCGCGGCCTGGAATGTCAGACCTCCGTCGTAGCCTTCGAAGGCATCACCGGTGATGCCACCGGTGGCGTGACCGGTGGCATCACCGGTGAGGGAAGGAGGACGCCGTGGCACTGTCGCCCACCGCCGCGCAGCGGCGTGTCATCGACGCCGCCGACCCCGTCAGCGGGCGGCTGAAGGGGACGGAGGCTCAGCTCGCCGCGCTGGTGAAACGGGGGCTCGCCTTCCGGCACCCGCGCCCGCCGCACGACCACTTCCTGACGCCGGCCGGGCATCGGATACGGGAGGCTCCCGCCGAGCCGGAGAAACCGGTGCCGGCCGGGCCCGCGGCGCCGGCCGAGCCCGCGGCCGGCGGTGTGTTCGCCGCGCGGGTGGGCGGGGAGGAGGCCGTGCCGGGCGATACCGGACCGGCGCGGCTGCGTGAGGTGCGCAGCGCCTGGCAGGGGCTGCTGGAGCTGCGCCGGATGACGCATCCCGACGGGGCGACGGACCGGCCGTGCGGGTGGGAGCGCAAGCACCTCGTGCAGGCCGCCGCGCTCGCCCTGGAGGCGGCCGGGCACCGCCCGGCGGGGCCGGACGGCAGGGCCGGGTACCGGGTGCGCGCGACGCCGCAGCCGGAGGCCGTCGCCGTGTACGAGCCGGACGGTACGGCGCTGCGGGGCTGTGCGGCGACGCTGGAGCGGGCGGGGTGGCAGGTCGGGGAGCACACCGAGCCGCGCACGCGGGCCCGTTACCTGCTGGCCTCGCCGCGGAAGGTGTGAGGCACTCGTGCCAGGATCGGTCGGTCAGTGCACCCACGAGGAGAGGCGGCAGCGGTGAGCGAGCCGTTTTCCGTACCCGTGACGGTCCGCGGGTACGAGACCGATACGCAGGGCCATCTGAACCAGTCCGTCTATCTGAACTACGCCGAGCACGCCCGCTGGGCCCTGCTCCAGGCAGCCGGTATTCGGCAGGCCGATCTCGTCGCACACGGTGTGGGGCCCGTGGTGCTGGAGACGACCATCCGCTTCCGGCGGGAGCTGCTCGCCGGTGACGAGACCACGGTGACCTGCGCCTTCGAGTGGGGCGAGGGCAAGACTTTCCGGATCCGCCAGGTGATCCGCAGGACGGACGACGGCACGCTGGCAGCCGACATCGAGGGGGTCGGTGGACTCATGGACCTGAACGCCCGCAAGCTGGTGGCCGACCCACTGCGGCGGTTCGAGGAGCTGGCCGCGGAGCCCGGAGTCCTCGGTCTGTGACCCGCGGTCCCCGGGCCTCCATGGACGGTGTGGGTGACCGGCGACGGGGAGGCACCCCGGTACCGGCACCCGAATCGTCCGGCCCCCGAAGGCGGCACGGCGCGGTATCGGCAGTCGTTCCAGGGGCCGTTCGGCCGGTCACCCCAACCTGGCCTCGGTCGGACTCGGTCAGCCCGTGACGCGAATCTCGACCAGAACGGATTGCTTGCCCCCGGAAGGAAGGTCTCCCTCGCCCACGGTGACGAACTGCCCCTCGGCGACGTTCACGGTGGTGGTCTCGCCTTCGGCGGTCAGGTCGGCACTGATGGGCCGGTCCGCGGCTTCCAGGGCGAACACGCGGGGAAGTTCCAGGGTGATGTAACCGGACGCGCCAGTGGCCTTGAAGCAGTACAGCTCCTTCCGGCCCACCGCTGGGTCAGCAACGGTCTGCACCCTGATCTGATCGAGCGAGAAGTCACAGTCGGCCAGCGTGACGTGACCGTCACCCCTCTTCAGAAGAATGCCTTCCTCTGCGAGGACCTGCTCCGCGTTCGGGTAGTTGAAGTCCTCGACCGCGAACGGGGGCGAGTCCGCCACCGCGGCGCCTGCCGAAACCGAGGACGGGGCCGACGCGGCGAACGCGATCGAGGTCACCCCTGCCACGGACGCGACCGTCGCTGCGATACCGACCAGCATGCGTCTGCGTACGCGTGATGTCATCAAAGGTCCTTTCAGGCAGCGCGGGGTGACACCAAGTCCGAAACGGTGCCCCCAGACCCTTGCCCCCCGTCACGCTGTACCGGCTGACGATCAGAATGCCGCTGAAGATTAACGCACCGTCAGGTGGCAGCGCGTGTGTGATCCGTCACATGGTAGGCCGCTCGCCGTCCGCCGTCGATCGCCTCCCCTGCAGTGCCCGGCAGCGGAGGCCCAAACGCACCGCGTCGACCCAACTGTTCGTGGTACTGGCTCTTCTCACGCGCCATCAGCCAATGCCTAAGATCACGCAGCACCGATGATCGGCAGCCGGTGAGAGCTGCCTCGGACGAGACGAGTCTTTGGTGAATCGAAGAACCCAAGGGACGAGAGGCCCGCGCGGAACCTGGCGTGTGATACGCGCCTCGGCGCTGGGCCTGTTGCCCTTCGCTCTGACCGTGAGCCTGCTGGGGTCCACACCCGCCGTGGCTGAGGACGCTCCGGCGTCGGCGGTGCAGCTCGCCGCCCTGGCTGAGGTGACTCCCACGGACCGCGGCCGGGTCGTGGACTACTGGAAGGAGGGTGGCCCCGGGGTCAAGGCAGCGGCCGAGGCCGCCCTGACCGGGACCGATGCCGACCTCCAGGCGTTCCTCGCAGCTGTGGACGGCATCGCGCACCAGGACAATCGCGTGACCACCGCCCAGATGGCCAGTGTCGGCGGCACGGAGCTCCTGACCGCCGCCCGAGCCGCACTGGCCGACACGCCCGCCGCGCTGGAAGACTTCCTTGACGACGGCTGGCAGGACCCGCTGGAGCAGGATCAGCGCGTCCAGGTCGCGCAGATCATCAGCACCGCGGGGTCGAACGTGCAGGACGCCGGGCGGGCCGCGCTGAACGGTACGCCAGAGGACGTCAGCGCGTTCCTCAGCGAGGGTCAGTACACCGCCCGTGAGCAGGACGAGCGCGTGCAGGTCGTCCAGATCATCAGCGTGGGCGGCGCCAACGTGCAGGCCGCAGGGCGTCTGGCACTCTACGGCACACCGGAGGACCGCCGGGAGTTCCTGGAGGTCGGCCAGTTCGTCGCGCGCAACAAGGACGTGGAGCACGCCACGGTTGCCCAGCTGGCCAGGCAGACGCAGGAGGCGGGCCGGCAGGCGGCCAAAGAGACCAAGGCGGCCAAGAAGGCGTCGGCAGAAGCGATCGAAGCGTCCAAACTGGCCAAGGAAGCGGCCCTGAAGGCCGCGGCCGAGGCCGAGGCCGCCAAGGACGACACCGACAAGGCCGCCCGTGCCGCGGGCCGTGCCGCCAAGGCAGCCACCCAGGCCGCCGCCTCGGCCCAGAAGGCGATCAACGCAGCTCGCGCCGCAAACAATTCCGCGCGCATAGCCGCGAACGCCGCATCTCAGGCGGCGGCCGCCGCGGCTGCCGCGTCGCAGGCCGCCGCACGCGCCCAGGCCGCGGCAGCCGACGCCGCCGTGGACGCGGACAACGCGGAGGCCGCGCGTACCGCCGCGGAGAACGCGCGCAACATCGCCAAGGGCGCCGACCTGGCCGCTGACGCCGCCGACGAGGCGTCCAAGGCAGCCACCGCGGCCGGTGACGCCGCCGCCTCGGCCAGGAGCGCGGGCAGCAATGCCAATCTCGCGGCTGACGCCGCGACGGCGGCGAGTGGCTACGCGGGGGACTCCAGCGCCGCCGCCGCCGAGGCGCGTGCCGCCGCGGCAGCCACCAGGCGCCACGCGCAGGAGGCCAACCGCGCCGCCGCCGAAGCCGAGAGGCTGGCCCGCAAGGCCGCCACGGCCGCGGGGGACGCCCGGGACGCCGCTCGATCGGCGGCGACTCACGCGAGGAACGCCGCAACCGCGGCGGACGATGCCGCCGAACACGCGGGAGACGCCGCTACGGCGGCCACCAAGGCCACCGCGCACGCCAACGCCGCCACCACGGCAGCGAACACGGCTTCGGACACCGTGGCCAAAGCCCAGGAGATCTACACGCTCGCCCGTGAGGTGGAGGCCGAGGAGCTGCTGGGCCGCACCAACGCCGGCATCGAACGTGCCAGGGACCAGAAGGCCGCGTACACCGCCCACACCGAGGGCCGGGCGGAGCTGGAGCAGGCAGTCCTGGACCGGGACGCCGAACGCGACCGGCTGGTGGCACAGGCCGCCGAACCGGGTGCCGACCGGGCCGCAACAGCGACTCAGGGCCGGAAGCTGGCCGTGCTGGTGATGAAGAACGGAACGGCCTGGGGACGAGCGGCAGCCGAAGCCGCACTGGCCGGTCCGGACGACGTCGTCCTCGACTATCTGGAGAACGGCTGGGAAACCGCCGGGCAGCAGGACGAACGTTCCTACGTCGCGCGCCTCGCCGAAGAGAGCGCAACCCCGGAGATCCGGGCAGCGGCCGAGGCCGCACTCGACGGTGACGCCGCGACCGTTACCGCCTTCGTCAACGGCGGCCAGTACCAGGCGGCCTCCCAGGGCATGCGCGTGGCCATCGCACAGATCGTCTCCGAGGCGGGCCCGGTCGTCACCGAGACGGGCAGGGCGGCGCTCAATAGCGGCGACCCGAAGAAATACAGTGAGTTCCTGGTCGAGACGCAGTACACCGCGCGGAACCAGGACGAGCGGGTCAGAGCCGCACAACTGGTCTCCGTTGGCAGTCCCGAGGTCAAGTCCGCGGCCCGGATCGCGCTGGAGGGCTCGCCTGCGACGCTGCACGCCTTCATCGCCTCCGGCCAGTACACAGCTGCACGCAAGGACCACCTCACGGCCACTCACGTGGCCCAGGTCCAGAAGCTGATCGCCGATGCGTCGAAGGTCGCGGCGAACGCCCAGAAGGATGCCGCGCTCGCGCAGAAGGTGGCCGCCAAGGCCCGCAAGGCCGCCGACGAGGCCAACGGCTGGGCGGTGAAGGCGGACGAATACGCCGAGCAGGCCCAGGGATACGCCGACGAGGCGGCCCAGCACGCCAAGGACGCCGAAGCCTCGGCGGCCAGCGCTGCCGCGTCCGCCGCGACCGCACGCTCCGCAGCCCAGGACGCCAACCTCGCAGCCGAGGACGCCGCCCTGTCCGCCACGGACGCCACCCTCTCCTCGGAGATGGCTCAGGCGTCGGCGTCCCGCGCATGGGTCGCCGCCGACCAGGCACGCGCGTCGGCGATCGCCGCCGGCAAGGACGCCGATGCCGCACTCGCAGCCGCCAGCGAGGCCTTCACCATCGCGGTCAAGAAGTACCGGGAAGAGGAGGAAGCCCGCCGCAAGGCCGCCATCGCCGCCAAACAGAAGGCGATGAACGAGCCTGGTGCCCGTGCCCGCAAGCAATACCGCTGCGGACAGGCAGTCGTCCCCTGCGACCCCCAGGAGTTCGCCCGCTGGTGTCAGCACAACGAGGTCTACTGCGACATCATCGCCTATGGGGACGAGTTCGGCGACGCCATGGAAGAGCTGTGGGGCGTCACCGCAGAACTCACCGGCCTCACAGCACTCGAAGCCTGCCTCGACAAGAAGGACCTCTCCAACTGCGGATCCCTCGCGGTGGATGTCCTCATTTCCAGCAAACTCAAGGCGCTGAACAAGGCCTACGAGGGTCTTACATGGGCCAGTCGCGGCTGCAAGATCGTCTCTGGTGTGACGACCATGATGACCGCGCAGGCGGCGGGTGTCGGCAAGGGCTGCCTCGAGGGCAAGAAGGACTACGATGTCTTCGACCCCGACACGGGGAACAAGATCACCGACATCGACCTCTTCGAGGATGACATTCTGTGGGAGGACAAGAGCGTTCTCGGCTACTGGGCCGACGAGGACTGGCTCAACGAACACATCGAAGAGAAGTTCGAGCGGTACCTGAGGGCCCGTAAGCAGCTTCCCGAGCACTATCGGGACGCCTCGATCGGCTTCCGGTTCACCCGGCCGAACCAGGACCCGCGGTTCATGGAAGCGGTCGAGGCCCGGTTCCAGAAGTTGAGGGAGAAGTACCCGGACGTGCACATCATGACGAAGTGGTTCTGATGGGTTACCCGTTCCAAGCCGCCGACAGGTCAGGCACTTTGTGGGATCCGGCACTCAGGGTGGGACAGGCCTACGTGGCGCTCGCTCGGGAAGCCGGTGAACTGCACGGTATGCCGACGGGCTTGACCGAAAACGAGCGACTCGGTGGAAGTGATGTGGACCTGGCGGTGTTCCAGCAGTTCACCCAGGGGCTCTACGACAGATACTGCTCCACCAACAACGTCGTCCTGCACGGTCTCCTGCGTGGGCTCTTGCTGCCCTCGATCGTGATGCTCGAAAAGGGCGGCGGCTCGATCACCCGGGCTCCCGAAGAGGAGGACGGTCTGCTGGAAGACCTGGACTCCTACGTGCGCGCCATGTGGGAGGGCTGAGCCGGCCTTCGTGCGGGCTCCGGGGCGGCCGGCCAGCCGGTCGCCCCGGTCCCGTCGGTGGCGGCGGCCCCGCCTCCGTCCGCCGCACACCTCGACCGGGCACGAAGCCGGTCCCGGGACATGGGTGGGCCGACGCCTCTGGCCGAGGCGCCGGCCCTCCTAACGCGCGGGGTTCACCCGGTGTCGGCCTCAAGGCGCGGCCGGGGCCCGGGTGGCCTCGGTGATCTCCGTCCCCGCCTCCATCGGGTGGGTCACGTCCTCCGCGTCCCGCCCCCGGCCGCCGATGTGGTTGAAGACCAGGTTGAGCAGGACGGCTGCCAGACAGCCGGTCGAGATGCCCGAGTCGAGGATGATCTTCGCGTTCTCCGGGAACGAGTGGTAGAACTCCGGCGCCGCGATCGGGATGATGCCGACGGCCAGGGAGACCGCCACGATCAGGACGTTGTTGTCCTTGTCCAGGCTCGCCCGGACCAGGGTCTGGATGCCGCTGGCCGCGACCGAGCCGAACAGCACCACTCCGGCACCGCCGAGCACCGGCCGGGGCACGACGGCGATGAGCGAGGCGGCCATCGGGCACAGGCCCATCAGGACCAGGAAGCCGCCGCCCGCGGCCACGACGAAGCGGCTGCGGATCTTCGTCATCGCCACGAGGCCGATGTTCTGGGCGAAGGCGCTGCACATGAAGCCGTTGAAGACCGGGCTGAGCGCGGACCCGAGGGTGTCGGCGCGCAGGCCGGCCGCGATGGTCTTCTCGTCGGCCGGGCGGTCCACGATCTCGCCCAGGGCGAGCATGTCGGCGGTGGACTCGGTCATCGAGACCACCATCACCACGCACATGGAGAGGATCGCGGCGAGCTGGAACTGCGGCGCGCCGAAGTGGAACGGCGTCGGGAAGCCGACGACGCTCGCGTCCGCGACCGGCCCGAAGTCCGTGACGCCGAACGGGATCGCGATGAGCGTGCCCGCGACCAGGCCGAGCAGCACGGCGATCTGCTTGACGAAGCCCCGGGTGAAGCGGCGCAGGAGGAGGACGACGACGAGGGTGATCCCGGCCAGGGCCAGGTTGGTCGACGACCCGAAGTCGTCGGCCTCGGGACTGGAGCCCTGCGCCCAGCCGAAGGCCACGGGCAGCAGGGATATACCGATCAGGGTGATGACCGTACCGGTGACGACCGGTGGGAAGAACCGGATCGCCTTGCTGAAGAAGGGGGCCGCGAAGAAGCCGATGAGTCCGGCGATGATGACGGCGCCGAAGATGATCGGCAACGCGTCGGACTTGTCCTCGGTGGACGCGACGATCGCGGTCATGGGGGCGACACCGGCGAAGGTGACGCCGTTGACGAAGGGCAGCCGGGCACCGATCTTCCAGATGCCCAGGGTCTGCAGGAAGGTGGCGAGGCCCGCGGTGAACAGGCAGGCGCCGGTGAGGAAGGTCAGTTCGGTGGCGGTCAGGCCGATGGCCGCGCCGACGATCAGGGGCGGGGCGACGACTCCGGCGTACATGGCGGCCACGTGCTGCAGGCCGGTCGTCGCCATTTTCAGTGGCGGGAGTTTCTCGTCAACAGGGTGGTCGGCCACGGCGGCGTCCCTCCGGTCGGGTACACGTCGGCATTGACGCGGGTGTCAGGGAGGTGGTGCGGATGGGCATGGGGTACCTCCCGCTCGAGCGGAGTCGAGAGTGGGGGAGGGACCGGGACGGACCGTTCGGGGAAACGGTGACCGCTCCGGGGGCGTACGCGTGGGCGCACGCCCCGGAGACGGCCGCCGTGGACCCCGCTCGGGTCCACGGCTACCGGCCGGGAGCCGTCCCTCCCGGCCGGAGCTCAAGTGCCTCGCGGCCTATCGGTGTTCGGTCGGCGGGGCGATGTCCGGCCCCGCGCGGGTCGCGGCCTCAGCCCTGCGCCGCGATGCGTGCCAGCCGCCGTGCCTCGTCCCGGGTGGAGCGGGCGATGGCGTCCTCGTCGACCGTGAGCAGCCGGCCGTTCTCGACGATCTGGCGGCCGTTGACGAACGACGCCGTGACCGGGGCCGCGGCACCGAGGACCAGGGCGGTCACCGGATCGGCGATCGAGGAGTGGGCGAGGGTGTCCATCCGCCACAGCACCAGGTCGGCCAGCTTGCCCGGCTCCAGCGAGCCGGTCTCGGCGGCCCGGCCGAGGACCTGGGCGCCGCCGTAGGTGCCCAGGCGCAGCGCCTTGCGGGCGTTGAGCGCGGCCTCGCGGTGGGCGCCGAGGCGGTTGATGAGGAGGGCGCCCCGCAGTTCGGTGTGGAGTTCGCCGGACTCGTTGGAGGCGGTGCCGTCGACGCCGAGGCCGACCGGGACGCCGGCGTCGAGCATGTCGGGGACGCGGGCGATGCCGGCGGCCAGTCGCGCGTTGGAGGACGGGCAGTGCGCGACGCCGGTCCCCGTGCGGGCGAAGGCGGCGATGTCGGCGTCGTTCATGTGGACGCAGTGCGCCATCCACACGTCCTCACCGAGCCAGCCGGTGGACTCGAAGTAGTCGGTCGGGCCCATGCCGAACAGCTCGTGGCAGAACTTCTCCTCCTCCACGGTCTCCGAGCCGTGGGTGTGCAGCCGCACACCGAGGCGGCGGGCCAGCTCGGCGCCCTGGCGCATCAGTTCGGTGGAGACGGAGAAGGGGGAGCAGGGGGCGACGGCGACCTGGGTCATCGCGTCGAAGGAGGCGTCGTGGTGTTCCCGGACGGTGGCCTCGGTGGCGGCGAGCGCGCCGTCCAGGCTCTCCACCGCGAAGTCCGGCGGCAGCCCGCCGTCGGACTCGCCGCGGTCCATGGAGCCGCGGGCGAGGGTGAAGCGGACGCCCGTCTCGCGGGCGGCGCGGATGATCGCGCCGGACAGGTCGCCGGAGCCCCGCGGGAAGACGTAGTGGTGGTCCATGGCGGTGGTGACGCCGCCGCGGGCCATCATGGCGAGGGAGCCCTGGGCCGCCGCGTACGCCATCGGCTCGTCGATGCGCGCCCAGGTCGGGTACAGCGCGACCAGCCAGTCGAACAGGTTGTGGTCGGTGGCCAGGCCCCGGGTGATCCACTGGTAGAAGTGGTGGTGGGTGTTGACCAGGCCGGGCGTGACCAGGTGGCCGGTCGCGTCGATCCGGCGCACCACGTTCTCCAGGCCCTCGGGTGCCTGTCCCGCGCCGAGCGACTCGATCCTGTTGCCGGCGAGGACGAGGTGCCCCGAGGCGATCTCGGTGTCACCCGCGTCCACCGTGGCTATCGCGCAGTTCTCGATGACCACACGCTCGGCCGCGTGCCCGGCCGCGCGCTCTGCTGCCGATGATGCTGCCATGCTGCTTCCTTCTCTTTCAGTGCGGCCCGTGGGCGGGAGTTGAGTACCCACGGGGAGGGCACGGCAGGACCCTAGGAGGATTTGAGTGCCGGAACGGTGGTGCGGCTCCGGGTGCCGAGATGGTGGAAGAACAGGTTGAGACAGACCGCGACGAGCGCGCCGGCGCTGATGCCGGAGCCGAGGACGGTCTGCGCCCACGCCGGGAACTCGGCGTAGAAGGTCGGCGCGGCCAGCGGGATGATGCCGGCGCCGAGCGCCACGGCCACCAGGATGATGTTGGAGCTGTCGTCGAGGCCCGCCTCGGCCAGGGTACGGATGCCGCTGACGGCGATCGAGCCGAAGAGCACGATGCCCGCGCCACCGAGTACCGGCATGGGGACCAGGGAGACGACCGCGCCGAGGACCGGGAAGGCACCGAGGACGAGCAGGGTGGCGCCGGCGACGGCGACGACGTAGCGGCTGCGTACCCGGGTGAGGGTGACGACGCCGACGTTCTGGGCGAAGGCGGAGGTGGGGAAGCCGCCGAAGACGGGGCCGACCAGGGTGGCGAGGCCGTCGGTGCGCAGGCCGCGGGTGATGACCTTGGCGTCGGCGGGGCGGTCGCAGATCTCGCCGAGGGCGAGCATGCCGGCGGACGACTCGGTCATCAGGACCAGCATCACGATGCACAGCGACAGGATCGCGGCGGGCTGGAACTCGGGGGCGCCGAAGGCGAAGGGCGTGGGCAGCGCGGCGACCGGGGCGGACTTCAGGCCGCTGAAGTCGGCCATGCCGAAGGGGATGGCGGCCAGGGTGCCGATGAGCAGGCCGAACAGCAGGGCGACCTGCTTGAGGAAGCCCTTGCCGAAGCGCTGCATGACGAGGATGACGGCGAGGGTGAAGGCGGCGAGCGCGAGGTTGCGCATCGCGCCGAAGTCGGCGGCCGTCTCGTCGCCGCCCTGCGCCCAGCCCACCGGGACCGGCATGAGCGTGACGCCGATGAGGGTGATGACCACGCCGGTGACCAGGGGCGGGAAGAAGCGGAGCAGTCGGCCGAAGAACGGGCCGACGGCGAGGCAGAAGACGCCGGCGACCATCACCGCGCCGTAGATGGCGGGGAGTTGACCGCCCTCGCTGTTGGTCTCGGCGATGGCGAGGATGGGCGCGATGCCGGCCGAGGAGGCGGCGTTGACGAACGGCAGGCGGTTGCCGACGAAGCCCTTGACGCCCATGGTCTGGATCAGGGTGGCGATGCCCGCGATGAGCAGGCTCGCGGCGATCAGCCGGGTGCGGCCTTCGATGTCGAGGCCGACGGCCTGGCCGATGATGAGCGGAGGAGTGACAACGCCCGCGTACATGGCGGCGATGTGCTGGAGCGCGGCGGGGACGAGCCGCGAGGGGTGGAGCTTCTCGTCGACCGGGTGCACGGACGTGACGGCGTCCTCCGTGTGCTCCGGTGACGGGGTGGAACGTGAGCCTTTCGCCGGCTCCGTTGCAGGCTGTGCCATGGTGTTCCCTCCGGTGTGGCGCGCCACCGGCCCCGGGGGGCCGGGCCGGTGGCGCGCGTCCCGCGTCAGAGGTTGGTCATGTCGACCGGGATGAGTTGCTCGGCGCCGTCGCGCAAGATGGTGGCCTCGATCAGGCCGTAGGGCCGGTCGGCGGCGTAGTAGACGGCGCCGTCCTTGGCCTCGTTGTCGATCCCGAAGGGCGACAGGTCCGAGCGGAAGTGGTGCTTGTTGGGCATCGAGAAGCGGATCTCGTCGACCTCGTCGCGGGAGTTCAGCACCCGCACACCCATCTCGAAGAGGGTCTGCTGGAGCGAGTACGAGTAGGTCTCGGCGAACGCCTGGAGCGCGTGCTTGCGCACCCCGTTGTACGAGCGGTCCCAGTCCGGGGCGTGCGAGTCGATGCCGTCCCAGTTGTGCCGCCACCAGGTGGAGACGGTGGTGGCGAGGATGCGGTCGTAGTCCTCCTTGAGGGTGGTGTACTTGTCCTTCAGGTAGCCGAAGAACTCGGAGTTGGTCGAGTTCAGGACGGTGAGGTCCTTGAAGCCGGAGAGCACCTGGATGCCGTGGCCGTCGTAGGTGATCTCCGCGACGCGGGTCTCCTGGCCCGTGCGGACGAAGGAGTGCGCGATCTCGTCGGAGCCGACGAAACGGGAGCCGCCCTTCGAGGTCTCGATCCGCTCCCAGCCGTACTCCTCGATGCGGATGCGGGCCCGCTTGATGGGCTCGTTGTTGTCGACGAAGTGGCGGGCGAGCTTGACGCCGAGGTCCTCGGCGCTCTCGATCCCGTGCTCCTTGGCGAAGGCGAACACCGTGTTCTTGGTGGTGTCGGTCGGCAGGACGTTTGCGTTGGACCCGCTGCGGTGGACCTCCTCCATGTCGCCGGAGAGGGCGACGGAGACGTTGAGGTCCTTGATGTGGTGCGTGTCGCCGTCCCGCGTGATCTTGACGACGCGGTTCTCTGCCTTGCCGTACTGGTTCTGTCCCAGGACGAAACGGGTCATGTGTCGGTCAGCTCCCTCGGTAAACGGAGTAGCCGAACGGGTTGAGCAGCAGCGGAACGTGGTAGTGCTCCCCGGGCACCACCGCGAAGGTGATGGTGACCTCGGGGAAGAACACCGGCCGGCCGTTCTCGCTGTCCCGGAGCGCGGGGGCGTCCTGCTGGGCCGCGGCTTGTTTCTTGGCGAAGTACGTCTCGGTGTCGAAGTCGAGGCGTACGTGTGTGGTGCCCTCCGGCAGGGCCGGGAGGTCCTTGCACCGGCCGTCCGCGTCGGTCGCGGAGCCGCCGAGCGTCTGCCAGTCCTCTCTTTGCCCGTGATGGGCGGAGCTGCCCGAGCGGGCGGCGAGCCGGACGGCGACTGCCTCGGCGGGGCGGCCGACGCTGGTGTCCAGGATGTGCGTGGACACGGAGGCGGTGGTGCTGGTGCTCATGGTCAGGCGTCCTGTTCGACGAGTCGGGAAAGGCGGATGCGGTTGATCTTCCCCAGTTCGGTGCGGACGATCTCCCGCTCCTGCTCGGGCGAGTTGCCGATCCGCTCCTTGAGCGCGTCCCGCATCTGCTCGCCGGTCCGGCCGGTGGCGCAGATGAGGAAGACGTGGCCGAACGTGTCCTGGTAGGCCAGGTTGAGGTCGAGCATCTCCGCCTTGAGTTCCTCCGAGGCGCCGGCCATGCCGGCCTGCTCCCGGGAGGAGGTCGGGTCGCCCGGCTTCGGGCGGCCGATGGGCGGGTGCCCGGCCATCGCCTCGGCGAGGTCGTCCGCCGTCAGCTCGGCCATGGCGGCGTCACTCGCGGCGTACAGGTCCTCGGTGGTGGCGTAGGGGCGGGCGGCGAGCAGGTGCCGGGCCCACGCCGTCGAGGCACACGCCTCGTGGAGTTCCGCGAGCGCCGCGGACTCCTCGGATGCGTTGAAACGGGCCAGGCCCGACGCGGAAGTGGACGTCACGGGAGCCTCCGTGGCCTTGTGCTGAACGGGCGTGCCGATAGCTAACGCCCTCGGAAACAACGCGTCAACACTTTGTTGAAAATTCGGTGTTGCGAAAGCCGCCGCCCGGATTCCGGACGGCGGCTCGTGATGTGGGGCTCCTGTGCAGGTCAGGAGTCCTTCTCGCGGTTGAGGTAGTTGTAGACGGTGAAACGGCTGACGCCGAGGGCGCTCGCGACGGTCTCCACGCCGTGCCGCACGGAGAAGGCGCCGCGCGCCTCCAGGGTGCGTACGACCTCCTGCTTGGCGCGCCGGTCCAGGTCCGCCAGCGGCCTGCCCTGCCGGCGCTCCATGGCCGCGAGGATGTGGTCGAGGGAGTCGGCGAGCTGGGGCAGGCGCACCGCGACGACGTCGGCGCCCTCCCAGGCGAGGACGACATCGTCCTGACCGGCCTCGTCGGGCGGCAGCATCTCGCCGCCGATGGCGTCGACCAGGGGCTTGACGGCCGCGATGAAGGGCTCCTGACCCGGGCCGGTCACCGCTCGCCCCCCCCTTCGGCGCCCTGCCCGACCACGTTGACCTGGAGGGAGATCCGGGTGGCCCCGGCCTCCAGGGACCGGCGCAGCAGCGCGTCCACCGCGGTGAGCACCGCGTCGGCGCCGCCCTCGGCGGTGTTGCCGAACGGGCCGACGTCCACCTCGTCCAGCTCCGCGGCCTCGACGACCTCACGGGCGACCACCGCGTGCGCGGGCGCCTCGTCCAGGTCGAAGGGCTCGGTCGTGAACTCCACTCTCAATCGCACCCGGTCAACCTAACGCGCGGTGACCGTTTTACGCCGCCCCCTCTTGACAAGTGCGGAGCTCCACCGGCAATCTTCCATTACGCAGAAACGAACTTCCGTAATGCGGAACAACGAACGAAACGGAAGGGAGCGCGGCACCCGATGGGCTTCGCAGATCAGCGCTTCAACGTCAACCTGTCGATCCTCTTCACGGAACTCCCGCTCCTGGAGCGTCCCGCGGCCGCCGCCGCGGCCGGCTTCACCGCGGTCGAGCTGTGGTGGCCCTGGATCGACTCGCCCACCCCCGAGCAGTCCGAGCTCGACGCCCTGAAGAAGGCGATCGAGGACGCGGGCGTCCAGCTCACCGGGCTGAACTTCTACGCGGGACAGCTGCCCGGCCCCGACCGCGGCGCCCTGTCCGTGCCCGGCGAGGAGTCGGACCGCTTCCGCGCCAACATCGACGTGGCCGCCGACTTCGCGAAGTCGCTCGGCTGCACGGCGCTGAACGCCCTGTACGGCAACCGCGTCGAGGGCGTCGACCCGGCCGAGCAGGACAAGCTGGCGCTGGAGAACCTGGTCCTCGCCGCCCGCGCGGCCGACCGGATCGGCGCGATCCTGCTGATCGAGGCGCTCAACAAGCCCGAGTCGCCGCTGTACCCGCTGGTGTCGGCGCCGGCCGCGGTCGAGGTCGTCGACAAGGTCAACGAGGCCACCGGACTCGGCAACGCGAAGTTCCTCATGGACCTCTACCACCTGTCCATGAACGGCGAGGACCTGCCGCAGGTGATCGACGCGTACGCCGCGAAGACCGGCCACGTGCAGATCGCCGACAACCCGGGCCGCGGCGCCCCCGGCACGGGCTCCCTCCCGCTCCAGGAGCTGCTCGACCAGCTGAGGAAGGCCGGTTACGACGGCTGGGTCGGCCTGGAGTACAAGCCGGGCGACAACCCCAGCGCCGAGGCCTTCTCGTGGCTGCCGGCCGAGACCCGCGCGGCCCGCTGAGCGCCACCCGCAGGAACTCTTCACAGATTTTCAGAGAGGCACCCATCATGAGCACGCTCCCCAAGGTCGCCTGGATCGGTCTCGGCATCATGGGATCCCCCATGTCGGAGAACCTGATCAAGGCGGGTTACCAGGTCACCGGCTTCACCCTGGAGCAGGAGAAGCTGGACCGCCTGTCCGCCGCCGGCGGCACCGCGGCCGGCTCGATCGCCGAGGCCGTGCGCGACGCCGACGTCATCGTGACCATGGTGCCCGCGTCGCCGCAGGTCGAGGCCATCGCCTACGGTCCCGAGGGCATCCTGGAGAACGCGAGGTCCGGCGCCCTGCTGGTCGACATGTCCTCGATCACCCCGCAGACCTCGGTCGACCTCGCGAAGGCCGCCAAGGACAAGGGCATCCGCGTCCTGGACGCCCCGGTGTCCGGCGGCGAGGCCGGCGCCATCGAGGCCGTGCTGTCCATCATGGTCGGCGGTGAGCAGGCCGACTTCGACGAGGCCAAGCCGCTCCTCGAGGCGCTGGGCAAGACCATCGTGCTGTGCGGCCCGCACGGCTCGGGCCAGACCGTGAAGGCCGCCAACCAGCTGATCGTCGCCGTGAACATCCAGGCGTGCGCCGAGGCCGTGGTCTTCCTGGAGAAGTCGGGCGTGGACCTGAAGGCCGCCCTCGACGTGCTGAACGGCGGACTGGCCGGCTCGACCGTGCTGACGCGGAAGAAGGACAACTTCCTGGCCCGCGACTTCAAGCCGGGCTTCCGCATCGACCTGCACCACAAGGACATGGGCATCGTCACCGACGCCGCCCGCAACGTCGGCGCCGCGCTGCCGGTCGGCGCCGTGGTGGCCCAGCTGGTCGCCTCGCTGCGCGCCCAGGGCGACGGCGGCCTGGACCACTCGGCCCTGCTGCGGGCCGTGGAGCGCCTCTCCGGCGCCCAGGTCTGACCGTACGCACCCCAACGAGACTTCCGGGCGGCGCCGCCGCTGACACCTGTCCTGTCGCGCCCGAGCGGCGGCGGCGCCCGGAACCCGCTTCAACAAACTGTTGACGTGCCTGACACCCGAACTTAGGCTCCACGAAGCGGAAACAAGTTTCCGCTGACCCCTCGCACGGAAGGTCCCCGATGTCGCAGCGCGTGCTCACGACAGAGTCCGGCGCCCCGGTCGCCGACAACCAGAACTCCGCCTCCGCCGGCATCGGCGGTCCCCTCCTCATCCAGGACCAGCACCTGCTGGAGAAGCTCGCCCGCTTCAACCGCGAGCGCATCCCGGAGCGCGTGGTGCACGCCCGCGGCTCCGGCGCCTACGGCCACTTCGAGGTGACCGACGACGTCACCGGCTACACGCACGCCGACTTCCTGAGCACCGTCGGCAAGCGCACCGAGGTCTTCCTGCGCTTCTCCACCGTGGCCGACTCCCTCGGCGGCGCGGACGCGGTCCGCGACCCGCGCGGCTTCGCGGTGAAGTTCTACACCGAGGAGGGCAACTACGACCTCGTCGGCAACAACACCCCGGTGTTCTTCATCAAGGACCCGATCAAGTTCCCCGACTTCATCCACTCGCAGAAGCGCGACCCGTTCTCGGGCCGCCAGGAGCCGGACAACGTCTGGGACTTCTGGGCGCACGCCCCCGAGGCCACGCACCAGGTGACCTGGCTGATGGGCGACCGCGGCATCCCGGCGTCGTACCGCCACATGAACGGTTACGGGTCGCACACCTACCAGTGGACCAACGCCAAGGGCGAGTCGTACTTCGTCAAGTACCACTTCAAGACGGACCAGGGCATCCGCACCCTGACCGCCGACGAGGCCGCCGAGCTGGCGGGCCAGGACCCGACCTCGCACCAGACGGACCTGGTGCAGGCCATCGAGCGGGGCGTGTACCCGTCGTGGACGCTGCACGTGCAGCTGATGCCGGTGGCCGAGGCGGCGAACTACCGCTTCAACCCGTTCGACGTGACCAAGGTGTGGCCGCACTCCGACTACCCGCTCAAGCGGGTGGGCCGGCTGGTGCTGGACCGCAACCCGGACAACGTCTTCGCCGAGGTCGAGCAGGCCGCCTTCTCCCCGAACAACTTCGTTCCGGGCATCGGCCCCTCCCCCGACAAGATGCTCCAGGGCCGTCTGTTCGCCTACGCGGACGCGCACCGCTACCGGCTGGGCGTCAACCACACCCAGCTCGCGGTCAACGCGCCGAAGGCCGTGCCCGGCGGTGCCGCCAACTACGGCCGCGACGGCTTCATGGCCTCCAACGGCCAGGGCCGGGACGCCAAGAACTACGAGCCGAACTCGTACGAGGGCCCGGTCGAGACCGGCCGCCCGCTGGCCGCCCCGCTGGCGGTGTCCGGCCACACCGGCACCCACGAGGCCCCGCAGCACACCAAGGACGACGACTTCTTCCAGGCCGGCGAGCTGTTCCGCCTGATGTCCGAGGACGAGAAGAAGCGCCTGATCGCGAACATCGCCGGCGGCCTGTCCCAGGTCTCCCGCAACGACGTGATCGAGAAGAACCTCGCGCACTTCCACGCCGCCGACACGGAGTACGGCAAGCGCGTGGAGGAGGCGGTCCGCGCCCTGCGCGAGGACTGATCCACCAGCTCGCGTACGGAACCCGGCGGGGAGGCCGGGACCGTGCGCGGCCCGTGAAGGCACCGGAGCGGCCCGGATGAGGGGTGGCCGCCCGGGGCCGGCACGGGCAGGGCGAGGACCGCGGCGGCCTGCGAGCCAGTGCGGTGGTGAACGGCCCGGACGCTTCTCCTACGACCTGAGGGGAGCGGTGTCCCGGGCCCGTCGCACCGCCGCGGTCCCAGCCACCCGCCCCTTCGAGAAGGGGCCCGACGACTCCGTCCGGCGGCGCGAACGACCTGTCGCGCCCAGCCTCGCGCTGTCGGACGGACACCACGTGAAGAACCTTCACCGGCCGAGAAGCGCCGGATGCGGACGGTCCCGCATCCGGCGCTTCTCGGCGTTTCCCGGCCCGCACCGGGTGCGGATCCGCCGCCCGCGCAGCAGCCTGGAGGCATGGCAACGGCACACCCACCCGAGCACCCGCACATCGTGGTCCACGCCCCCGCGCTGGACGGATCGCGCCGGGTCACCAACGGCGACGAGACCCTCGGTGTCGCCTCGCACGCCGACGACGTCGCCGAGCTGCTGCGGCTGGCCGACCTGTACGTGACCGACGTCGAGGAGAGCGACCTGGTCGAGTGGCAGGGCGGCGGCCCGGACGACTGGCCCGGGCTGCACGAACACCACGAGCACCATCGGGGCTGAGCACGCGTAGCGGCCCTCGGCAGCGGGCACAACCCCGGCACACGGGGGTGGTCGCCATGGACGACGACGGGACGGTCCGGCTCGAACCGCACGAGGTCGCGCTGCTGCGCGGCGGCCCCCGCGCCGCCGTGACGGTCGCCGTGGTCGACCTGTACATGCGCGGCGCCGTCGAAGCCGGCCCACCGGGCACCGTACGCGCGCTGGACGCCGAGCCGGGGATCGCCGCGAGGCCGCTGCCGCCGCTCGCCGAGACGGTGCGGTGGTGCCTCGACGAGCCGCTGAGCATACGGAGGCTGACCCGGCGGCCGGACGTCCGCCTGGCCGTGGCGCTGATGCGGATACCGCTGGCCGAGGCCGGCATGCTCCGCCCTCCGCTGCTCGGCCCGACCCGGGCCGCCCGTCGCCGGGTGCGCGCCCTCCGGGAACGGCACCCGCCGCCCGCGGGCCGGCGCGGCATGACGGCCGACGACAGGCTGCTCGCCGTGGCCCTGCACGACGTGGCCGCCCTGCGCGTCCTCTTCCCCCGCTTCGCCCTGCGGGCCGGGCTCGTGGAGCGGGTGGAGGTGGGCGGCAGGGGCCTCCTCAAGCACTCCCCGCGGGGTACGGGGAGCGGATCGACGGGCGGCATGGCGTACTACTGCGGCGGCGGGGGCGGGGGCGGCGGCTCCGACTGAGAGCGGGCACGTGAAGAGCGGCCCGTCCACCAGGGGACGGGCCGCTCTCGGGTGTTTCGCGGGTCAGAGCTCGGGTCAGACCTTCAGCGTCTTGACGGCCGTCGGGGCGTGCCCCGGCTCGGTCGCCAGCTCCTCGAACTCCACGACGTTGCCGATGTCGTTGGTGCCCGACATGGAGATGTTGGTGACGCGCTCCAGGATCGCCTCGACGACGACCGGCACCTGGTGCTCGGCGGCCAGCTTCTTGGCCTGCTCCAGGGCCGCGCCCAGCTCGTTCGGGTCGGTGACGCGGATCGCCTTGCAGCCCAGGCCCTCGGCGACCTTGACGTGGTCGACGCCGTAGACGCCCAGCTCGGGCGAGTTGATGTTCTCGAACTCCAGGTTGACCTGGAAGTCGATCTCGAACGCCCGCTGCGCCTGGCGGATCAGGCCCAGGTAGGAGTTGTTGACCAGGACGTGCACGTAGGGGATCTTGTGCTGCGCGCCGACGGCCAGTTCCTCGATCATGAACTGGAAGTCGTAGTCGCCGGAGAGCGCCACGACCTGGGCCTCGGGGTCGGCCTTGGCGACGCCGAGCGCGGCCGGGACGGTCCAGCCGAGGGGGCCGGCCTGGCCGCAGTTGATCCAGTGCCGCGGACGGTACACGTGCAGCATCTGGGCGCCGGCGATCTGCGAGAGGCCGATGGTGGAGACGTACCGGGTCTCCGGGCCGAAGGCCTTGTTCATCTCCTCGTAGACGCGCTGCGGCTTGATCGGGATGTCGTCGAAGTGCGTACGGCGCTGAAGGGTGGCCTTGCGCTCCTGGGCGGAGGCGGCCCACGCGGTGCGGTCGGGCAGCTTGCCGGCCGCCTTCAGCTCCTTCGCCACCTCGACGAACAGCTCCAGGGCCGCCTTCGCGTCGGAGGCGATGCCGTAGTCCGGGGCGAAGATCTTGCCGATCTGGGTCGGCTCGACGTCGACGTGGACGAACTTGCGGCCGGCGGTGTAGACGTCCAGCTTGCCGGTGTGGCGGTTGGCCCAGCGGTTGCCGATGCCGAGGACGAAGTCCGACTCCAGGAAGGTCGCGTTGCCGTAGCGGTGCGAGGTCTGCAGGCCGACCATGCCGGCGTTCAGCTCGTGGTCGTCCGGCAGCAGGCCCCAGCCCATCAGGGTGGGCACGACCGGGGTGCCGGTCAGCTCTGCGAACTCGACGAGGAGGTCGGCGGCGTCGGCGTTGATGACACCGCCGCCGGCCACGATCAGCGGGCGCTCGGAGGCGTTGAGCAGACCGATGGCCTTCTCGATCTGGGCGCGGGTGGCGGCGGGGCGGTAGACCGGCAGCGGCTCGTAGGTCTCCGGGTCGAACTCGATCTCCGTCATCTGGACGTCGATCGGCAGGTCGATCAGGACCGGGCCGGGGCGGCCGGAACGCATCAGGTGGAAGGCCTGCTGGAAGACGCCGGGGACCTGCGCGGCCTCCAGGACGGTCACCGCCATCTTGGTGACCGGCTTGGCGATGGAGGCGATGTCGACGGCCTGGAAGTCCTCCTTGTGGATCACCGCGGTCGGCGCCTGGCCGGTGATGCACAGGATCGGGATCGAGTCGCCGATCGCCGAGTAGAGACCGGTGATCATGTCGGTGCCGGCCGGCCCGGAGGTGCCGATGCAGACGCCGATGTTGCCCGGGTGGGTGCGGGTGTAGCCCTCGGCCATGTGCGAGGCGCCCTCGACGTGCCGGGCGAGGGTGTGGTTGACGCCGCCGGAGGCCTTGAGCGCCGCGTAGAAGGGGTTGATCGCCGCGCCCGGCACACCGAACGCGTCGGTGACGCCCTCGCGCTTGAGAATCTCAACTGCCGCTCGGGCAGCGGTCATACGAGCCATCGAGTACTCCTGCTTCGGCTGTCGGATTCGCACTCCCGTCGCGCCCCGCGGTGAGCTCTTCCGTAGCGACTTTACGTTTTCCGTATAGTGGAAACTTGTTTCTACGATCTGGAAGTAATGTAAGTGGGTAGCCGGAGGCCGTCAAGGGAGGACGATGGGCGTCATGCCCGAGACCGTCTCGGTGCGCTGCACCGCCTGCGGCCGCCGGCACCGCTACACGGCACCGTCGTACCCCTGCGCGTGCGGGGAGCCCGTCGCCCCGGAGCTCGATCCGCGCCGGGCCGCCACTCCGGTCACCCACCGGAGCTGGGAAGAGGAGTGGATCGGGCTGCGCTGCGCGGCCTGCGGGGCGCGGAGCCGGTGGCCGCGCCCGGAGCTGGGCTGTCCGTGCGGGACCGTGCTGCGCGTGCCGGTGGACCCGGCGGCCGCCGGCCGGTCCGGGCGTACGCCGGGTTCCCGGGTGCCGGCCCACCGGTCCGCACCGATCCGCACCGCCCGCGACGCGGTCACCGCCGCGGTGCTCTATCTGCGCGGCCTGGGACACCGGGACGTCCGGCGCGCCGACCAGCGGCCCGTGGCCGGCATCGGGCTGGCCGCGCCCGGCCTCGTGGTCCAGGTGGACCCGACGGCGGGCCCGACCTCGGCGCGGGACGTGGAGTGCCTGTGGCTGACGGCCATGGCGGAGTCGGCGCGGGGGGGTCTACTTCTCGCTCGCCGGTTACGCCGAGGACGCCCGGGTCCGCGGCGACCTGCTGGACGTCGCGCTGTTCGTGCTCGACCCGTCGGGCGTGCCGCGCCCGGCGAACGCGCCGGCCGTGGCGCTGGACACCACGGCCGGCTGGGACTGACGCGGCGACTACCGTGCCGCGAACCCGAAGGTGGTGCCGGAGACGGGGAGACCGCCCTGTCCCGGCTGGTAGGCGGTGACCGCGGTGTTGGTCTCGCCGAGGGTCACGTTGGACATCGGCAGGGCGTACAGCGCGCCGGTGCTGGTCGGACCGTAGGGCATGCCCACGTACAGGTGGGTGCCGGTGAAGTGGACGCTCGAGCCGAGGCGCTGGTTCGCGCCCGGGGTCCCGGCGATGCCGTCACCGTCGCCGGACTCGATCCACTTGTCGTTGGCGCCGGGCGAACCGAGCAGCGAGAAGACGTGCACCGCCCCGGCACTGGCCATCGAGCCGAGGCCTCGTCCGGGATGCCGACGGCCAGCTTCATCGTCGCCGTGGTGCTCACCGCGCGCGGCGCGGTGTTGACAGCGGTGAGGGTGGACCCGAACCGAGACTCTCGCCCGGCACACCGATGGCGAGGAACGGCTCGGCCCACCGGCGGCGGTGGTACCGGCCGCGAGGGCCTGCCCCATCAGGTCGCCGGTCTCCGACGCGGAGGCGCCAATGGTCCCGTTCCCGGCCCCCTGCTCGAAGTGGGTGGCCTTGGTCGCCGAGGTGCCGAGACCGCCCCGGCCGCCGTGCAGGACGTCGATCATGCCCGCGTCGACGGCCTCGCCGAGGTTCTCACGCGGGGTGCCGACCGCGAGGTCGCTGCACCCGTCCTCGCCGTAGTCGACGACGGCCGGCGTCGTGCCGAACTGATCGTTGCCCTCGGAGCCGCCCGGGACCCAGTCGAGGCCCTGGGTGATCTCGGCGGCGCCCTTGCCCCCGCCGTAGACGACCCTGACCAGGCCCGCCTGGGCGTGTGTCGACGTCGGCCGTCGGGTCGGCGACGGCGACGTCCTCGACGCCGTCGCAGTTGAAGTCGGTGCTCCGGCGCCGGTCTTGGGCGCCACCCAGGAGCCGAGGTCGTCGACGCGGGCGACGATGCCGCCGGTGCGCGTCTCGGCGGCGCCGGTGTCGCCCATGCACGCGGCCGCGGCGTCCTTGCCGGTCACCGCCGCGGTGGTGGCGTCCGGCGCGTCCACCGAGAAGACGCCGGTGTGCAGGTTCAGCGCCGCCCACTCGGACGCGCTACGGCCGTATCCGGCGAGCGTCAGCTCCTCGCCGGCGGTGGGGGCGGTGGTGGCCAGGGGGGACGGGGTGACATGGGTGACCGGGCGGTTCAGCCGGGCCAGGACCACGTCACGGTCGGTGCGCGGCACCAGCTCCACGACCATGCGGACGGCGCCCCCCGTGCCGGTAGGTCGGCCCGGCCGATGGTCGCGGTGGTGGCCAGGGCGGGCTTGCCCGGGGGCACGGCGAGGCTCTCGGCGGGGTTGTCGGCGGAACAACTGGCGGCGGTCAGCAGCCACTCGGTGTCGACCAGGACGCCGGAGCAGCCGCGGTCGCCGATCAACAGCTGCGCGGTGTAGGCGTGAGTGGTGTCGGAGTCGGCGGCGGGGCCGGCGACGGCGACGGCCGGTGACGCCGTGATGAGCGCGGAGCCTGCGGCAAGGGCAAGTGCGGCAGAGCGTATGGATGCGGTGTGGCCCACTGGTCTCGCGCGGTGACGGATGACTCCTCAATATTCAGTCAATGAATCGCCAGAGATAAGCCCCCACCCCGATGCAAACTGTACAGGAACCCATAATCCAGTACAGCGAAAAAGTATTGAGCGGAACCTTGTCCCAAGGCTTTTCTTCCTGCTCCGCAATATCAGCTCCAACTTTTTTCGCCACCGGCCCAAGCATAATCACAAGCACGAGCAGGACACTGCTGTAGACATACGAAGTGAGAGCGATGGAATACCCTTCCATCAGGGCATTTGGCAGCAGGAAAGCCCAACCCGTGAGCGGAATGAGAAACATGCGCAGCCGTGCTTTCGGCGTCGGCATGATCCACGCCATGGCAGCGATGTACACGGCGGTGACACTCACAGAGACAAGGATCCACTGAGATGTGGTCAGGTCTGCAGACACGGTCGTGGAACCTCCTGGGGCGGAACACGTTGTCGGTGCTCTCAAGACGTTGAAATCCCGCCCCGGAGGTTATCATTCCCGATTTACCAGGGCGTCAGATCGTGCCAGGTATCGCTGACGGCGTCACCCACAGCCTTCCCCGCGCTGATGACCGTACTGGTGGCCGGGGAGAGAACTGCCGCTCCCACACGCCGGGCTTGGACACCCACCGACATCGCACCGGCCCCGAGTCCGCGGAAGGCATCGTCAATGGCGCCGACGGTGCCCCCGAACTTGCCCCAGGGAAGGCCGGTGGTGTAAATACCGACGGCGACGCCGAATGCCGACGTGAGGAATTCCTCGGACGTGATTCCGTCGGTGAATCCGTAGATGACGGTGCTGGCGACGCCCGTGATCAGGGAGACACCACCGGCGATGGCGTAGATGGCCTCGCCCGCCGGCGGGGGGACCAGGAGGCCGAACGCCGCCACGTAGGCCGAGTAGGTGGAGATGGTGCCGAGCGTGGCAGCGGCGCTCCGCCACTCGTCCTTGTCGGCGCCGAGGAAGGTCCCCGGCTCCTCCACCCCGTCGTTCTCTGCGGTGTCGGCCTGGTCGATAGCGTTCTGTTTGGCCTTGTTCGCCTCCTCCTTGGCCTTCCTCGCCGCCTCGATCTGCTCCTGCCTGCGCTTCTGGTGATAGATCTGCTTCGCCTCGGACGCGGCCGCCGCCGCCTCCTTCGCGTCCTTGCCCGCCTGCGTCGCCGAGGCACGGGCGGCGTTGGCCGAGGCCTGGGCGTTGTTGGCCGACACCACCGCCGAGGCGGCGGCCGCGGTCGCCCGGTTGGCGGAGTAGTTGGCGCGCCGGGCGGCGGTTCGGGCGGTCAGGGCCGCGTTCTTCGCCTTGTCGGCGGAGGCCTGGGCATCCTGAGCCGACTTCTCGGCCTCGTCCGCGTGGGCGTCCGCCTGCTTCTTGTACACCTCGGCCTGCTCGGCGGAGTTCGAGGCGGCCGTGGCCCACCGCTGCGCGTCCTCCGCCGCGTCGCGCGCCTCCGCGGCCACCTTCTGCGCGTAGGCCGCGTTCGTCACCGCGTCCTGGGCGTGCTTGGCGGCCTGGGCGAGCAGGGCCTGCATCGCCGCGATGTGAGCGGCGGCGTCCGCGTCGATCTGCAGCATCCGCTGGTACACGGTGTTGACGAAGTTGCGGCGCATCCAGCTCGGTCCCTCGAGCGCCACGGTCGCCGCCGTCCTGGTGTACGGACCCGCGGAGTCGAGCTTCGAGAAGACGGCTACGTTGTCGTCCTCCGCCAGAGCCGGCGCGTACTTGACCGTGAAGAACTCGTGCACCGCCTTGGCGGAACCGTCGTTGAGAGCCTCGGTTGCCGCCTGAGTGACCGCCTTGCCGGGGTTCTGACCGAGGATCCGGAAGATCGCCGCGGTCTGGTCCTCCCGGGCGGCGTCGATGGCGCCGGTGTTGAGGAACTTCGTGGGCGCGGCCTCGTCCGGGGACTCCAGCGCCGTCTGCGCCGCGCTCGCCACGTCGACGGAGGAGACCTGGGCGATGAACAGGACGGTCTCGCGGTCGTCCTGCTTCTGTGCGATGGACCGATCCGTGTCGACCCAGTTCAGGACCGAGTCCTCGCCCGCGGCCAGGGCGAAGCTCGCCGCCTCGCGGGTCCAGGTTCCGTGCGAGGAGCACAGGTTGAAGCAGGCCTTGCGGCCCTGGTCGACGGCGGTCGCGCGGTCTCCGGCCGCGAGTGCCTTCTCGGCCGCCGCGATCAGGTCGCGCGTGGCCGAGTCCATGGCCTGCTGCCGGGTCAGCTGGTTGCGGGCCGCTTCGTTGTCCTGCTGCTCGATCCTGGCGAGTTCGAGGGCCTCCGCCTTGCCCTGGTCGGCATACTCCTCGAGCTTGGCCAGCTCCGCCTCGCGCGCCTCCTGCTCCACGGCCTGGGCGTCCAGCACCGCCTTGATCGCGGCGTCGGCCGCCTCCTGGGCGTCGGCAGCCCAGGCAGTGCTCTTGTTGGCGAAATCGACGGCCTGCCCTGCGGCCTTCGCTGCCTCCTCGGCCGCGGCAGCGGCCTTCTCGGCGTGACCGGCCGCGGAGTTGGCCGCGTCGCGCGCCGCCCCGGCCGCGGCCGCCGCCTTGTTGGCCAGGGACTGTGCCGTGGAGGCGGCGCGGGTGGCACGGGCCGCCTGGGCGTCCGCCTGCTGGGCGGCGGCACGTGCGGCGGCCGCCTCCGACTGGGCGGCACCGGCGGCGCCGGCCGCGGTGGCCGAGGCGTTGGCGGCGACCGCGGCGTCCCGCGCGGCGGCGGCCGCCGAGTTGCCGGCCGCGACGGACTGGGCGGAGGCGATCCTCGCCTGGTCGGCGGCCGCGGCGGCCGACCGCGCCTTGGCGGCCGCGTTGCGGGCGGCGACGGCCGCGTCCTTCGCGGCGGCCGTCTTCGAAGCGTCCTTGGAGGCGGCCATGGCGGCCTGGTAGGCAGTGGAGGCGGCACGTGCGGCCGTGGCCGCGGCGGACGTCGCCGCATGGGCGGCCCAGGCGGCCTTGCGGGCCGCGGTCTGTGCGGCGTAGGAAGCGGAGATGGCGGTCGCCGCCGCGTTGGCCGCACCCTTGGCGGCACTGGCCGCCTTGCGGGCCGCGGCCGCGGACCTGGCGACATCCTCCTTCGCGGCCTGAGCCTCGGCGGCGGCCTCCAGCGCGGCCTTCTTGGCCTCGGCGGCGGCCTTCTTCGCCTTGTCCGACTGTTCCTCGGCCTTCGCCGTCGACAATTCGGCACGCGAGGACTGACGTGCGGTCACGGCGACAAGCTGCTCGATGGACGCGGCCTCCTCGTCGCGCGCCCGGGCTATGTTCTGGCCGATCTCCAGGAACCAGCGGATGGCTTCGGCGCCGCCGTCCTCCAGCGCGCGCTGCGCGTACGTGGTCAGCTCGGGTCCGGCGCCGCCGAGGAGCTTGAACACCTCGGCGGTTTCGTCTTCGAGGCGCGCGGTGAACTGCGTTTCGGTGATGAACTTCAGCAGGGCGTCACCGGAGCCGTCGTTCAGCGCGGTGTCGGCGGCGGCCTTGACGCTCCTGCCGCCCATGCCCTTCAGCGTGAAGGTGAGGGCACTCATGTCCTCCTTCTGCGCCGCCTCGTACCCGCCGGCGAGGAAGGCCTCGATCGCCGCGTCTCCGGCGGTCAGCGCGTCGGAGACGGCGGCCGTGGTGCCCTTGCCGGCCAGGGCCAGCGACCTGAAGAGGGCCACGCGGTTGTCCTCGGCGACCGTGGCAGGCAGCTTCGTGGCGACGAACTCCTCGACCTCCGCGTCGGTGCCGACGAGAGCGACGGCCGCGGCTGCCCTGGTCGCCTTGCCGCCGGTCTGCCACGCGGTCACGGCTCGCGCGCGGGCTGTGTCCGGAAGCGACGGCAGGTTGGGGGCGTCACCCGAGGCGACCGTCGCGGCGAAGGCGCGGGCGGTGGCGGTCAGGGGGAGAGCCGCGGCCGCCGTCGTGGCGGCGGCCACGCTCAGGACCCGGCGTCTGCTCCAGTACGTCGTGTTCAAGAATCGACTCCCGATCGTTCGGCAGCCGGCAGCATCCGGGCACGGCAGGGACGCCGCCGGCGGTGAATGGGAAAACGGAATACGGGACTGACGCGACCGCGCGCCGGGCCCAGGGAGGACGGGCCCGGCGCACGGCGCGCAGAGGCCCTGGTCGGTCTCGACCGGACGGTGTTCGGACAGGCACGGGCCCGCTGTGACCGGATCACCGGCCGACGACGGCGTCCCGGCAGGACGACTGCGGTGCGGCGCGGCCTACTTGCTGGTGGTGATCTCCAGAAGCATGTGGTCACGGCCCTCGGGATCTGCGGTCTCGCCCACGTTCGTGAGCGTGCCGGCGGGGACGTCGTAGTGCGACTCTTCGTCGTCGACGGTCATCTTCACGTCGGCGGACTGGTTCGCGGCGCCCTTGATGCCGTATACGGCGGGGATCTCCACGCTGAGGTAGCCACTGTCCCCGGTGACACGGAAGCAGACGTGCTCCGCGCGGTAGCGCACCCACAGCTCCATCAGGCCGTCTTCACTGCCGCACTCAGCGAGCACGATGTGTCCGTCGCCCCGCTTGAGGACGATGCCCTGCTCCTGCTGGATCCTGTCGGCTCCGGGGTAGTTGAAATCTTCGACGGCGTAACCGGGGGCCTCGTCCGCGACGGTCGTGACCGCGGCCGGCGACGGCTCGGCCGATAAGGAGGCGGAGGCGGACCAGGCGACGGCGGCGGCGGTCGCCAGGCAGACAGCCACACCTGTGCGAGCGATAGGTCTCACAACACGTCCTAACTACACAGACACCTCCGGAGGGATGACTGAATCCGCTGGAACGGCGAACCCGGGACGCACCCCCCATACGGCGCCTTGGGCTTGTCAACTCGCCTCATACAAACAACAGTTCGCGCACCTGTCCACCTGATCAAACTGGGTGATCACGGAGATCGGCGGGCGAACCGGGACCTCCCGCCTCACACTCCGTACCGCTGCCGCAACTCCACCTTGCGCACCTTCCCCGAGACGGTCATCGGGAAGGAGTCGAGGACCTGGAGGCGGCTGGGCACCTTGTAGTGGGCCAACCGCCCGTCGCAGTAGGCGCGCAGTTCCTCCAGGGTGAGCGGGTCGGCCGCGTCGCGCGGGATGACGCAGGCGAGGACCTCCTCGCCGTAGCGCTCGTGCGGGACGCCGACGACCTGCACGTCCGCGATCTTCGGGTGGGCGTGGAGGAACTCCTCGACCTCGCGCGGGTAGACGTTCTCGCCGCCCCGGATGATCATGTCCTTGATGCGTCCGACGATCTCCACGTACCCGTCCTCGCGCATCACCGCGAGGTCCCCGGTGTGCATCCAGCGGCCCTCGTCGATCGCCTCGGCGGTCTTCTCCGGCTCGTCCCAGTAGCCGAGCATCACGCTGTACCCGCGGGTGCGCAGTTCACCGGCCTCGCCCCGCGGCACGGTCACGCCGGTCACCGGGTCGACGACCTTCACCTCGATGTGGGGCAGGACGCGGCCGACGGTGCCGGTGCGGTGTTCGAGGTCGTCGTCCCTCCGGGTCTGGAGGGAGACCGGGGAGGTCTCGGTCATGCCGTAGCAGATGGAGACCTCCGCCATGTGCATTTCGGCGACCACCCGCTTCATGACCTCCACCGGACAGGGCGAGCCCGCCATGATGCCGGTGCGCAGGGAGGTGAGGTCGTAGGAGGCGAAGTCGGGGTGGTCCAGCTCCGCGATGAACATGGTGGGGACGCCGTACAGGGACGTGCACCGCTCCCGCTGCACCGCCTCCAGCGTGGCGGCCGGCTCGAAGGACGGGCCGGGGATGACGATGCACGCGGCGTGGGAGGTGGCTCCCAGATTGCCCATGACCATGCCGAAGCAGTGGTGGAAGGGCACGGGCAGACACACCCGGTCCTGCTCCGTGTAGCCGACCGTACGGCCCACCCAGTAGCCGTTGTTGAGGATGTTGTGGTGGGAGAGGGTGGCGCCCTTGGGGAAGCCGGTGGTGCCGGAGGTGTACTGGATGTTGACCGGGTCGTCGCAGCTCAGCTCGGCCGCCGCCGAGGCCAGCCGCTCCGGCGGTACGGAGGCAGCGCCCGCCGTCAGGGCGTCCCAGGACGGGTCGCCGATGTAGACGGTCTCGCGCAGCGCTGGGCACCGGCCGCGGACCTGGTCCACGATCGCCCGGTAGTCGCTGCTCTTGTGGGCGAGGGAGGCGATCAGCACGCTGATGCCGGACTGCTTGAGGACGTACTCCAACTCGTGAGCGCGGTAAGCCGGGTTGACGTTCACCAGGACGGCGCCGATGCGGGCGGTGGCGTACTGGACCAGGACCCACTCGGGGCAGTTGACCGCCCAGATGCCGACCCGGTCGCCCTTGGCGACGCCCTTCGCCAGCAGTCCGCGCGCCACCTCGTCGACGTCCGCGCCGAACTCGGCGTACGTCCAGCGCCGTCCGGACACCACGTCGACCAGGGCCTCGCGGCCGGGGTGGGCGGTGATCGCGCGGTCGAGGTCGGCGCCGATGGTGTCGCCGAGGAGGGGGGTCGTGCTCGTGCCGTGGGCGTAGGAGGGCGCGGTCACCGGAAGTCCTCCTCGCGGTACTCGTTCGCGGAACCGGCCGCCGTGGCCTCGCGCAGTGCGATGCGGCGGATCTTGCCGGAGACGGTCTTGGGCAGGTCGCCGAACTCCAGGCGGCGGACGCGCTTGTAGGGGGCGAGGGTGTCGCGGGAGTGCTCGAAGAGGACCTTCGCGGTGTCCGGGCCCGGCTCCCAGCCGGCCGCCAGCACGACGTACGCCTTCGGCACGGCGAGGCGCAGCTCGTCCGGGGCCGGTACGACCGCCGCCTCGGCGACCGCCTCGTGCTCCAGCAGGGCGCTCTCCAGCTCGAAGGGGCTGATCTTGTAGTCGCTGGCCTTGAAGACGTCGTCGGCCCGCCCCACGTAGGTGAGGTAGCCGTCGGCGTCGCGGGCGCCGATGTCGCCGGTGCGGTAGTAGCCGCCGGCCATCGCCTCCGCCGTGCGGTCGGGGTCGCCGTGGTAGCCGGTCATCAGGCCGACGGGGCGCTCCGACAGGTCCAGGGCGATCTCGCCCTCGGTGGCGCCGGGCGCGCCGGTGACCGGGTCGAGGAGTTCGACGCGGTAGCCGGGGCTGGGGCGGCCCATGGAGCCGGTCTTCAGGACCTGGCCGGGGCTGTTGGAGACCTGGACGGCGGTCTCGGTCTGGCCGAAGCCGTCCCGGATGGTCACGCCCCACACGCGGCGGACCTGCTCGATCACCTCGGGGTTGAGCGGCTCACCGGCCGCGACGACCTCGCGCGGCGGGGCGGCGAGCTGGGTCAGGTCGGCCTGGATGAGCATGCGCCACACGGTCGGCGGGGCGCAGAAGGTGGTCACCCGGGCCCGGTCCATCTCGGCCATCAGGCGGGCCGCGTCGAACCGGGTGTAGTTGTACAGGAAGACGGTCGCCTCGGCGTTCCACGGCGCGAACAGGTTCGACCAGGCGTGCTTGGCCCAGCCGGGCGAGGAGATGTTCAGGTGGACGTCGCCGGGCTTCAGACCGATCCAGTACATGGTGGCCAGGTGCCCCACGGGGTAGGAGACGTGGGTGTGCTCGACCAGCTTGGGGCGGGCGGTGGTGCCCGAGGTGAAGTACAGCATCAGCGGGTCGCCGGCGGCGGTCGGGCCGTCGGGGGTGAAGGTGTCGGAGGCCGTGTGCACGTCCTCGTACGGCTGCCAGCCGGGCTCGGCCGTACCGCCGGCCGCGATGCGGGTGTAGTCGCCGGGTACGTCGGTGAACTTGGCGGTGTCCTCGGCACGCACGACGACATGGCGTACCCGTCCGCGGTCGACACGGTCGCGCAGGTCGGCGGGGCCGAGCAGGGGGGTGGCCGGGATGACGACGGCGCGCAGCTTCATCGCCGCGAGCGCGGTCTCCCACAGTTCGGCCTGGTTGCCGAGCATGACGAGGATGCGGTCCCCGGGGCCGACGCCCCACTCGCGCAGCCGGTTGGCGACCCGGTTCGAGCGGGCGGACATCTCGGCGAAGGAGACCCGGACCTCGGTGCCGTCCTCCTCGACGATGTGCAGCGCGGTGCGCGTGTTGCCGTCGGCGATGGCGTCGAACCAGTCCAGGGCCCAGTTGAAGTGTTCGGGCCGGGGCCACCGGAACCCCTCGTGGGCGGCGGTGTAGTCGTCACGGTGTTCCAGCAGGAAGTCGCGTGCGCTGCGGAACAGCTCCGTGGCCGTCGTCATGTGTCCTCCTCTGCGCCGGACCTTGCCGGGCGGCTTCCTGCCATCGTGTAATCCGTGATGCAGGTCTCACTACCCCCGAACGGGGGTGTGCGTCCCGGGACGGGCGCGAGGGAGGGCGGAACGAGTGGTGATGGACGCTGCCGGCACGGTGGAGATCCGTGGTGCGCTGACGCGGCTGCGGCGCACGACCGGGCTGCCGGTCGCCTTCGGCGGACTGGTGGAGACCGGCCGGCGGCGGGTGCGCATCAGCGAGCTCAGCGGCACCGCCACGACCGCGCTGAGCTCTCTCGCGGTGACCTCGGGCAACGGCCTGGGCGGCAAGGCGGTGGAGCTGTCGCGGCCGTGCGCCGTGACGGACTACTCCGTCTCCCGGCGGATCAGCCACGAGTACGACCTCCCGGTCGCCGCCGAGGGCCTGCGATCGGTGCTGGCAGTGCCGGTGGTCGTACGGCGCCGGGTGCGCGGCGTGCTGTACGGCGCCCTGCGCACGGCCCAGCCGCTGGGCGACCGCACGCTGAGCGTGGCGGTGGAAGCCGCACGGGACGTGGAGCAGGCGCTCGTGCTGCGGGACGAGGCGGGCGAACTGCTGGCGGCGGCCCGGCCGCGGCCGGCGTGCGGTCCGGCGTGCGATCCGGCGGGTTCCGCGGCCTGGGAGCAGGTACGGGAGGCACACGCGGCGCTGCGGGCACTGGCGCCCCGGATCCCGGACCCGGCGCTGCGGGAGGAGTTGCTGCGTGCGTGCGGGCTGCTGGCCGCGGGCGACGGAGCGGCGCGGGGGGTCCGGCCGGCTCCCCGCGAGGTGGACGTGCTGGCCTGCGTCGCCGAGGGGGCGACGAACGCGTCGGCCGCGGAGCGGCTCGGCGTACGGCCGGAAACCGTCAAGAGCTACCTGCGTTCGGCCATGCGCAAGCTCGGTGCGCGCACCCGCGGGGAGGCGGTCGTCGCGGCACGCCGGGCGGGCTGGCTGCCGTAGCCGTCCCCGGGTCGGACGGCGGCGCGGTTTCGGGGATGTCCGTGTTCGTGGCCGCCGGTTGTCATTCGTCTCACCTCCTCGTCTCCCCGTGACTCACCTCCTCGTCTCCCCGTGGTGCGACGGCCGTTGCCTGATATTGGCCGGGACACGACATACGGAGAGGGCGGTCGCCGTGCGAAGGGACTTCGCGGGGTCTGCCGGATGCCGTTCCGACCTGGTCATCGGGCGGGAGGAGTCGTTCGGCGCGGCGCGTGAGCAGCTCTCCCGGGGCGGCAGTGTGCTGCCGCACGGGCCCGCCGGAATCGGAAAGTCGACCGTACTGCGGAGCCTGGCCGCGGAATACGCCCGTACGGCACACACCGTGTTGCGCTGTTCGGCCACCGAGTCCGAATCCCATCTCCCGTTCCTGGCTCTCGCCGACCTTCTGGGTCTGGTCCTGGACGAGGTGTCGGACGCGCTGCCCGGAGGACGAGGCTCGCCGCACGCTCCTGGTCGCGAGCGCCGGGGCCCGTCCCACCCCCGGCGCTGCTGCACGCCGCCGGCCGGGAGAACGCCGAGGCGGAGACGGCACAGGCGGCGGCGCTGGGGCTGCTGGCGACCGACCCGGCGGGCCCGGCCGTACGGTTCGCGCACCCGCTGATCTCGGCCGCGCTGTACGCCGAGGCCCCGGCGCCGGAGCGGCGGGCCGCGCACGCCGCGCTGTCCACGGCGGCCTGCGACCCCATCGAGCGCGCCCGGCACCTGGCCCTGGCGACCACCGGCGCCGACCCGGAGGCGGCGGCCCGGCTGGGCGAGGCCGCCGCGCTGGCCCGGGACCGCGGGGCGCCGTCGGTGGCCGCGTCGCTGGGGCTGCTCGCCGCCCGGCACACCCCGGCGGACGGCACACCGGGAGCGGACGAGCGCCGGCTGACGGCCGCCGAGGACGCCATCACCGCGGGTGAGCCCGACCTCGTCCGGGACGTCGCCCGCGAGCGAGTCGGGCGGCGAGCGCGTAGTACGGGGGCTTCACGTTCTGGGCCTGGAGTCCGACGAGGTGCGCGACGGCGGCCTCGGCGGTCATCGACGCGCGGCGCAGCAGCAACTGCCGGGCCAGGGTGGCACGGTTCAGGGCGCGGGTGCCAAGGACGGGGGCCGTCGTCGGTGCCTTGGTCGTCATGCTGCGCACGGTAGCGAGGATTGCGGACACGTTCTGTCCGCGGACCTTGTCAGCGAGCCTTGTCAGCGGTCAGCGGTCCTTGTCCGCACCCCCTTCAGCGGGGCGCCTTCTCGGATACGGAGGACGCGGCCATCGCTCGTTCGGCGGACGCCCGTCCCGGCAGCCGCCGGTGATTGCGGTGACGGCGCCGGGGCACCCGTGCGCACTGTGCACGGACGAGACAGGATCCTGGTGACCGGCTGGTTCAGCTTCCTGCACGGGGAGGCGACCGCCGGGGACGTGCTGGCGCTGCGGCGGGTGGAGGAGGTACTCCGGAGCGCGGGGCTCGCCCACGACGTCGTGTGGAGCCCCGGGTTCCGGGCGGACGGGCCGCACTTCGCGGACGTGGACCCGGCGGCGTACTCCCGGCTGGTCTTCGTGTGCGGCCCGGCACACGGTCCGCAGGTCGAGGAGGTGCACCGGCGGTTCGCGCACTGCGTGCGGATCGCCGTCGGCGTCTCCGTCGTCGATCCGAGGTCCCCGGCCGTCACCGGCTTCCACCAGGTGCTGGCCCGGGACGCCGCCGGCGCGGCGCCGACCCTGGACCTCGCGGCCCGCGCGCCCGCGCTGCCCGCCCGGCCGGTCGTCGGGGTGGTCCTCACCCACGGGCAGCAGGAGTACGGGGGGCAGCGGCGGCACGAGGAGGTCGCCGCGGGGCTGACGCGCTGGCTGGCGGGCAAGGACTGCGCCCGGCTGGAGCTGGAGACGCGGCTCGACGCACACGACTGGCGGCTGTGCGGCACGCCGGCCCAGCTGGAGGCCGTACTGGCCCGGCTGGACCTGGTCGTCACCGACCGGCTGCACGGACTGGTCCTGGCGCTGCGGGCGGGGACGCCCGCGCTGGCGGTGGACCCGGTCGCGGGCGGCGCGAAGGTGACGGCGCAGGCGCGCGCCTGCGGGTGGCCGGCGCTGGTGGCCGCCGGACGGCTGGAGGAGGGCGTGCTGGACCGGTGGTGGGACTGGTGCCTGACCGACGGGCGGGAGGAGGCCGGGCGGATCGGCGCCGGGTTCCGGTCGGCCCGGCCGCTCCCGGACGCCGCGGACGCGCTGGTGGCGGCGCTGGAAGCGCGGCCGGCCGGCCGGTAGGGGCCCGCCACCATGGTGCCGGCCCGGGCGGGAGCGGACCGGTCCGGAATGGACGGTCGGGAGCGGACCGGTCGGCGCGGGCTTCAGGACGCGCGCCACCAGCTCCTTCGTCTCGTACCCGTCGTCAGCGCGGCCTGGGCTGCTGCGAGGTTGTCACGGCTGGTGAGGGTGTGGGGGTGGTCGGGACCGAGGAGCCTGGCGGAGCGGAGCGGCGGAGCCCGCCTCGAACCACCGCCACAAGGGCCGACCCCGCGTCCCCTCGGCGCGGAGTCGGCCGGTGCGGTGGTGGGCGGGGGTGTCAGCCCGTGTAGCTGCGGGCGGTCGAGTCGCGCTGGGCGGGTTCCAGTGAGCGCAGGCGGGCCTCGACGTCCGGCGGCAGCACCCGGCGTTCGCGCAGCACCCACGGCAGGGCGGCCGTCGCCTCGGCGAAGGCGCGCAGGGACGCGGTGTCGCGCGGGACCGTGCGGGCCAGGTGGAGGGTGCGGCGCAGGGCCGGGCCGGCCGGGCGGCGCAGCCAGGTGAACCACAGGGTGTTGCGGATGCCGTGCGCCCGGCGCAACGTCGCGTCCCGGACCGCCGACGGATGGTGATGGATCGTCAGGTTGTCGGCGTACGTCAGCCACCAGCCGTTCGCCGCCAAGTCGGCGGCGAGCAGCTCTTCCTCGCCGCCCAGCCACAGCCGGGGGTGGAAGCCGCCCGCGGCCCGGAAGGCGTCGGTGCGCAGTACGGTCGCGGCGGCCAGGAAGGAGCCGAGGGCCGGACCCGGGAGCCAGTCGGGGCGGGGCACGGGCGAGTCGCGCAGTTCCTCGACGATCGGGTCCTCGGTGCCGTCGGGTTCGACGAGGATGCGGGCGGTCACCGAGCCGACGGCCGGGTAGCGGTCGAGCAGGTCGGCGGCCCCGGCCAGGGAGCCCGGTGCCCACCAGGAGTCGTCGTCGCAGAAGGCGACGTAGGGCGTGCGGACCTGGCGGACCGCCAGGTTGCGGCCGACGGCGCCGAGGTTGCGGCCGGGGCGCAGCAGCCGTACGTCGGGGTGGTGGCGGGCGACGGCGGAGGCCGTGCCGTCGGTGGAGGCGTTGTCGGTGACGATCACCGCGGGTTTCTCGGGGAGTTCGGCGAGGCGGTCCAGGGTGCGCAGGAGTTCGGGGCACCGGTTGTGGGTGATGACGACGACGGTGGTCCGGGTGTCGCTCATGAGGTCGCTCCGCTCGCCGTGTCCAGGAGGCGGGCGGCGCGCTCCACGTGCGGGGGCAGGGGCCTGCGGGCGCGCAGCGCGGCGGGCAGGCGGGTGAGCGTCTCGCGCAGGGCGCGCCGGGCGTGCGGGTCGTGGCGGGCGTCGGCGGCGAGGGCGCGGGTGCGGGCGAGGGCGTACGGGAGGGGGCGGCGCAGCCAGGCGGTGAGGAGTTCGTTGCGGCGTACGACGGCCGGGCGGTCGGTACGGGGGCCGGGGGCCGGGTGGTGGTGGGCGACCACGTCGGGGCAGTGCGTGACGCCCCAGCCGCGGGCGGCGAGGTCGTAGGCGAGGAGGGTCTCCTCGGCGCCGAAGAAGAGCAGCGGGTGGTAGCCGCCGGCGTCGAGGTAGGACGTGCGGCGGGCGACGGCGGCGCAGCCGAGGTAGCCGAGGACCTGGGTGCCGGGCAGGTCGGTGGCCGGGCCCAGGGGGGAGGCGGCGAGCAGGTCGTTGAGGGGGTCCGCGGCGTCGGCGGGGCCGACGAGGGTGCGGGCGGAGAGCAGGCCGAGCCGGGGGTGTTCGTCGAAGTGCCGGGCGGCGGTGGTGAGGGCGCCGGGTGCCCACCAGGAGTCGTCGTCGCTGAACGCCACGTACGGGGTGTCGAGGGAGCGGACGCCGTGGGTGCGGGCGAGGGCGCCCCGGTTGAACGGCAGGGCGAGCAGACGGACCTGGGGGAAGTCGCGGGCCAGCATGGCGCGGGTGTCGTCGGTGGAGGCGTTGTCGACGACGAGGACCTCGGGACGCTCGGGCAGGGCGAGCAGGTTCCGCACCGTGACGGCGAGGCTCGCCGAGCGGTTGCGGGTGGCGATGACGACGCCGACGGGGGCGGGTTTGGCGGGGTCGGCGTGGGAGCGTTCGCGGGTGGTCGACGGGCCGCGGTTCGTGGCGTGGTTCATGGTGCCTCTTCCAGGGCGTCCAGTGCGTCGAGGGCTGCCAGGACGTCGTCGGTGGTGATCCGCAGCAGCGCGGGGTCGGGCTCGTGGCCGTGCGGGTCGCCGTGGTCGCCGTCCGGGCCGGGGCGCCACAGGGCGCGGTGCCGGGGATGGTCCGGCGGGCCCCAGCGGCTGGGCGGGACCGGGCCGAACAGGGTGACGGACGGCGTGGCGTGGGCGACGGCGAGGTGGGCGATGCCGGTGTCGCCGCTGACGACGGCGCGTGCTTCGGCCACCAGGGCGGAGAGCCGGTCGTGGGGCAGGCCGCCGCCGAACACGTCCGTGTCGGGCAGGTGGGCGAGCTTGGCCAGCCGGGCCACCAGGTCGGCCTCGTCCGCTCCCCCCGTTACGACGACCCGGCGTCCCCGCGCGCGCAGCGCCTCGGCGACGGCCGCGTACCGGTCCACGGGCCAGCAGCGGGACGGGGCGCCGGCGCCGGGGTGCAGGACGACGGCGCCGGGGGCGCACGACGGTGCGTCCGGACGCGGCAGCCGCAGGTCGGCCGGGTCGGCGTCGATGCCGTACGCCCGCAGCAGCCGGCACCACCGGTCGCGCTCGTGCTCGTCGGCGTACCAGGGCGGGCCGTCGGCCTCCGGGGTCTCGGGGTGCGCGAACGCCAGCAGCCTCAGCGGGCGCAGGCCCATCAGCAGGCGGTGGCTGGGCGGTCCGTTGCCGTGCAGGTCGACGGCGACGTCGGGGGGCGGCCCGGTCCAGTCGAGGGTGCGCGGGACGGCACGGCCGGGCTCGGCGGCGGGCAGCAGCCGGTCCACGGCACCGGTGGCCGCGACGACGGGCGCCAGCTCGGCGGGGGCCGCCAGCACCAGCTCGTGCCCCGGGTAGGCGCGGCGCAGCGCGCGCAGCGCGGGCACCCCGGCCAGCAGGTCGCCGAGCCCGAGGGCACGCAGAACGAGCAGCCGGGGACGCGCCCGCCCACCGCCCCCGTGCCGTCCCGCGTCCGAGGCGGCGTACGCCGCACCGGTGCCGGGCGGGTGCGCCATCGCGGCGGACGGCGGGTGCACGGGATCGCCGGTCACGGGGCCGCCGGCCGACGCGGGGGGTGCGGTGCCGTTCGCCGGCGGGCGGGCGGCGGACGGGGGGGTCGGGGCGCGGCCGCGCTCGGTGGCCGGGGTGCGGCGCGTCATCGCACCCCCTCGGCGGCGCGGGCCATCAGGGCCGTGGAGGAGCGGCCGTCCAGGTAGGGCAGGAGGACGGCCTGGCCGCCCCACTCCTGGAGGAGGTCGGCCTCGGGGAGGTCCGCGCCCGCGTAGTCGCCGCCCTTGACCCAGACGTCGGGGCGCAGGTCGCCGAGGAGGCGTTCGGGGGTGTCCTCGTCGAAGACGGCGACGGTGTCGACGCAGGCGAGGGCGCGCAGGACGCGGACGCGGTCGGCGAGGGGGTTGACGGGGCGGCCGTCGCCCTTGCGCCGCCGGACGGAGGCGTCGGAGTTGACGCAGACGACCAGGCAGTCGCCGAGCCGCCGGGCGGCCTGGAGGAGGCCGACGTGGCCGGCGTGCAGCAGGTCGAAGCAGCCGCCCGCGGCGACCACCGTGCCGTGCTGGGCGCGGACGCGGGCGGCCAGGGAGTGCGGATCGTCGGTGTCGGGCGGCGAGGAGGACGGCGGGCCGGACTCCGCGGGGGGCAGGGCGCCCGCACCGCCCGCCGCGACGAACGCCGTCGCGGCGGCCACGGCGCCCTCGACGGCCTCCCCCACCAGCGCCCCGTCGGCGAGCAGCCCGGCGGCGGTGGCCGCGAACCGGTCGCCCGCGCCGCAGGAGTCGCCGTGGTGGGCTGCGGGTGCGGGGACGAGCAGGGGGTGTTCGCCGTAGGAGAGGAGGGCGCCGCGGGAGCCGAGGGTCACCGTCACGGCGGCCACCCGCCAGTCCCGTACGAGGGCGGCGGCGTCGAGTGCGGCGGCGCGCAGGCCCCCTGGGGAGTGCCCGTTCCGGGGCGCGAAGCCGTGCGCCTCCTTCTCGGCCGGTGTCACCAGCCGGGTGCCGGGAACCGGCGGGCCTCCGCGCGGGTGCGGGTCCCAGACCAGCGGCGGGCGTGCGGCCAGCACGTCCCGCAGGGCGTCCGCGGTGCCGCGGCCGTAGTCGGAGACCAGGACGGCCCGGGCGGAGCGCAGCGCGGCGCGGGCCTCGTCCGTGGCCGCGCGGGCCCGGCCGCCGCCGCGGTCGAGGCGGACGACGGGGCGGTCCTGCGCCAGGACGCGGGTCTTCTCGGGCAGGGTGCCGGTCAGGGGGAGCGGGATCAGGGTCAGCCAGGGGTCGAGGAGTTCGCGCAGGGCCAGGCTCGCCGGGTCGTCGCCCGCGCCCGTGATCAGCGTGACGTCGCGGCCGTCGCGGGCGGCGAGATACGCGGCGAGCGCGGCGCCGCCCGGACGTACGCGCTCGGCGCACTCCGACACGACCGGAACGGGCGCGTCGGGCGCCAGCCGGTCGGCGGAGCCGGTCAGGTCGCGGTCCAGCAGGGCGTCGCCGACCACGACCAGGGGGGTCCTGTCAGCCATGGGTCCCGTCACCTCCGCGTTCCCTTGCCGCGGGCCCCCCGCGCGCCCCGTTCCAGGGCGGCGTCGAAGGCCGCGCAGATCATGTGCACGGCGACCAGGTGGATCTCCTGCACGGTGGCCGCCGAGGGGGCCTGAACGCACAGCGACTCGTCGCTGCCCGCCATGAGCGGGTTGGGCTCGCAACCGGTGAGCGCCCACACCCGGACCCCTGCCCCGCGGGCGGCGTCGGCCGCGGAGAGCAGGTTGGCGCTGGCGCCGCTGGTGGACAGCAGCATCAGGACGTCGCCCGCGCGGCCGTGGGCGCGCACCTGGCGGGCGAAGACCTCGTCGACGCCGTAGTCGTTGGCGATGGCGGTCGTGGAGGACGTGTCGGCGTGCAGGGCGATCGCGGAGAACGGCGGGCGGTCGTCGCGGTAGCGGCCGACGAGTTCGGCGGTCAGGTGCTGTGCCTGGGCGGCGCTGCCGCCGTTGCCGGCGGCCAGCAGCCGGCCGCCGCCGGAGAGGACGGCGGCGAGCCGCGAGCCCCAGCGTTCGGTGATGTGCGCGGAGGCGCGGAACGCCCCCAGCGCCTCCTGGAGTTCGTCGCAGTGCCCGACGACGGGCGGGTGCACGGTCATCACGCCACCTCCTTCGACAGTGCGTGGTCGGCGAGGGTCAGGCGGTAGACCTGTTCCGCGCCGTCGGCGACCCGCGCCCAGGTGTAGTGCCGCAGGACGCGGTCGCGGCCGTTCCTGCCGTACTGGCGGCGCAGCCGTTCGTCGGCGAGGAGTTCACCGGCGGCGTCCGCGATGGCGTCGGGATCCTGCGGGGGGACCAGTCGGCCGGTGGTCCCGTCGGCCACGGAGTCGCGGTGACCGCCGACGTCGGTGGCGAGGACCGGCACGCCGCACGCCATCGCCTCCAGCGGCACGATGCCGAAGGGTTCGTAGACCGGCGTGCACAGCACCAGGTCGGCGCTGCGGAGCAGGGCGGGCATGTCCTCGGGGTCGATGGCGCCGAGCAGCCGGACCCGGTCGGCGACGCCGGTGCGGCGGGCGAGTGCGGTCAGGCGCTGTGCCTCCGGGTCGGCGTCGAGTCCGCCGGCCGGCGGGCCGCCCGCGACGAGGAGTTCGGCGTCGGGGATCCGGGCCAGGGCGCGGACGGCCTGGTCGTAGCCCTTGCGGGGCACGAGCCGGCCGCAGGCGAGCAGCCGGTGCCGCTCCGTGCGGGCGGGGGTGCGGCCGGTGTCGGCGGTGGGGTGGAAGTGCTCGGCGTCCACGCCGCAGGGGACGACGGACACCTGCCGGGGCGGTACGCCCATGTCGCCGAGTTCGACGACCTCGTCCGTGCAGGTGGCCAGGACCCTTTCGCAGGCGCGGCCGAGCTGCCGTTCGATGCCGATGCGCTCGTACGGGCTGGTGTCCCGCATGCCCTGGTGGCGCCGCTTGACGGTGCCCAGGGCGTGGAAGGTCTGCACGAGGGGGATGCCGTGCGGCCGTACGCCGATCCGGGAGGCCATGCCGGACATCCAGAAGTGGGCGTGCACCACGTCCGGTGTCTCCCGCGCCCAGGCGCGGGCCAGGTGGGCGCCGAAGGCGGGCATGTGCGGGAAGAGTTCGTCCTTGGGCACGGACACGGGTGGTCCGGCCGGCACGTGCTCGACGACCGCGCCGCCGGGCAGCGGCACCCGGTCGGGCAGACCGGTGGCGTCCCGGCGGGTGTAGACCGTGACGTCGTGGCCGCGCTTGGCCAACTCCTCGGTGAGGCGGGCCACGTAGACGTTCTGTCCACCGGCGTCGACGCCGCCGAGCGCGGCGAGGGGGCTCGCGTGCTCGGACACCATGGCGATCCTCATCGGGTCACCTCCTTCAGCAGCCGCTCCCAGTCGTCCAGGAAGCGGGACAGCCCGTAGCGGGACAGGGCCGCCGCACGGGCCCCGTCGCCGACGGTCCGCGCGTGCAGCGGGTCGGCGAGGAAGTCGCGTACGGCGTCGGTCAGTACGTCGATGCGGTTGGAGACCACCCCGGCGCCCGGGGGCACGGCCTCGGTCACCTCGGTGGTGGCGAGGGCGACCACGGGCATGCCCAGGTGCATGGCCTCCAGGAGGGACAGGCCGAGGGAGGTCCAGCGGACGGGGTGGACGTAGACGCGGCGGCGGGCCAGTTCGGTGTGCAGGTCGCTCTGGGCGACGTCCTGGGTGCGGCAGCGTTCGGGGTCGACGCCGATGTGCTCGGCGAGGCCTTCGGTGCGCATGCCGAACACGTCGAGCGGGGCGGCGCGGGAGAACGCGGGGAGCAGGTCGGTGCCGGTCGTGCGCCCGCGCCGGACCGGCTCGTTGACGACGACGGCGGCACGGTCCAGCTCGCCGGTCCAGCGGTGGCCGGGGTCGATGATGCCGTGTTCGATGACGGTCGTCTCGGCCGGGCCCGCGTCCCACATCAGCCGGTTGAAGTGGGTGACGTGGACGAGGGCGGTGATGTCGGGGAGGCCGGCGGCGGGGTGGCGGGTGTCGGGCACGTCACCGTCGGGGGCGTTGTGCTCCAGGTACACCAGCGGCGGGCGGCGGCCGAGCCACTCGTCGACCAGGGCGAGTTCGTGCGGGCGCTGGATGATCACGAGGTCGATGTGTTCGTCCCGCAGCCGCCGAGGCGGTACCTCGACGACGGAGTCGGGCCAGTCCCAGGTGCGGGCGCGGCCCAGGCCGTCGGGTCCGCGGTCCGGGGTGACGGGGACGAGGTAGGTGTGCGGGCCCTGCACGAAGGCCGTGGTCCACGACCCGTGCACGTGCCAGATGAGGATCCTCATGCCTCCCCCAGGAGTTTCTCGACGGCGGCGGCCACGTCGGTGGCCGTGACGGTGTTCAGGCAGGGGTGGCCGGGGACGGGGCAGTCCCGGGCCCGGCTGTCGGCGCAGGGCGCGTCCTGGTCGCCGAGCAGGACGTACGGGACGCCGTACGGCCGCCAGCGCTCGGCCGGTACGACGGGTGCGAACAGGGACACGACGGGGGTGCCGACGGCGGCGGCGAGGTGGGCGGGCGCGGTGTTGCCGGTGACGACGACGGCGGCGCCCGCGAGGACGCCGGCGAGTTCCGGGGCCTCGGTGCGGCCGCCGAGGTCGGTGCCGTACCCGCCCGCGACGTACGCGGTGAGGTCGCGTTCGTCGGGGCCGCCGGTGACCAGCACGCGGTGCCCGGCGGCGGCGAGTTCGCGCACGGCCTCGGCGGCGCGCCCGCGGCTCCAGGCGCGGGCGGGGACGCTGGCGCCGGGGTGGAGCACGACGTAGGGGCCGGGGCCGGTCAGCGCGTCGGTGCGGGGTGGCGTGCGCACCCGCAGCCGTCCGTCGTCGGGCCGGGGGAAACCGGCCGCCTCGGCGAGGTCCAGCGCGGCCTCGGCCTCGTGGGCGTGCGGGGCGCGCCGGTGGCGCAGGTCGAGGAGGGAGCCGGGGTAGTCGACGCTGTCCGCGGCGATGTGCCGGACGCCGGCGAGGCGCAGGACGAGGGCGGTGGGCAGCGGCGACTGGTGGAAGGAGGTGAGGATCAGCGCGGTGTCGGCGTCGATCCGGTCCACGAGCGCGTCGATGTCCGCCCGGCTGACGTCGGGCGGCTGGAACCCGCCCCACGGCGCGTCCCACACCATCACCTCGTCCACGCCGGGCAGCAGGCGTGCGGCGGGCGCCCCGCGCGAGCCGCACAGCAGCGTGACGTGGTCGGCCCGGGCGGCCACCGCGCGGACGGCGGGGCCGGCGAGCAGCACGTCGCCGAAGCTGTCGAGCCGGGTGACGAGCGCCTTCATCGCGGCCTCCCGCGGGTCTCCACGGTGGCCTCGGTCCGGGCCGCCCCGGGCCTGGGGGCGGGGGCCGGCGCCGAGGCGGGGGCCGTCCCGTCGGTGCCGACGGCCGACGCGGCACCGTCCGCGCCCCCGCGCGGCCTCCCGCCGGGCCCCACCACGGCGCCGGCCCCGGCCGCCCCGGGCCGGGACCGGGAAGCGGTGCCCTCGGCGGCGGCCGTCGCGGCATTCCCCACACCCGTGGCGGGCGCCTCCTCCTGCCGTGCTCCGTCGCCGCCCGTCCCGGACGCCGCCTCGACGGGTCGTTCGTCGACGAGGACCCGGCCCTGGGGAGGGCCGGCGAGTACCGCCCGTACGGCGGTCAGGAGGTCCGGGGCGACGTGGGCCGCGGTGGCCTTCTCCTCCGGGCGGGTCCGCGCGTTGGGGACGAGGATGCCGTGGGCGCCCGCGCGTGCGGCGGCCTCCGTGTCGGCGCCGATGTCGCCGATGACGACGCAGTCGGCGGGGGTGGTGCAGAGGCGTCCGGCCGCCCAGAGGACCAGGCCGGGCCGCGGCTTGCGGCAGTGGCAGCCGTCGTCGGGGGCGTGCGGGCAGATCGCCCAGACGTCGAACGGGCCGACGAGGTCGTCGATCCGCCGGTTGACGCGGCGGACGTCGGTGTCGGTGACGAGGCCGCGGGCGACGCCGGACTGGTTGGTGACGACGCCGACGCGGATGCCGTGGGCGCGCAGCAGGGCGACCGCCTCCCGGGCGCCCTCGACGGGCCGGACCCGCTCGGGGTCGCCGTTGTAGGGGACGTCGTGGACGAGGGTGCCGTCACGGTCGAAGAGCACGGCCTTGACGGGGCTCATGCGGCCACCTCCCGCCAGGCGGGGGCGGCACGGTGCCGCCACAGTCCGCTCAGCCGGTGCCAGGTCGCGGCGGGCGGGATGAGCACGCTGGTGACCAGCATGGTCGTGACCTCGTGGCGGGTGCGCGGTCCCGGGGCGATGCGGGCCCAGGCGAACTCGGCGGTGCCCGCGGCCCAGCCGAGTCCGGCGAGTGCGGCGGTGCGGGGGCGGCCGGCGGCGGTGAGGGCGAGGGCGGCCACGCCGGCGGCGGTGATCACCGCGTGGCGCCGGATCCGGCCCTTGGGCGCGACCGCCTTGGCCCACCAGTCGGGGCCGTGCAGCCGCCGCATCAGGGCGTCGTCGGCGTTGCCGCGCTGCTGTTTCAGGGACACCCAGCGGGAGGCGTCGCGTACGGGGTGGCGGGTGGTGCGGCGGCCCCGCCGGATGCGCCAGCCCGCGTCGAGGACGCGCAGCGCGAGGTCGGCGTCCTCGCGGAAGGCGCGGGTGAAGCGTTCGTCGAAGCCGTCGACCTCCTTGAGCACGTCGGTGCGGTAGGCCATGTCGGCGGTGATCCACTGGGCCCGCGCGAGTCCGGCGGTGCCGCGCTCCCAGTCGGTGGGGCGGCGCTCGCCGGGCAGCGGGACGGCGATGACGCCCTGCACGGCCCCGGTGTCGGGTGCCGCCTCGGCGAGGTCCTGGACCAGTTGGTCGCACCAGTGCGGACCGACCTGGACGTCGTCGTCGAGGAAGGCGGTCCAGGGCGAGGTGACCGCGCGGAGGCCGGTGTTGCGGGCGGCGGCGGGTCCCCGGCCCCCGCTGCGCAGCACCACCGTGCGCTCGCGCAGGTCGCCGAGGACGCTCAGCGGGTGTTCCAGCGCGCCGGGGTCCGCGTCGAGGTCGGGCCGGTCGTCGACGAGGACGATCTCGTCGGGGCCGGGTCCGGTCGCGGCGGCCAGCGCGGCCAGGCAGTCGGCCAGCGTGTCGCGCACGAGGGTGGGGACGACCACGGCGTAGCCCGTCCCGGGGCCGCCGGTCTCGGGTGTGCCGGTCATGCGAACGCCTTCCCCCGGCGCACCGCGAACGGCCCGATGGCCAGCAGGTCCACGGGTGCGGAGCCGAAGCACTCCAGCGCGTCGCGCGGGTCGTCGACCATGGGCCGTCCGGCGGTGTTGAGGCTGGTGTTGACCACGACCGGCAGCCCGGTGCGCCGTTCGAAGGCGGTCAGCATGCGGGCGACGAGCGGCTCGCGGCGTTCCTCGACGGTCTGGATGCGGGCGGTGCCGTCGACGTGGACGACGGCGGGGATGCGGTCGCGCCAGGCGGCGGCGACGTCGTGCACGAAGAGCATGTACGGGCTCGGGATCGGGCCGGTGAAGATGTCGGCGGCGCGGTCGGCCAGCACCATCGGCGCGACCGGCCGGAACTCCTCGCGCCCCTTGACGTGGTTGAGGCGTTCCAGGTTCTCCGCACGGCCCGGGTGGGCCATCAGGGAGCGGTGTCCGAGGGCGCGCGGCCCGAACTCGCTGCGGCCCTGGAACCAGGCGACGATCCCGTCCCGGGCGAGTTCCTCGGCGACCGTCTCGGCGATGTCGTCCGGCTCCTCGTAGGGGATCGCTGCCGTCTCCAGCCAGGCGCGGATCTCCTCGTCGCTCCAGCCCCGGCCGAGGTCGGCGCCGGGCACGGGCTCGGGGACGGCGTCCTGCGCGGCCAGGTGGAGGGCGCCGCCGAGCGCCGTGCCCGCGTCGCCGGCGGCGGGCTGCACCCACACGTGCCGGTACGGGCCGCGGGCGGCGATCTTCGAGTTCGCGACGCAGTTCAGCGCGACGCCGCCCGCCATGGTCAGCGCCTCTCCCTGGGCCTCGCGGTGCAGCCAGTGGACGAGTTCGAGGAGGAGTTCCTCCAGTACGGCCTGGGTGCTCGCGGCGAGGTCGGCGTGGTCCTTCGTCCAGTCCTCGCCCTTCGCGCGGGCCGGGGCGAGGGCCGCCCAGTCGACGCCGTGGGCGCGGAAGCCGCCGTCGCCGGTGGCGTGGACGTGCTCGCGCAGCCGGTCCACGAACCGGGGTTTCCCGTAGGAGGCGAGGGCCATCACCTTGTACTCGTCGCTGCTGCGCAGGAAGCCGAGGTGCTCGGTCAGTTCCTCGTAGACCAGGCCGAGTGAGTGCGGGAGCGCCTGGGTGGCGAGGGTGTCGAGCTTGCCGTCGCGGTAGCGGCCGGCCAGGTGGGAGGCGGACTCGCCGCGCCCGTCGAGGACGAGGACGTCGTTGTCGGGGTGCGGTGAGGCCGGTCCGGCGGAGGCGGCGTGCGCCACGTGGTGCGGGACGAAGACGACCTGGTCGGGGTCGAGCCCGGGCAGCGCCTCGGCGAGGAACTCGGGGGCGCGGCGGGCGTACTCCAGCCGCAGCGGGTCCCAGGGGTCGTCCAGGCCCATGTCACGGGCGGGCCGGGCGAGCCCCGGGTCGAAGGAGTACGCGACGGCGTCCAGTTCCTCCGGCCGCACCCCGGCGTGCTCCAGACACCACCGTGCCGACAGCTCCGGTACCTCCCACGCGGAGAAGGGCACCGGGCGCTTGCCGTGCTTGCGGCGGCTGAAGCGCTCTTCCTCGGCGGCCGCGACGGTCCGGCCGTCGACGACGAGTGCCGCGGCCGGGTCGTGGAACAGGGCGTTGATACCGAGGATGCGCATGGGGGGTGCTCCGTCCCGGGCGACTACTGGCGTCTCTCTGGGCTCGCGGGTGCCGCACTGCGGCTGACTCAAACACTTGGAGACAACTCGGTTCCGGATACGACCGGACATGTCACCGTCCGTGAGTGCCCGTGGTGCGGGTCAGGCCGCGACGGAGTGCGCGAACCAGCCGATGGTCCGTTCCAGCCCCTCGCTCCAGCCGACCCGCGGCTGCCAGCCGAGCCGTTCCCGGGCCAGGGTGGTGTCGGGCCTGCGCCGGGCGGGGTCGTCGACGGGGCGCTCCACGAAGCGGATCCGGGAGCCGGAGCCGGTGAGTTCGACGACGCGGCGGGCCAGTTCCAGCATGGTGATCTCGTCGGCGCCGCCGATGTTCACCGGCCCGGTCTCGCCGGACGCGGCGAGGGCCAGGACGCCGTCGACGGTGTCGTCGACGTAGCACAGGGAGCGGGTCTGGCCGCCGTCGCCGGCGACGGTGAGGGGCATGCCGTCCAGGGCCTGCGCGATGAAGGTGGGCACGGCGCGGCCGTCACCGGTGCGCATGCGGGGGCCGTAGGTGTTGAAGATGCGGACGATGGCGGCGTCGGTGCCGTGCACCTGGCGGTGGGCGGTGACCAGGGCCTCGGCGAAGCGCTTGGACTCGTCGTAGACGCTGCGGGGGCCGATCGGGTTGACGTTGCCCCAGTACGTCTCGCGCTGCGGGTGCTCCAGCGGATCGCCGTAGACCTCGGAGGTGGAGGCGAGCAGGAAGCGGGCGCCGTCGGCGCGGGCCCGCTCCAGGGCGTTCCGGGTACCGGTGCTGCCGACGTCGAGGGTCTCCAGGGGCAGGCGGAGGTAGTCGGCGGGCGAGGCCGGGCACGCGAAGTGCAGGACCAGGTCGAACCGGCCGGGCAGGCCGCGCAGGGCCGCCGGGTCGGTGGCGTCGGCGTGGACGAACCGGAAGCCGCGGTGCCGCTCCAGTTCGGCCACGTTGCCTCGGGAGCCGGTGGCCAGGTTGTCCAGGCACACGACGTCGGCGCCGTCCTCCAGCAGGCGGCCGCACAGGTGGGATCCCACGAATCCGGCTCCGCCGGTCACCAGGGCCCGGCGCCAGACGCGTCCGCTCAAGGGGCTGCCGCCCACGGGGCTCTCGCTCACGGGGTCCTCCTCACTCTCGGCGTCATGCGGTGCCGGCTGAGTAACCCGGTGAACGCCCCCACTACCTCGAACTTACGTTCGTAAGGGTTCTATAAACTGCATCTATACTCGCTATGTATAGTCCTCGCATGCCTTCGCTGACCGGGAAGATGACCAAAACGGGGACCAGGTTGCGTGCACTCGCGACACTCGCGGCCGCCGCCTCACTGACACTGGCACTGAGCAGTTGTACGAAGCTGGAGACGGCCTCCCCCAGCTCCGTCCGCGGCGCGGCGGGCACCCAGGCACGGGCCGGACTCGGCGCCGTCGACTGCGGCCGCGTCAAGTGCATCGCGCTGACCTTCGACGCCGGACCGAGCGAGCACTCCGCCCGGCTGCTCGACATACTCAAGGAGAAGAAGGTCCCGGCGACCTTCTTCCTGCTCGGCAAACGGCACATCGACACGTATCCCGAGCTGGTCAGACGCATGGCCGACGAGGGCCACGAGCTGGCCAACCACACCTGGACGCACAAGATCCTCACGGACGCCGAACCGGACGAGATACGCGAGGAACTGGAGCGCACCGACAAGGAGATAGAACGCCTGACCGGGCGGCGCCCCACCCTCATGCGCCCGCCGCAGGGCCGCACGGACGACACGGTGCACGAGATCTGCCGCGAACTGGGGCTGGCGGAGGTGCTGTGGAGCGTGACCGCCAAGGACTACACGACGAACGACTCCGGCCTGATCACCGAACGCGTCCTGAAGCAGTCGTCCCGGGACGGCATCATCCTGCTGCACGACCTCTACGACGGCACCGTGCCCGCCGTGCCCGGGATCATCGACGCGCTCAAGAAGCGCGGCTACGTCTTCGTGACGGTGCCCCAGCTGCTGGCCCCCGGGAAGGCCGAGCCGGGCAAGGTCTACCGCTAGGCCCTACGCCCGGTCACGCGGCCGGTTCCCTACGATCGCTGCGTGGCCATCTTCTCGCTCGAACGCACCGCCCCGCTCCCCCTGGACGAGGCCTGGCGCCGGCTCACGGCGTGGCAGCGGCACGGGGACGCCGTACCGCTGACCCGGGTCACCGTCACCACCCCCGGGCCCACCCGCCCGGGCACGGTGATCGTGGCCCGCACGGGTGCCGGCCCGCTCGCCTTCGACGACCGGATGGAAGTGACCGTCTGGCAGCCACCGCGGGACGGCGCCCCCGGTCTGTGCCGGCTGGAGAAGCGCGGCCGGCTGGTCGGGGGCTGGGCCGAGATCGAGGTCCGTCCCGGCCCCGGCGGCCGTACCCGCGTCCTGTGGCGCGAGGAGCTGCGGGTGCGTCTCCTGCCGTCCGCCTTCGACGGCGCGCTGGGCGGTGCGGGGCGGTACGTCTTCGGCCGCACGGTCAACCGGTTGCTGCGGCGTCCGTGAACCACCGGTGGCGTACGGGGTACGGGTCGCGGACGATGTCGCGCCGCAAGCCTCGCGGCGGGTGTTTCCCGCGTACCGTGCCGCCATGTCTGCCAGAGCACGCACCGTCGTCCAACTGTCCGTGACCGCTGCCCTGTTGAGCTTGGCAGTGGCGACACCGGCCTCCGCCGACCAAGGCGGGGGAACCGCGGTCCCGCTGCGCGTCGCCACCTACAACATCCACGCCGGCACCGGATCGGACGGTGTCTTCGACCTCGACCGGCAGGCCGCCGTACTGCGCGCCCTGGACGCGGATGTGATCGGCCTCCAGGAGGTCGACGTGCACTGGGGTGCACGCAGCCAGGGGCTGGACACGGCCGAGGAGTTGGGTCGCCGGCTCGGCATGCGGGTGTCGTTCGCCCCCATCTACAGCCTCGACCCGGTGGAGGCCGGGGGCCCGCGGCGCGAGTACGGCGTGGCGGTGCTGTCCCGCTTCCCGGTCCGCTCCGCGACGAACCACGAGATCACGCGCCTGTCCACGCAGGACCGGAATCCGGCGCCGGCACCCGCGCCCGGGTTCGGCGAGGTGACGCTCAAGGTGCGCGGAGTGCCGGTGCAGGTGTTCGTGACACACCTCGACTACCGGTCCGACCCGGCGGTGCGGGTGGCGCAGGTCGCCGACACGCGGCGGATCATGGCGCGGGAGCGGGCGGAACTGCCGGGCGCACGGCAGGTGCTGCTCGGTGACTTCAACGCCGAGCCTTCGGCACCCGAACTGCGTCCGCTGTGGGCGGAGGTGCGCGACGCGGGGACGGGCACCGGCGGCACGTACCCGGCCGCGGCACCCGTGAAGCGGATCGACTACGTGGCCGTCGGGAAGGGGGTGCGGGTACGCGGCGCCTCCGTGCCGGAGGAGGCCGTGGCATCGGACCACCGGCCGGTGGTCGCGGACGTCTCCCGGCTCAGGAGGACCGGCCGGTCCTAGAAGACCGGTGAGGATCCCGGAGGGGGGGGGGCGGCGCGGGGGGGGGGGGGGCCCCCCCGCCCCCCCCCGCCCCCCCCCCCGGGGGGGGGGGGGGGGGGGGGGGGGGGGGGGGGGGGGGGGGGGGGGGGGGGGGGGGGGGAGGGGGGGAGGGGGGGGGGGGGGGGGCCGGGGGGGGGGGGGGGGGGCGGGGGGCGGGGGGGGGGGCGCCGGCCCCCCCCCACCCCAC
>NZ_JBNGGC010000031.1:0-107776 GCF_049974565.1 Streptomyces sp. WG5 | reverse complement strand
GGACGATCATGTCGGCCTTGCGGTCGCCGTTGACGTCGGCGAAGTACAGCCGGCCCAGGTCCTTCCAGGTCACGAAGCGGCCCCAGCCGCCGGACCAGTGGGTGCCCTGGTCCCAGTAGGTGCCGTGGTTGGTGCGGACCTCGATGTTGCCGTCGTTGGTGTGGACGATCATGTCGGCCTTGCGGTCGCCGTTGACGTCGGCGAAGTACAGCCGGCCCAGGTCCTTCCAGGTCACGAAGAGGCCCCAGCCGCCGGACATGACCCGGCCCGGGGCGAAGCTGTCCCCCTGGTTGCGGTGGACCGCGACGTCGCCGTTCGAGCGGAGGACGACCAGGTCGGCCTTGCCGTCGCCGTCGACGTCGGCTGAGTGGCTCCGGTCGCGGTTACGGACGTCCTTCACCCAGCCCGCCAAGCCGTCGACCCTGGCGTCCACGGCGCCGGTCCGGGTCTCCGTCCCGCCGAAGCACCCGCCCTGCCAGGAACGGCTGTGGATGGCCGTCAGCTCCACCCCACTGCCCGTGCGGCGCAGGGCCGGGCCCCCGGTGTCACCGTTGCAGACGGACGCCCCGTCCTGACCGGTCAGCGCCACGGTGGTGTCGGTGGTGGAGTCCACCAGGAACTCACCGGTGTGCAACTGGTTCGGGACCCACTCGGTGGCGGTCCGCCCGAATCCGGCACCGAGCAGAATCTCCCCCGCCTCGGGGGCGTCGGCGGCCAGCGCTACCGGCTCGACCGTGGTGACGGGCTCGGCGAGCCGGACCATGGCCACGTCCCGGTCGTCGCGCGGGACCACCTCGACGATGCCGAGGGTCTGCTCGCCCAGGGTCGCCTTGGACTTCAGCGCGGGCTTGCCCGCCTTGACCTCGCCGCCCGGGGTGGCGGCGAAACAGCTCGCGGCGGTCAGCAGCCACTGCTGGTGCACCAGCGCGGCGGAGCAGCCGCGCATGGCGTCGCCCTCGCCGATGTGAAGCCGTGCGGTGAAGGCATGGTCGCCCGCGGCCGCGGGCTTGCCCGACACCGCCTGCGCGGTCGGCGCCGTGGTGAGCAGGCCGGCAGTGGCCGCCAGGACGATGCCGGCGGTCATGGCGCCGCGAGTCTGCCGGGTGCGGATTCTTATGGTGGGCAACGTACTTCACTCTCCTGTTGCTCAACGTTCTGACTTCGTTGGTTGATCGTAAGGGTGATCAAGGCGACGTGACCCACGGCCTGTCACAGTCGCACGGTGGCCCGCTGAGCGGTGCGTGCGCACGTCCGCAAGGGAGTTGAGTCCGGCGAACGGTGACTGAGGTCGCACTCGTGACTCGTGAGGTCGTGCTCCCGTTCAGGTGGGTCTGACGGACGGGGCCCGTCCCGGCGAGGCAGCCGTCCATGAGCCCGGACGGTCACGGAGCGGGGCTGAGCGACCGTCGCGCACATACGGAGCGGGATGGAGGACACCGTGCGCACACAGCCGCTTCACTCCGACCCGCAGCCGATCCCGCGTACGCAGAACGCCGTCGCCGCCGCGATGCCCCTCCGCCCAGCCCATGGAGCTCCATCGCGAGAGGGGCGAAGCCACCCCCGAAACGATCAGCCATGTCCTGACGAACCGGCGGCTCCTCGTCCAGACGACAGGCGACTCCCGGACCGCTCGCACCGCCGCCGCGGTGAAGGCGCGCACCGCTCCCGGCCACCTTGCGTCCACAGTCATGCGAGAGCGGCGGGAGCACGGACGGTGAGCGACGGGTCCGGCCCGTACCGCGAACGGCGGCTTCCGGCGACGTCCACCTGCACATACGCGAAGACCCCGACCTCAGCGAACGCGCTGACGGCGGGGTCCTTGGGCACTTCGGGCGAAGTGCCCCCGGCAGGATTCGAACCTGCGCACACGGCTTCGGAGGCCGCTTGGGGCCTGGGCAACGCAGCAGGTCACGGGTCTGTACGCGGCAGGTTGGGCGCGACGAGTCCACAGGCAGGCCACGTCCAGCTTAAGGACGGTCCCGTAAACGATCTATGAGTCGCCCAGGGAAGGGTCGATCGCCGTGTGGTCGCTGGTCTATCCGGTGAGGGCGAGGTTGCGCATTCGGGCGATGCTTCCGGGGCCGGAGCGCGAGCAGGGGCCCGAGGTGGTCGATGATGCGGTCAGCTGCGGACTTCGCGATGCCGAACAGCGGGGCGAGCCGGCGCATTGTCAAGTTCGCGCGTCAGTACGTCGTGAAGTGGTATCCGGTCCTCCAGCGACAGACTCCACGGTCGACCCCTGCGAACTGCGTCCGCCCCGTCGCGCTGCCGCATCGTCACCAACTCGCTGAAACAGCGAGGGCTCAGCCCGGCGAACGGAGCTATCCACGCCGGCTGCGTAGCCGTGATCACAGCGGTCACGGCTGGATCGTTCAAACACCGCCCCGTGCCGTTGGACATTGTTGTGCGGGAGGCGCCAGCGCGGTGGCCACCTGAGCCAGGCGATCGGCTGACAGGGCGAAGAGGTTGGTGGGGTTGCGGAAGGAGTACTCGCCATCGTTCACGGAGAATCCGTGCCCGGCTACCGTCCAGCGCGCGGGGCCGGGGGCCCCTTGATCCTCCAGGAGAGCAGAGGCGAGGGTCTCGGGGTCTTCCACGCTCGTGCGGGCGCGTAGCGCACCCGCCAGGCGGCCAACAGCGTCGTCCGGTACTGCATCATCGCCGAACGCGGGCAGCAGGAGCAGCAGACGGGAGTGGGGATCGGTGGTGCTGCCGCCGGGCAGCAGTTGTCCGAAGCTGCCACGAGTTCAGACCACGACAGGCCCGGACCCATGAAGTGCCCGTCATCCCGGGCGAGGACCTCGGCCTGGCCCCAGTCGGGGTGGTGAACGAGGTAGTCGGTTCCGGTGTCGTCCGCGACTGTCCGGTAGACCACGCGAAGACGGTGATCAGCAGCGAGTGGAACCGTGAATGCCGGCCACTCGCCCCGCTTTCGCAGCTGCCGCTGGAAGTCGTCGGCCGCGTCGTAGTCCGCACCGAACAGCAGTTCCTCGGCCTCCTCACTCTGGATACGAGTAGAGGTGCCCCAGCCAGAAGAGCGGCTCGTCCAAGAGCCCGACCTGGTACGTGAGGGGACCACCGTCGTAACCCGCTATCCGGGCAGGATGCAGGTCTGCACTGTTCATCACGGAGGACATCATGCTGCTCTGACTCCGCGTCCTCGAGGCCGGGCGTACCAGATGATTTGGCTGGCAGGGGTGGTGGTGTTGGTGGCCGAAGCGGTAGGCACTCGCATGGGCCGAAGGCGGGCTCGTGCCGCTGAGCAGGAGCTTTGATGCCTTCAGGTTGCTGGCACTCAACTGCTGAATGCCTGCGTTGACCGTGGCTTCCCCCTGCATCGGGAGCGGCAGGCACTGCCGTCCGCCGTTGCCCGAGCCATGCGACGCGCCCTGTGCGAAGGATGGATTCCAACGGCTTCAGGTCCTCCTTGCACCTCAACCCGTCCGCCGACTTCATGCCCTGGCCCTGAGCGGAAGGTGAGCGCCGCTTGAGGAGTTCGGCCGGAGGTGGTCAAGCTCCTCGGCGTGCCCCACCGCGGTTTCCACTCAGGGTTCCCCCGGACAACCGTCATGCGCCAGCGTTGATGTCAGCTCACGGGTTCGGCACCTGCTCGTCTGCCGCCCTGCGCGGTCGCGCCAAGGCTGCCGCAGCCCGCCTGTCGTCTGCATGCTTTTGCTCTATCGAGGCTCGCAGCTCACCAGGAGTTGGCCATGGTGCGTGCCGATGGATCATGCGGTGACAGTTGGCGCAGATGAGGGCGAGATCGCTGAGCTTGGTGCGGCCTTCTCCAGCCTCGTGCAGCGGAACGACATGATGGCACTCGATGTACCCTCTCCCACGGGCACCGTAGATTCGTTCAAAATCGAAGCCGCACGACTCGCAGGCGAGCTGTCGGCCCTGGCGCAATGCCGCATCGATCTTCTTTTTACGCAAAGCCTTGTTCCGTTCACGGCTCCGATGGCGGCCAAGCAGCAACCTACCCTCGGGCGCGCTGAAGTCTTCTTCATCCTCGACCTCGGGTGACAGCTCCTGAAATTCTCCTGCGACCAGGCCTTGCCGGATGCGCCGGGCCACCTGCGCCATCTCAGTCGGCCGGGCGAGGAAGTCGTTCATGACTTCGACGTCCAGGGCATTCCCGTTCGTGGGCTTGCCCATGTAGCTGGGGTGCCGGCATGTGATGTCAACCGTCTTACGCGCTACGCCGTTGGGGTTTCGGAACAGCTCGTTGCGTAGCTCCTCGGGGTGGATCGGCATGGCCTGGAGCAGCGCAGACAGCTCGATCACACGGGGGTCGTCGAATTCCAGTCGCTTCCAGCCGTTGGCCATGGCCAGGTCGCAGGCAAGGATGATCTCGTCACGAGTCCAGTCGGGGCTCCGGGACGAACGGATTGTGAAGCCGAGTCGGGCGAGCCACCTGGCGGCGTGTGACCTTCCGCCGATCAGCTCGTCCGGCCTCAGTGCTCGACCTTGATCAAACTTGTGAGCCACGCCAGCGATGGCCTTGGAGTCGTAGGTTCGTTCCTCGTGCAGGAGGAAGTACCCGGTTGCCGGCTTGTACCCGTACATGGACAGAAACTCGTCCTGACCCAGGTCGTCATACTCCGCCAGAGCTTTGAGGACACCGTCTCGAGTGATCGCACCTTTGCGCATGGCGGAAGCGTAAGAGCCGCCACTGACAGACAGTCAGGCACGCGGCCCCTCACCGGTCCACCACTCACCCCAGCTCCCATGCCGTCCGCCTTCGACCCCCACACCGTGGAGCGGGTGCTGAACAACAGCGGCCTGGTGGGCCTGAGCGGGCATCAGGTGCTGGCGGCGGAGACCCTTGGCGGTCGTCAGGTGAGTGTGCGCATCGATGACGAGACGCTGTCGTTCTTCGATCCGGCCTCGCGGGAACTGCTGCGGGTGCGGTCCAACCCGCGGACCAGCGAGGAAGTCCGCAGGCTGCGGGGGCTGCGGGATCTGCGGCCGGCCGGGCCACAACCGCGGCCCCGCGTGGAGCCGGTGCAGGTGCAGCGGCGGGTCAGCGCGGTGGGCACGGTCACGGTCTGCCGCCAGACCGTCTCCCTCGGCCCCCTACGCGGGCCGGACGAAGCCCGGTGGGCAGAGGCACCGCCAGGCAGCGGGACAGCATGACGGACGCTTTGGCGACGGTCGTTCCCGTCCTGGCCAAGCCGGGACGGGAACGACCCGCTCCGGAGGCGCTGCGTCGGACCCTGCGGTCGTATGTCCTGCCTGTGCCGCGCAGGGAGTGAGAGCGCACGGAGGAGATCTCAGCTGCGGTGCGGTGGATCGGGAAGGCATCTCTTCCTGTGGGAGAGCTGCAAGAGATTGCCCGTGTGCATGAGCTGATCGACGGCCAGGAGCAGGAGATGAACGACCGGATCATGCAAGGGCTGGGGGAGGACGACGCCTGGAGCTGACGCACGACACACCAACCAACGACAGCCCCGGAGAGATCCGGGTTTTCGCCCGTCCACGGAGCTACGCCGAGAGCCTGCGTCACACCCGCTGACCTGCTGCGAAGCACTCCAAGATCAATACGCCATTACAACGTGATCACAGACAGACGGCTGCTTCCGACTGCTTCCGCCTGCACATACGCGAAGACCCCGGCCTCAGCGTTTCCGCTGGTGACGGGGTCTTGGACACACTTACACAGTGTGCCCCCGGCAGGATTCGAACCTGCGCACACGGCTCCGGAGGCCGTTGCTCTATCCCCTGAGCTACGGGGGCGTGTCCGCCGCGTTCGGTGTTGCTCGCGGCGACGGGTAGAACACTACCAGCTCCGCCGGGGTGGTCATGAACGGGTTTTCGCGGGTCGTGGGGTGTCCCGTGGGTGTCCCACGGGTCTCTCGGCGCGTCAGCCGCGCGGGCGTTGTCCCTCGCGCGGGGTGGAAGTGGGGAAAACCCGGACGCGGTGGCCGGTCCGGACCTACTCTCGAGTTGTGCCTAGGGCGTCTGGCCGAGTTCTTGTTGTGGACGACAACAAGGTCATCCGGCAGCTGATCAGGGTCAATCTCGAGCTGGAGGGCTTCGAGGTCGTGACCGCGGCCGATGGTGCCGAGTGTCTTGAAGTCGTTCATCAGGTGCAGCCCGACGCCGTCACGCTGGACGTGGTCATGCCCCGGCTCGACGGGCTCAGGACCGCCGCCCGGCTGCGTGCCGATCCGCGGACCCGGGGCCTTCCGATCGCCATCGTCAGTGCCTGTACCCCGTACGAGGTCGACGCCGGCTTCGACGCCGGGGCCGACGCCTTCCTCTCCAAGCCCTTCGAGCCCGCCGAGCTCGTCGGCCTGGTGCGGCACCTGGTCGAGCGGAAGGCCTCGTCTTCCTTCACCAGCCTCCTCGGTTTCGCCGGGGAGAGCGAATCGCCTGCTCAGGCCTAGTCGGTCCTGGACGGGCGGGTGGTGCGCGGCAACGGCTGCCGCGCGCTGGGCCGTCTCGCCACGCCCGTCCCCGCGAGGTCCCCGTCCACATCCCGGGACTGCCGCAAACCGGTTCGCCTACCCACCCCCCTCCTCCCCTACGCTTGACCCGTGACCCCCGTAGAGCTCTCCCGTACCGTGCTGCACGCGGTGCGTCGCGCTGTCGACGCGGGTGAGCTGAACGTGAGCGTCCCTGAGCGAGCCGTGGTCGCGCCGCCGGGGCCCGGAGGGTGCGGGGACTACGCCACCGGCATCGCCCTCCAGCTCGCCCGCCCGGCCGGGCAGCCGCCCCGCCGGGTAGCGGAGGTGCTGCGGCCGTACCTCGTCGACGTCGACGGAATCACCGACGTCGTCCTGACCGGGCCCGGGTTCCTCAACATCAGCCTCCACGGCACCGCGCCCACCGACCTCGTCGAGGAGATCCTGCGGTGCGGGGCACGGTACGGGTACGCCGACGGGACCGACCGGGCCGACGAGACTGACCGGGCCCAAAGGGCCGACAGGGCCGACCGGGCCGACACGGCCGGCCGTCGCATCGTGCGGCTGCACTGCCCCCACGACCTCCGTGCCGTCGTCGTCGCCGACGCCGCCGCGCGCATCCTGCGCTCCCAGGGCACCGCGGTCCGCACCAGCTGTGTCGCCCCGCTCGAACCCGAGTGGACCGCCGTGCTCGGCGTACACGTCGACGCGGCCGGTCCGGCGGTCGCGGCTCTGCCGGTGGACGTGCGGCCCGTCCCGGCCCCCGCCGACCCGCTCCTCCTCGGTCGCGACGCCGGCCGTTGGGCCCTGCTCCACCCCGCCGCCCACGACCGGCCCCGAATCGGCGACGAGCACCTCGTGCAGCGCGAGGGCAACCCGCTCTTCCGCGTGCGGTACGCCCATGCCCGCACCCGTGCCCTGACCCGCAACGCCGCGGATCTCCGCTTCGCCGCCGAGCCCGGCCCGGTGACCGGCACGGCGCGGGACGTCCTCGCCGCCCTCGCCGACCACCCCCGGGTCCTCGTCGCCGCCGCGGCGCACCGCGCCCCCGACCGGGTCGCCCGGCACCTCGTCACCGTCGCCGACGCCGCGCTGCCCCTGCTGCCCGCCGTGCTGCCCCGCGGTGGGGAGAAACCCTCGGCCGCCCACCGCGCCCGGCTGGCTCTCGCCGAAGCCGTCGGGGCGGTGCTGGCCGGCGGCCTGTCCCTCCTCGGTATCGACGCACCCGACCACCTCTGAGAGAGCGCAGTAGACGACATGAGCCGTTCCGCACACCCCGCCGGGCCCCGTCACGCCGACGTCCTTCCCGAGGGGCGCTCCGCGGCGAGCACAGCCCCGCCCGCCGACCTCAACGCCCTCGACGCCAAGGTCTGGGCCCAGACCGTCGGACGGGACGCGGACGGTGTCGTCACCGTCGGCGGGATCCCCGTCACGCGGCTCGCCGAGGAGTACGGCACCCCCGCCTACGTCCTCGACGAGGCCGACTTCCGGGCCCGGGCGCGGGCCTGGCGCACCGCGTTCGGCGCGGACGCCGACGTCTTCTACGCGGGCAAGGCGTTCCTGTCCCGGGCCGTCGTGCGGTGGCTGGACGAGGAGGGGCTGAACCTCGACGTGTGCTCGGGGGGCGAGCTGGCCACCGCGCTCTCCGCCGGGATGCCCGCCGACCGCATCGCCTTCCACGGGAACAACAAGTCGCCGGAGGAGATCGAGCGCGCCGTCCGCGCCGATGTCGGGCGGATCGTGCTCGACTCCTTCCAGGAGATCGTGCGCGTCGCCCACATCGCCCAGTCGCTGGGCAAGCGGCAGCGGGTGCAGATCCGTATCACCGTCGGGGTCGAGGCGCACACGCACGAGTTCATCGCCACCGCCCACGAGGACCAGAAGTTCGGGATTCCGCTGGCCGGCGGGCAGGCGGCGGAAGCCGTGCGGCGGGCGCTCCAGCTCGACGGGCTCGAAGTCATCGGGATCCACTCGCACATCGGGTCGCAGATCTTCGACATGTCGGGGTTCGAGGTCGCCGCCCACCGGGTGGTCGGGCTGCTCAAGGACATCCGCGACGAGCACGGTGTCGAGCTGCCCGAGATCGACCTCGGCGGTGGGCTCGGGATCGCGTACACCAGTGACGACGACCCCCGTGAGCCGCACGAGATCGCCAAGGCGCTGACCGAGATCGTCACGCGGGAGTGCGAGAGCGCGAAGCTGCGCACGCCCCGTATCTCCGTCGAGCCCGGGCGGGCCATCGTCGGGCCCACCGCCTTCACGCTCTACGAGGTCGGCACCGTCAAGCCGCTCGACGGGCTGCGTACGTACGTCTCCGTCGACGGCGGCATGTCGGACAACATCCGCACCGCGCTGTACGACGCCGAGTACAGCGTCGCCCTCGTCTCCCGCACCTCCGACGCCGAGCCCATGCTCGTGCGGGTCGTCGGCAAGCACTGCGAGAGCGGGGACATCGTGGTCAAGGACGCCTTCCTGCCGGGGGACCTGGCCCCCGGTGACCTCATCGCCGTACCGGCGACCGGGGCGTACTGCCGTTCCATGGCCAGCAACTACAACCACGTGCTGCGTCCGCCCGTGGTCGCCGTGCGGGACGGCGAGGCGCGGGTCATCGTCCGGCGGGAGACCGAGGAGGACCTGCTGCGTCTCGACGTCGGGTGACAGCCGGCAGACGGACAGGCGAACGGGCGGACGGGCGCGCAGGCGGACAGACGACGAGCCGGGCGGAAGATCTTCCGTCATCCGCCCGGCGAAAATGAAATAAACGTCTCACGATTCGGACGAATGGCAGAAAGTCCCGTCCGGTGCGTGAGACTGGTCCAACCGTAGACGGTATGAGGAAACGAGGTCGGATGATGCGTACGCGTCCGCTGAAGGTGGCGCTGCTGGGCTGTGGAGTGGTCGGCTCAGAGGTGGCGCGCATCATGACGACGCACGCCGACGACCTCGCCGCCCGGATCGGGGCCCCGGTGGAGCTCGCGGGCGTGGCCGTACGGCGGCCCGACCGGGTGCGGGAGGGCATCGACCCCGCCCTCGTCACCACCGACGCCACCGCCCTGGTCAAACGCGGGGACATCGACGTCGTCGTCGAGGTCATCGGCGGGATCGAGCCCGCCCGGACCCTCATCACCACCGCCTTCGAGCACGGCGCGTCGGTCGTCTCCGCCAACAAGGCGCTCCTCGCGCAGGACGGCGCCACGCTCCACGCCGCGGCGGACGCGAACGGCAAGGACCTGTACTACGAGGCCGCCGTCGCCGGTGCCATCCCGCTGATCCGGCCGCTGCGCGAGTCCCTCGCCGGCGACAAGGTCAACCGGGTGCTCGGCATCGTCAACGGGACGACCAACTTCATCCTCGACGCCATGGACAGCACCGGCGCCGGGTACCAGGAGGCGCTCGACGAGGCCACCGCCCTCGGGTACGCGGAAGCCGACCCGACCGCCGACGTCGAGGGCTTCGACGCCGCCGCCAAGGCCGCCATCCTGGCCGGGATCGCCTTCCACACGCGCGTGCGCCTCGACGACGTCTACCGCGAGGGCATGACCGAGGTCACCGCCGCCGACTTCGCCTCCGCCAAGGAGATGGGCTGCACCATCAAGCTCCTCGCCATCTGCGAGCGGGCCGCGGACGGCGGGTCGGTCACCGCGCGCGTGCACCCCGCGATGATCCCGCTCAGCCATCCGCTGGCGAACGTGCGCGGCGCCTACAACGCCGTCTTCGTCGAGTCCGACGCCGCCGGCCAGCTCATGTTCTACGGGCCCGGCGCCGGCGGCTCGCCGACCGCGTCCGCCGTGCTCGGCGACCTCGTCGCCGTCTGCCGCAACCGGCTGGGCGGTGCCACCGGACCCGGCGAGTCCGCGTACGCGGCGCTTCCCGTCTCGCCGATGGGCGACGTCGTCACGCGCTACCACATCAGCCTCGACGTGGCCGACAAACCGGGCGTGCTCGCCCAGGTCGCGACCGTGTTCGCGGAGCACGGTGTCTCCATCGACACCGTGCGCCAGTCCGGCAAGGACGGCGAGGCCTCCCTCGTCGTCGTCACCCACCGTGCGTCCGACGCCGCCCTCGGCGGTACGGTCGAGGCGCTGCGCAAGCTCGACACCGTGCGGGGTGTCGCCAGCATCATGCGGGTTGAAGGAGAGTAACCAGCAATGACCCACCAGTGGCGCGGAATCATCGAGGAGTACCGGGACAGGCTGCCCGTCTCCGACAGCACGCCCGTCGTGACGCTCCGCGAGGGCGGCACGCCGCTCGTGCCCGCGCAGGTGCTCTCCGAGCGCACGGGCTGCGAGGTCCACCTCAAGGTCGAGGGGGCGAACCCGACCGGGTCCTTCAAGGACCGCGGCATGACGATGGCCATCAGCAAGGCCAAGGAGGAGGGTGCGCAGGCCGTCATCTGCGCGTCCACCGGCAACACCTCCGCCTCCGCCGCCGCGTACGGCGTGCGGGCCGGGATGGTCTCCGCCGTGCTCGTGCCGCAGGGCAAGATCGCGCTCGGCAAGATGGGCCAGGCCCTCGTGCACGGGGCGAAGATCCTCCAGGTCGACGGCAACTTCGACGACTGCCTCACGCTCGCCCGCGCGCTCAGCGACAACTACCCCGTGGCGTTGGTCAATTCGGTCAACCCGGTGCGTATCGAGGGGCAGAAGACGGCCGCCTTCGAGATCGTGGACATGCTCGGCGACGCCCCCGACATCCACGTCCTGCCGGTCGGCAACGCGGGCAACATCACCGCGTACTGGAAGGGGTACAAGGAGTACGCCGCCGACAAGGTCAGCACGAAGGCGCCGCGCATGTGGGGGTTCCAGGCCTCCGGCAGCGCCCCGATCGTGCGCGGCGAGGTCGTCAAGGACCCGTCGACCATCGCCACCGCCATCCGCATCGGCAACCCCGCCTCCTGGGACCTCGCGCTCGCCGCGCGGGACGAGTCGGGCGGCGCCATCGACGAGGTGACGGACCGTGAGATCCTGCGCGCCTACCGGCTGTTGGCCTCCCAGGAGGGCGTCTTCGTGGAGCCTGCGTCCGCCGCGTCGGTGGCCGGTCTGCTGAAGGCCGCCGAGCAGGGCAAGGTCGACCCGGGGCAGCGGATCGTGTGCACCGTCACCGGCAACGGGCTGAAGGACCCGGACTGGGCCGTCGCCGGTGCCCCGCAGCCGGTCACCGTCCCGGTCGACGCGGCGACGGCGGCCGAGCGGCTCGGTCTGATCTGAGGGACCCCATCCGCGTCGTCCCCGGATCCCTGTGATCCCCGTGATCCTGTGGTCTCGCCGATCGCCGTGATCCTGTGGTCCCGCCGATCGCCGCGATCCCGTGGTCCCCGTGAAACGCGCCCAGCGTACGGGGGCGTAAGCGACGTCCAGCCGGGCATGTCCCTTACGGGGGGTGCACAGGGGGCTTACGACACGCATCGTGCGCCTCCTGTGCGCCCTATGTCGCCACAGAACCTTCCTTCGATAGGCTGTACCGAACCCGCCCGCCGCATATGCCGCGGTGCCGCGCCGTCTCCGCGGTCGGGAAGCGGCCGGGAGCCGTCGGGCAGGCAGTGGTCGGCCGTTGGGCAGGCAGCGGCGAGCCCGGGTTCCGTAAGTCATCGAATCTCATTCGACAGTCACGCAGCTCAAGGAGAGTCATCAAGCGATGGCCGGTCCAGCGTTCCGCGCCGCCGCCGTCCGGGTGCGCGTCCCCGCCACCAGCGCCAACCTCGGCCCGGGCTTCGACGCCCTCGGCCTCGCGCTGGGCTTGTACGACGACGTGGTCGTCCGGGTGGCCGACTCAGGGCTGCACATCGACATCGCGGGCGAGGGCAGCGAGACGCTGCCGCGCGACGAGAAGCACCTCCTCGTCCGCGCCCTGCGCACCGCCTTCGACCTCCTGGGCGGACAGCCGCGCGGCCTGGAGATCGTCTGCGCCAACCGCATCCCGCACGGCCGCGGCCTCGGCTCCTCCTCCGCCGCCATCTGCGCCGGCATCGTCGCGGCGCGCGCGGTGACCATAGGCGGCGAATCCCGCCTCGACGACGCCGCGCTGCTCGACCTCGCCACCGAGATCGAGGGCCATCCCGACAACGTGGCGGCCTGTCTGCTGGGCGGCTTCACCCTGTCCTGGATGGACTCCGGCGCCGCCCGGGCCATCAGGATGGAGCCCTCCGATTCCATCGTTCCGGTGGTTTTCGTGCCCGGAAAACCGGTACTGACGGAGACCGCGCGAGGCCTGCTCCCGCGCAGCGTCCCGCACGTCGACGCCGCCGCCAACGCCGGCCGCGCCGCGCTGCTCGTCGAGGCGCTCACCAGACGCCCCGAGCTGCTGCTGCCGGCCACCGAGGACCGCCTGCACCAGGAGTACCGCGCGCCGGCCATGCCGGAGAGCGCGGCGCTGGTGGAGCGGCTGCGCGGCGACGGCATCCCCGCGGTGATCTCGGGTGCCGGACCCACGGTGATGGCCCTGGCCGACGCCGACACGGCCGACAAGGTCGAGGCGCTGGCAGGTACGGACTGGGCGGCCAACCGGCTCAGCCTGGACCAGCAGGGCGCGAGCGTCCTGCCGCTGGCGCCCTCCAGCGACATTTAGAGGCATACGGTTGCCGGATTTCGAGAGGGGGAATATTTGTTGGATCCGGTAGTGTTAATCTCAAGTCTGCACCCGACCCCACCATGGCGAGGTGCCTCGTGTCCCCGTCCGGGACAGACATTCTTCCGGGAGCCCCCCAAGCCGCCTTGTGCCGTGGACGTCGTACGTGATCAGTACGGCCGACACGGACACTGAGCGGCCCGCCGGGCACGCTCCGGAACCGGTGCGACCACGCCGCATGACACAGACACTGGGTGCCACGGCTAGGGGAAGCGCCATCACCAGATATCTCTTCCGCCGTTCAGGCGGACCACCGCCCCGGCACGGTTCGCACAGCAAGGACCGAAGCCGGACAGCACAACCGGTCGCCGAGCCAGACAGGCCGACGTCCGCTCCAGGGAAGGACCCTTCGTGAGCGACACCACCGATCTGATGGGCGCACGTGTCGAGGAGACCGCTGCCGCGCCCTCCACGGACGCCTCCGCGCCTGCCACCGGTGCCGGCTCCCGGCGGCGCCGTGGTACCGGCCTCGAGGGCATGGTGCTGGCCGAGCTGCAGCAGGTCGCATCCGGCCTCGGCATCAGGGGCACCGCGCGGATGCGCAAGAGCCAGCTGATCGAGGTCATCAAGGAGGCGCAGGCCGCGGGCGGCGCCCCCGCCAAGGCCGCGCCCGCCGCGGCGGACGCCGCCGGCGAGACCAAGCCGAAGCGCCGCAGCACCTCCCGGGCCCGTACGGGTGACGAGGCCCCCGCCGAGAAGGCGGAGAAGGCCGGCCGGGCCGAGAAGAAGGCGGACAAGGCGGCCGCCGACAAGGCAGCCGCCCAGCAGCAGATCGACATCCCCGGCCAGCCGTCCCCCAAGGTCTCGCCGACGGCCGACAAGGCCACCGACGACGCTCCCTCCGAGCGCCGTCGCCGCCGGGCCACCGCCGACGCGGGCAGCCCGTCCGCCACCACCGAGACGGTGGCCGTCGAGACGAAGACCGAGCCGAAGACCGAGCCCTCCGGCCAGCAGCAGGGCCAGGGCGACGCCCGCTTCGACGGTGAGGGCGGCGAGGGCCGCCGTCGCGACCGCCGTGACCGCGGCGACCGCGACCGTGACCGTGGTGACCGCGACCGCGGCGACCGCGGACGCGACCGCGACCGCCGGGGCAAGGGCGACGACCAGCAGAACCAGGGCGGCGGCCAGCAGCGCCGGCAGCAGGGCGGCGGCCAGGACCGCCAGCAGCGGGCCGACGAGGACGGGGACGACTTCGACGGCGGACGCCGCGGCCGTCGTGGCCGCTACCGCGACCGCCGGGGCCGCCGCGGACGCGACGAGATCCAGGAGCCCCAGGTCAACGAGGACGACGTCCTCATCCCGGTGGCCGGCATCCTCGACATCCTCGACAACTACGCGTTCATCCGGACCTCCGGCTACCTGCCCGGCCCCAACGACGTGTACGTCTCCCTCGCCCAGGTCCGCAAGAACGGCCTGCGCAAGGGCGACCACCTCACCGGTGCCGTGCGCCAGCCCAAGGAGGGCGAGCGCCGCGAGAAGTTCAACGCGCTGGTGCGCCTGGACTCCGTCAACGGCATGGCGCCCGAACACGGCCGCGGACGGCCGGAGTTCAACAAGCTGACGCCGCTCTACCCGCAGGACCGCCTCCGTCTGGAGACGGACCCCGGCGTCCTGACCACCCGCATCATCGACCTCGTCGCGCCCATCGGCAAGGGACAGCGCGGTCTGATCGTGGCCCCGCCGAAGACCGGCAAGACCATGATCATGCAGGCGATCGCCAACGCGATCACCCACAACAACCCCGAGTGCCACCTGATGGTCGTCCTGGTCGACGAGCGTCCGGAAGAGGTCACCGACATGCAGCGGTCGGTGAAGGGCGAGGTCATCTCCTCGACCTTCGACCGCCCGGCCGAGGACCACACCACGGTCGCCGAGCTCGCCATCGAGCGCGCCAAGCGCCTGGTGGAACTCGGTCACGACGTGGTCGTCCTGCTCGACTCGATCACCCGTCTGGGCCGCGCGTACAACCTCGCCGCCCCGGCCTCCGGCCGCATCCTGTCCGGTGGTGTCGACTCGACCGCCCTGTACCCGCCGAAGCGCTTCTTCGGTGCGGCCCGCAACATCGAGGACGGCGGCTCGCTGACCATCCTCGCCACCGCACTGGTGGACACCGGGTCCCGCATGGACGAGGTCATCTTCGAGGAGTTCAAGGGCACCGGCAACGCCGAGCTCAAGCTCGACCGGAAGCTCGCCGACAAGCGCATCTTCCCGGCGGTGGACGTCGACGCGTCCGGCACCCGCAAGGAGGAGATCCTGCTCGGCAGCGAGGAGCTCGCCGTCACCTGGAAGCTGCGCCGGGTGCTGCACGCCCTCGACCAGCAGCAGGCGATCGAGCTGCTCCTCGACAAGATGAAGCAGACCAAGTCGAACGGCGAGTTCCTGATGCAGATCCAGAAGACGACCCCGACGCCGGGCAACGGCGACTGAGGGCCGGACTCCCGGCACGCATCGACGAAAGGGCCGCTCCCGCACCGGGAGCGGCCCTTCCGCGTCCGCCCGCCCACTCCACCCGCACACCGGCCGTTGCCGAAACGAGACCTTTGCCACACGCAACGTCACTGCCCGTATGGCGGACGTCCCTGGGCACCCGGAGCGAAAGTGCAGGTGAAAGCCGTGCGCGCACGGTCCGCGCACAGCGTCCGGACGCAACACGACCACACTCCGTGCCCGCTCCGTGTCCGCTGCGCACCGGGAGCCCACAGAGCGCTGTGCAACCCTGTGCCGGGTTTCCCCGTCCCTCCACGGAAGGGACGATGGTGAGGTACCGGCCATATCGCCGGCGCCGGCCGGCCCGACCCTGAGCGCAGGGGGCAACCGACCGTACTGGAGCCGAGGAGCACATGTCCGCCGAGAGCACACCGGATCCCGCCATACCCGGGAAGGCTTCCGGGCCCCGCCACCGGAGCAAGGGGCGCCGCCGCAGACCGCGCAGCGGGCGGCGCAAGGCCCTGCTGGTCGCGGCCTGGACCGCCGCGGGCGTCGTGGCCCTGGGCGGCACCGGCGCCGGAGTGCTGTTCTTCAAGCTCAACGGCAACCTCCAGAGCGTCGACATCGACCAGGTCCTCGGCACCGACCGGCCCGAGAAGGCCGGCAACGGCTCCCAGAACATCCTCGTCCTCGGCTCCGACACCCGCGCCGACGGCAACAGGGAACTCGGCGGCGGCACCGACGACGGCACCGCCCGCTCCGACACGGCGATGGTCGTGCACGTCCACAAGGGCCACAAGAAGGCCAGCGTGGTCTCCATCCCGCGCGACACCCTCGTCGACCGCCCCGCGTGCACCGACGCCGACGGCGGTGAGCACCCCGCCGCCGACGAGGTGATGTTCAACTCCGCCTACTCCACCGGCGGCGCCGCCTGTGCCGTGAAGACCGTGGAGTCGATCAGCGGTCTGCGCATGGACCACTACCTGGAAGTCGACTTCAGCGGCTTCCAGCAGCTCGTCGACGACCTCGGCGGCGTCGAGGTCACCACCAGCGAGGACATCGAGGACCCCGACAGCCACCTCGACCTGCAGGCCGGCACCCACACGCTCGACGGCGAGCAGGCCCTCGGACTGGTCCGCACCCGGCACGGCGTCGGCGACGGCTCCGACCTCGGCCGCATCCAGCTCCAGCAGGCCTTCGTCAAGGCCCTGGCCGACCAGGTCAAGGACATCGGCCTGCTCGGCAACCCCAAGAAGCTGTACGACATCGCCGACACCGCCACCAAGACGCTGACCACCGACTCCGACCTGGGCTCGGTGAACTCCCTGATGTCCTTCGCGAGCGGCCTCAAGGGCATCGACGCCTCGCACATGAACATGGTCACGATGCCGGTCGTCTACGACCCCGCGGACGCCAACCGCGTCCTGGTGGAGAAGACCAAGGCCGAGCAGGTGTGGACCGCCCTGAAGAACGACAGGCCCGTCCCGGCGGCGGCGACGCGGGGCACGGCGTCGGGCGGCGCCGAGGGCGTGGTGAACAGCGCCCCGTAGGGGCGACGGGAGGACCGGGGAATAGACGACCGCGGCCCCCGGTTTTGGGAGAGGACGACAGTCCTGGCAGACTGGTACGTCGGCCCCGGTTCACGCCCCCGCAGCCCGCGGCGGCGACCCGGCGCCCTCCCGGAACAGTAGGAGACACCTTGAAGCGCGACATCCACCCCGAGTACGTCGAGACGCAGGTCAGCTGCACCTGTGGCGCGTCGTTCACCACCCGCAGCACCATCCAGTCCGGTACCATCCGGGCCGAGGTCTGCTCCGAGTGCCACCCGTTCTACACGGGCAAGCAGAAGATCCTCGACACCGGTGGCCGTGTGGCCCGCTTCGAGGCCCGCTTCGGCAAGGCTGCCGCCGGCTCCAAGAAGTAGCGAGCCTCCAACCGCCGGTCCACGGCCGCGCCCCCAGCCGGGGCGCGCCGGGACCGGCGTTTTTGGTCGCCCGTCTTCCCCTTCCCAAGCAGTAGCAGGAGCCCAAGATGTTCGAGGCCGTCGAGGAACTCGTCGCCGAGCACGCCGACCTGGAGAAGAAGCTCGCCGACCCGTCGGTCCACTCCGACCAGGCCAACGCGCGCAAGCTGAACAAGCGGTACGCCGAGCTCACCCCGATCGTCGCCACGTTCCGCTCCTGGAAGCAGACCGGCGACGACATGGAGACCGCGCGCGAGCTGGCCGCCGACGACCCGGACTTCGCCGCCGAGGTCAAGGAGCTGGACAAGCAGCGCGAGGAGCTCACCGAGAAGCTCCGCCTCCTGCTCGTCCCGCGCGACCCCAGCGACGACAAGGACGTCATCCTGGAGATCAAGGCGGGCGCGGGCGGCGACGAGTCGGCGCTCTTCGCCGGCGACCTGCTGCGCATGTACCTGCGCTACGCCGAGCGGGTCGGCTGGAAGACCGAGATCATCGACGCCACCGAGTCCGAGCTGGGCGGCTACAAGGACGTCCAGGTCGCCGTGAAGACCAAGGGCGGCCAGGGCGCCACCGAGCCCGGACAGGGCGTCTGGGCGCGGCTGAAGTACGAGGGCGGGGTGCACCGCGTGCAGCGGGTGCCCGCGACCGAGTCCCAGGGCCGCATCCACACCTCCGCGGCCGGTGTGCTCGTCACGCCCGAGGCCGAGGAGATCGACGTCGAGATCAACCCCAACGATCTCCGCATCGACGTCTACCGGTCCTCCGGTCCCGGCGGCCAGTCCGTCAACACCACCGACTCCGCCGTGCGCATCACGCACATTCCGACCGGAGTCGTCGCCTCCTGCCAGAACGAGAAGAGCCAGCTGCAGAACAAGGAGCAGGCGATGCGTATCCTGCGCTCGAGGCTGCTCGCGGCGGCGCAGGAGGAGGCGGAGAAGGAGGCCGCGGACGCCCGCCGCAGCCAGGTCCGCACCGTCGACCGCTCCGAGAAGATCCGTACGTACAACTTCCCGGAGAACCGCATCTCGGACCACCGCGTCGGCTTCAAGGCGTACAACCTGGACCAGGTCCTGGACGGCGACATCGACCCGGTGATCCAGGCCTGCGTCGACGCGGACTCGGCGGCCAAGCTCGCCGCCGCGTAGGGACCGCCGCACCACCCGCACCGGACCACAGCTCAGCCCCCGGAGGACCAGCGTGAACCTGCTGCTCGCGGAGGTGGCCCAGGCCACCCAGCGGCTGGCCGACGCCGGCGTGCCCTCGCCGCGCACCGACGCCGAGGAGCTCGCCGCCCATCTGCACGGCGTCAAGCGGGGCGAGCTGCACACCGTGCCGGACGCGGACTTCGACGCCCGGTACTGGGAGGTGATCGCCCGCCGCGAGGCGCGCGAACCGCTCCAGCACATCACCGGACGCGCCTACTTCCGCTACCTGGAGCTCCAGGTCGGCCCCGGGGTCTTCGTGCCCCGCCCCGAGACCGAGTCCGTCGTCGGCTGGGCCATAGACGCCGTACGCGCCATGGACGTCGTCGAGCCGTGCATCGTCGACCTGTGCACCGGCTCGGGCGCCATCGCGCTCGCGCTCGCCCAGGAGGTGCCCCGCTCGCGGGTGTACGCCGTGGAGCTGTCCGAGGACGCCCTGGTGTGGACGCGGAAGAACATGGAGGGGTCCAGGGTCGAACTGCGCCAGGGCGACGCCCTGACGGCCTTCCCGGACCTCGACGGCCAGGTCGACCTGGTGGTCTCCAACCCGCCGTACATCCCGCTCACCGAGTGGGAGTACGTCGCCCCCGAGGCCCGCGACCACGATCCCCAGCTGGCCCTGTTCTCCGGCGAGGACGGCCTCGACCTGATCCGCGGCCTGGAACGCACCGCGCACCGCCTGCTGCGCCCCGGCGGCGTGGTCGTCGTCGAGCACGCCGACACCCAGGGCGGCCAGGTGCCGTGGATCTTCACCGAGGAGCGGGGCTGGGCCGACGCGGCCGACCACCCCGACCTCAACAACCGCCCGCGGTTCGCGACCGCCCGCAAGGCGCTGCCGTGACCGTCCTTCTGACTTCGACCCCGCAGTACGTGTACGAGGAGGCCCGCTAAATGGCACGGCGATACGACACCAACGACGCGACCGACCGTGTGACCGGTCTGCGCGAGGCCGCGTCCGCCGTCCGCCGTGGCGAGCTCGTGGTGCTGCCGACGGACACCGTGTACGGCATCGGCGCCGACGCCTTCACCGGGGAGGCCGTCGCCGACCTGCTGGACGCCAAGGGCCGGGGACGCAACATGCCCACCCCCGTCCTCATCGGCTCGCCGAACACCCTGCACGGCCTGGTCACCGACTTCTCCGAGCTGGCGTGGGAGCTGGTCGACGCCTTCTGGCCGGGCGCGCTGACGCTCGTCGCCAAGCACCAGCCGTCCCTCCAGTGGGACCTCGGCGACACCCGCGGCACGGTCGCCGTCCGCATGCCGCTGCACCCCGTCGCCATCGAGCTGCTCACCGAGGTCGGCCCCATGGCCGTCTCCTCCGCCAACCTCACCGGCCACCCGGCGCCCGAGGACTGCGACGCCGCCCAGCAGATGCTCGGCGACTCCGTCTCCGTCTACCTCGACGGCGGCCCCACCCCCGGCAACGTCCCGTCGTCCATCGTCGACGTCACCCGCGAGGTGCCCGTGCTGCTGCGCGCGGGCGCGTTGTCGGCGGAGGAGCTGCGCAAGGTGGTACCCGACCTCGAGGTGGCGAATTGACGGCCCCTGAGACGGGGCGTGGCATAGGCGACGGGGAACGCGCCGCGGAGATCACGACGACGTTCGGCTTCCCGCGCGACAGCTTCCGCATCCTCCACGTCAGCACCGGCAACGTCTGCCGCTCGCCCATCACCGAGCGGCTGACCCGGCATTTCGTGACGGAGCGGCTCGGCGTGCTGGGCGGCGGACTCATCGTGGAGAGCGCGGGCACCTGGGGCCACGAGGGCGCGCCCATGGAGTCGAACGCGGAGACGGTCCTCGCGGACTTCGGCGCGGACGCGGCCGGCTTCACCGGGCGCGAGCTGCTCGACGAGCACGTGATCCGCGCGGACCTCGTGCTGACCGCGACCCGGGACCACCGGGCGCAGGTCATCTCCATGGGGCACTCGGCCGGACTGCGCACCTTCACCCTCAAGGAGTTCACCCGCCTGGTGAACGCCATCGACCCGGCGACGCTGCCGCCCCTCGAGGACGGGGTGGTCGCCCGTGCGCGCGCCCTGGTCCGCGCCGCCGCCGCGCTGCGCGGCTGGCTGCTGGCCCCCACGGTGGAGGCGGACGAGGTGTACGACCCGTACGGGGCGCCGCTGCCGTTCTTCCGGTCGATCGGGGACGAGATACACCAGGCGCTGGACCCGGTGGTGACGGCGCTGACGGGGGTCGCGGCGCGGACGTAGGCGGGAAGGCCCGCGACGCCGGGCGGCTTCGGCCCCCCGGGCCTACATTGGTCGTACGTCACCGTCGACGCACGCCCGGAGCGCACCATGTCGGTCACCCGCGACCTCATCGAGGCCGATGACAGCATGCCCGGGGTCCTGCTGCGCCAGGACCCCGAACTGGCGGAGATCCTGCTCGCCGAACGCCGCCGGCAGTCGACGACGCTCCAGCTGATCGCCGCCGAGAACTTCACGTCCCCCGCCGTGCTCGCGGCCCTCGGCTCCCCGCTGGCCAACAAGTACGCCGAGGGCTACCCGGGCGCCCGGCACCACGGAGGCTGCGAGATCGTCGACGTCGCCGAGCGGCTCGCCGTGGAGCGGGCCCAGGACCTCTTCGGCGCCGAGCACGCCAACGTGCAGTCCCACTCCGGCTCCTCCGCCGTCCTGGCCGCTTACGCGGCGCTGCTGCGCCCCGGCGACACCGTCCTCGCCCTCGGCCTGCCCTACGGCGGACACCTCACGCACGGCTCCCCCGCGAACTTCTCCGGCCGCTGGTTTGACTTCGTCGGCTACGGCGTGGACGCGGAGACCGGGCTGATCGACTACGACCAGGTGCGCACCCTGGCCCGCACGCACCGGCCCAAGGCGATCGTGTGCGGTTCCATCGCCTACCCCCGCCACCTCGACCACGCCTTCTTCCGCGTCGTCGCCGACGAGGTGGGCGCCTACCTCATCGCGGACGCCGCGCACCCGATCGGGCTGGTCGCCGGGGGAGCGGCGCCCAGCCCGGTGCCGTACGCCGACATCGTGTGCGCCACCACGCACAAGGTGCTGCGCGGCCCGCGCGGCGGCATGATCCTGTGCGGCGGCGCACTGGCCGAGCGGGTGGACCGGGCCGTCTTCCCGTTCACCCAGGGCGGTGCGCAGATGCACACCATCGCCGCCAAGGCGGTCGCGTTCGGCGAGGCGGCGACCCCCGCGTACGCCGCGTACGCCCATCAGGTGATCGCCAACGCCCGGGTGCTGGCGGCGCACCTGGCAGCCGAGGGCCTGGTCGTCACCACCGGCGGCACGGACACGCACCTGATCACCGCCGACCCCGCCCCGCTCGGTGTCGACGGGAAGGCCGCGCGGGGCCGGCTCGCGGCGGCCGGGATCGTCCTCGACTGCTGCGCGCTGCCGCACGGCGACGCCCGGGGGCTGCGGCTGGGCACCGCGGCCCTGACGACGCAGGGCATGGGGGAGCGGGAGATGCGGGCGGTGGCCACGCTGCTCGCGGAGGTGCTGCGGGGCGGGACGGACGCCGCCGCGGCACGGAACGACGTGCGGGATCTGGTCACGGAATTCCCGCCCTACCCGGAGTGAGTCGGGGTAGGCGCACACGTGTGCACAGCCACACGTGCAACCATCGTCGATACCCGGAAGTCCTCAACCGTATGCGCGCATCGCTAGGGTGTGGGGTCGAGGATGGCCAGCGAGACCTGTGGGGAAGCCTGTGCGTGAATACCTGCTGACGCTCTGCATCACGGCCGCGGTGACGTATCTGCTCACAGGGCCGGTACGGAAGTTCGCGATCGTGGCGGGGGCGATGCCGGAGATCCGGGCACGTGACGTGCACCGGGAACCCACTCCGCGGCTCGGCGGGATCGCGATGTTCTTCGGACTCTGCGCGGGCCTGCTGGTCGCCGACCACCTCACCAACCTCAGTGAGGTCTTCGAGAACTCCAACGAACCCCGGGCCCTGCTGTCCGGAGCCGCCCTGATCTGGCTGATCGGCGTCCTGGACGACAAGTTCGAGATCGACGCCCTGATCAAGCTGGGCGGTCAGATGATCGCCGCCGGCGTGATGGTGGTGCAGGGCCTGACCATCCTGTGGATCCCGGTGCCCTGGGTCGGCACGGTGGCGCTCACCCAGTGGCAGGGCACCCTGCTGACGGTGGCGCTGGTCGTCATCACCATCAACGCGGTCAACTTCGTGGACGGCCTGGACGGTCTCGCGGCCGGCATGGTGTGCATCGCGGCGACGGCGTTCTTCATGTACGCCTACCGGATCTGGTACTCGTACGGCATCGAGGCCGCGGCCCCGGCCTCGCTCTTCGCGGCCATCCTCATGGGCATGTGCCTGGGCTTCCTGCCGCACAACATGCACCCCGCCCGGATCTTCATGGGCGACTCCGGCTCGATGCTGATCGGGCTCGTCCTGGCGGCCGGCGCGATCTCGGTCACCGGCCAGGTCGACCCGGACCTGATGAACCTGTTCTCCGGTTCCGAGCGCGCCTCGGTGCACCAGATGGTGCCGGTCTACATCCCGTTGGTGATGCCGCTGACCATCATCGCCATCCCGGCCGCCGACCTGATCCTGGCGATCGTGAGGCGCACCTGGCGCGGCCAGTCGCCGTTCGCCGCGGACCGGGGGCACCTGCACCACCGGCTGCTGGAGATCGGCCACTCGCACAGCCGCGCGGTGCTGATCATGTACTTCTTCTCGGCGCTGATCGCCTTCGGCGCGCTCGCCTACTCCGTGAACGCCGCGTCGATGTGGATCGTGCTGGGCGTCGTCTTCCTCAGCGCGATCGGCCTGGCCCTGCTCCTGACGCCGCGCTTCACCCCCCGTGCCCCCCGCTGGGCCGAGCGCTTCGTGCCGCCCCGCTACCGCCGCCGCAAGGCGGCCGTCGCCGCGGCGGAGCCCGCGGTGGCCGTGGAGGAGGGCAGGACCGGCCAGGGCACGAGCGACGAGGCCCCGACCGGCGACCGTGTTCCGGTCCCCGCGGGCGTCTCGGGCGTCAACGGGGCCACCGCCGTCGGCCCCCGTTCGCGCACAAGGTAAGAATCTGACTAGAGCATTGCCAACCCATGGGGAAGCGAATCGCCGCAATACCAGATAAAGCGGCTCTGTACTTGCACAAACGCGCACAGTCACTCTCATGTGTGACGGTCGGCACACCCTCAGGTAAAGACCTCATCAAATAGTTTGTGATACCGTTCACGAGAACCCCGGATGGAGCCGAAGGGCCGCAGTGCGACGGCCCATTGGTGAGAGTTATGCACTCGACCCGGGGGACTACGCTCGTCCATGACGACACCCCCTGCCCCCTGAAAGCGGAGCTGCCGCCATGCCCTCCAACGACGTCCGGATCCTGATCCAGGCTGCCGTGCCCACCGCTGTCGTCGGTGCGGTCGCAGTCGCGATCGGGGGTGCCGTCGAGGGGGGCGAGGGTGCGATCGGGGCGGTCGTCGGAGCGGTGGTCGTGATCCTCTTCATGGGAGCAGGGCTTTACGTCCTCCAGTGGACCGCGAAGTCGCTGCCGACGCTCTTCCAGGCGATGGCGCTGATGATGTACATGGCGCAAATTGCGCTGATGTTCATCTTCATCGTGCTCTTCAAGGACACGACGCTGTTCCATCCCAAGGTCTTCGCCCTTTCGTTGCTCGCCGGCACTCTCACCTGGGTCGCCGCGCAGGCGCGTGCCCAGATGAAGGCCAGGATCCTTTACGTGGAGCCCGAGTCGACGACGGCCGAGAAGAAGGAAACCCCGGGGCGCTCGTCGTGAGACGTAGGGCCGGGATAAAGGCGCATGAGAGACCCTGCTATCGTCCGGTGCCAACTGCGGCATCGCGGGCGCGGGCATCCCAGCTGACGCCTGCCACATCGCGAGGCGAGATGCCCCCCAGCCGCCCCCATACCCGTAACACCAGTCCCGTGCCGATCCGCGGCCCCGTGCCGCGCCGACACCACGAGGTTGCCGAATCCATGCGCCACGCTGAAGGAGCCCGCGGTGAGTGCTGACCCGACGCAGGTGCTCGCCTTCGAGACCGACTGCCACATCTTCGACGGCTGTGGCTTCCCGTCTCCCGGGCTGCACTCGTTCCTGTTCGAGCCCATGTGGGGCGACGGCGACAGCAACGTGTACTTCAACAAGACGATGCTGCTGGCGCTGCTCGGCTCGATCATCATCGTCGGCTTCTTCTGGGCGGCCTTCCGCCGGCCCCAGGTCGTCCCCGGCAAGCTCCAGATGGTCGCCGAAACCGGCTACGACTTCATCCGCCGCGGTGTCGTCTACGAGACGATGGGCAAGCGCGAGGGCGAGAAGTACGTCCCGTTCGTCGTCGCCCTGTTCTTCTTCATCTGGATGATGAACCTCTGGTCGATCATCCCGCTCGCCCAGTTCCCAGTGACGTCGATCATCGCGTACCCGATGGTGCTGGCCCTGCTCGTCTACATCGTCTGGGTCTCGCTGACCTTCAAGAAGCACGGCTTCGTCGGCGCCCTGAAGAACTTCACCGGCTACGACAAGTCGCTCGGTGGGGCCCTGCCGGTCGTCATGCTGATCGAGGCCTTCTCGAACCTGCTCGTGCGGCCCTTCACCCACGCCGTGCGACTGTTCGCGAACATGTTCGCGGGCCACATCCTGCTGGTGCTGTTCACCATCGCCAGCTGGTACCTGCTGAACGGGATCGGGATCGCCTACGCCGGCGTCTCGTTCGTGATGGTCATCGTGATGACCGGCTTCGAGCTCTTCATCCAGGCCCTGCAGGCGTACGTCTTCGTCCTGCTGACCGTTACCTACATCCAGGGCGCGCTCGCCGAGCACCACTGAGCGTCCCGCCCCGCCCCCAGTCGTCCGGTGGCCCACCCCCACCGGCCCGTGAAGAAAAGGAAGAACTGGCATGTCCCAGCTTGCTGCCGTCAGCGGTTCGATCGCTTCCATCGGTTACGGCATCGCCGCCTTCGGCCCCGGCATCGGCGTCGGCATCATCTTCGGTAAGGGCACCGAAGCCATCGCCCGTCAGCCCGAGGCCGCCGGCCTGATCCGCGCCAACCAGATCCTCGGCTTCGCCTTCTGTGAGGCGCTCGCCCTGATCGGCCTGGTCATGCCGTTCGTCTACGGCACGTGATCATCTGATCCGCGACCGGCTCACTAGACGAAAGGCACTCTGATATGAGCCCACTGCTTCATATCGCGGCCGAGGAGGCGCAGAACCCCCTCGTCCCGCCGATTCCCGAGCTCGTCATCGGCCTGCTCGCCTTCGTCATCGTCTTCGGCTTCCTCGCCAAGAAGCTCCTCCCGAACATCAACAAGGTTCTGGAGCAGCGTCGCGAGGCGATCGAGGGCGGGATCGAGAAGGCCGAGGCCGCTCAGACCGAGGCCCAGAGCGTGCTGGAGCAGTACAAGGCTCAGCTCGCCGAGGCCCGGCACGAGGCCGCGCGCCTGCGCCAGGAGGCGCAGGAGCAGGGCGCCGTGCTCATCGCCGAGATGCGCGCGGAAGGCCAGCGGCAGCGTGAGGAGATCATCGCCGCCGGACACACGCAGGTCGAGGCCGACCGCAAGGCCGCCTCGCAGGCGCTGCGCCAGGACGTGGGCAAGCTCGCCACCGACCTGGCCGGCAAGCTCGTCGGCGAGTCCCTCGAGGACCACGCCCGGCAGAGCCGTGTGATCGACCGCTTCCTCGACCAGCTCGAGGAGAAGGCCGAGGCCGGACGATGAACGGAGCGAGCCGCGAGGCCCTGGCAGCCGCACGCGAGCGGCTCGACGCGCTGACGGACTCCACGTCCGTGGACGCCGCGCAGCTCGCCGACGAGCTGGCCGCCGTCACCGCGCTGCTCGACCGCGAGGTCAGCCTGCGGCGGGTCCTCACCGACCCGGCGCAGGCCGCCGACGCCAAGGCCGAACTGGCCGGGCGCATCTTCGGCGGTCAGGTCGGCGGTCCGGCCGCCGACCTGGTGGCCGGTACGGTGCGCTCCCGCTGGTCGCAGTCGCGCGACCTGGTGGACGCGCTGGAGGAGCTGGCCGCCATGGCCGACTTCACCGCGGCCCAGAAGGCGGGCACGCTCGACGACGTCGAGGACGAGCTGTTCCGGTTCGGCCGGATCGTCTCCTCCGACACGGGACTGCGCTCCGCGCTGACCGACCGCGCGGCGAGCACCTCGGCCAAGAGCGAGCTGCTGCACAGCCTGCTCGGCGGCCGGGCCAAGGCCACGACCGAGCGTCTGGTGACGCGGCTTGTGACCGCGCCCCGGGGACGTAGCCTGGAGACGGGAATCGAATCCCTGTCCAAGCTCGCCGCCGAGCGTCGCGAGCGCACGGTCGCCGTCGTCACCTCGGCGGTCCCGCTGAGCGACACGCAGAAGCGGCGCCTCGGCGCTGCGCTGGCGCGGCTGTACGGCCGGGCGATGCACCTCAACCTCGACGTGGACCCCGAGGTCCTCGGCGGAATCCGGGTGCGGGTCGGCGACGAGATCATCAACGGCTCGCTCGCGGACCGGCTCGAAGACGCCGCCCGCCGCATGGCGAGCTAGCACCAACCGCATACGTAGGACTACGGCCCGGGTTGGGCCGTGCAGAGGATTCACCTCTTTCAGGGGGGAGTCCCCATCCCCCCAAAGTGAAACTTCGGGCCCAACAAGGAGAGCAGGGAACTCAGATGGCGGAGCTCACGATCCGGCCGGAGGAGATCCGGGACGCACTGGAGAACTTCGTCCAGTCGTACAAGCCGGACGCGGCCTCGCGCGAGGAGGTCGGTACGGTCAGCCTTGCCGGCGACGGCATCGCGAAGGTCGAGGGTCTTCCGTCGGCCATGGCCAACGAACTGCTGAAGTTCGAGGACGGCACCCTCGGTCTCGCCCTCAACCTCGAGGAGCGCGAGATCGGTTGCGTCGTCCTCGGCGAGTTCAGCGGTATCGAGGAGGGCCAGCCGGTCACCCGCACCGGCGAGGTCCTGTCGGTCGCCGTGGGCGAGGGCTACCTCGGCCGCGTGGTCGACCCCCTCGGCAACCCGATCGACGGCCTCGGCGAGATCGAGACGTCCGGTCGTCGTGCGCTGGAACTGCAGGCCCCCACGGTCATGCAGCGCAAGTCGGTGCACGAGCCGATGGAGACGGGCTACAAGGCCGTCGACGCCATGACCCCGATCGGCCGTGGTCAGCGTCAGCTGATCATCGGCGACCGCCAGACCGGCAAGACCGCCCTGGCCGTCGACACGATCATCAACCAGCGTGACAACTGGCGCACCGGCGACCCGAGCAAGCAGGTTCGCTGCATCTACGTCGCCATCGGTCAGAAGGGCTCGACCATCGCGTCGGTCCGCGGCGCGCTCGAGGAGAACGGCGCGCTGGAGTACACGACCATCGTGGCCGCCCCGGCGTCCGACCCGGCCGGCTTCAAGTACCTGGCGCCGTACACCGGCTCGGCCATCGGCCAGCAGTGGATGTACGAGGGCAAGCACGTCCTGATCATCTTCGACGACCTGTCGAAGCAGGCCGACGCCTACCGCGCCGTGTCGCTGCTGCTGCGCCGCCCGCCGGGCCGCGAGGCCTACCCGGGTGACGTCTTCTACCTGCACTCCCGTCTGCTGGAGCGCTGCGCGAAGCTCTCCGACGCCGAGGGCGCCGGTTCGATGACGGGTCTGCCGATCGTCGAGACCAAGGCCAACGACGTCTCGGCGTTCATCCCGACCAACGTCATCTCCATCACCGACGGCCAGTGCTTCCTGGAGTCGGACCTGTTCAACGCCGGTCAGCGCCCCGCGCTGAACGTGGGTATCTCCGTCTCCCGAGTCGGTGGCTCCGCCCAGCACAAGGCGATGAAGCAGGTCTCCGGCCGACTGCGCGTGGACCTCGCCCAGTTCCGTGAGCTGGAGGCGTTCGCCGCCTTCGGTTCCGACCTGGACGCCGCGTCGAAGTCGCAGCTGGAGCGCGGTCAGCGCATGGTCGAGCTGCTGAAGCAGGACCAGTACCAGCCGATGTCCACCGAGGACCAGGTCGTCTCCGTCTGGGCCGGCACCACCGGCAAGATGGACGAGGTGCCGGTCACCGACATCCGCCGCTTCGAGAAGGAGCTCCTCGAGTACCTGCACCGCCAGGAGCAGGGCCTCATGACCTCCATCCGCGAGGGCGGCAAGATGTCCGACGACACCCTGCAGGCCATCGCCGAGGCGATCGCGGCGTTCAAGAAGCAGTTCGAGACGAGCGACGGCAAGCTGCTCGGCGAGGACGCCCCGTCCGCCGCCAAGTGACGTAAGGAAGGGACCTGACTCATGGGAGCCCAGCTCCGGGTCTACAAGCGTCGCATCCGATCCGTCACCGCGACCAAGAAGATCACCAAGGCGATGGAGATGATCGCCGCCTCGCGCGTCGTCAAGGCGCAGCGCAAGGTGGCGGCCTCCACGCCGTACGCGCAGGAACTGACCCGCGCGGTCACGGCGGTCGGGACCGGTTCGGACACCAAGCACCCGCTGACCACGGAGGCGGACGAGCCGACCCGTGCGGCGGTCCTCCTCCTCACGAGCGACCGTGGCCTGGCCGGCGCCTTCAACTCCAACGCCATCAAGGCGGCGGAGCAGCTGACCGAGCGCCTCGAGCGCGAGGGCCGGCAGGTCGACACGTACATCGTCGGCCGACGCGGTCTCGCCCACTACAACTTCCGTGAGCGCAAGGTCACGGAGTCGTTCTCGGGCTTCACCGACGAGCCCACCTACGCGGACGCCAAGCAGGTCGCGGCACCGCTGATCGAGGCCATCGAGAAGGAGACGGCGGAGGGCGGCGTGGACGAGATCCACATCGTCTACACCGAGTTCGTCTCGATGATGACGCAGACGGCGGTCGACTCCCGGCTGCTGCCGCTCCGCCTCGAAGAGGTGGCTCAGGCGCAGACACCTGCGGCTGACGCCGCGGGGGCGACGAAGGACGAGGTCCTTCCGCTGTACGACTTCGAGCCGTCGGCGGAGGACGTCCTCGACGCCCTGCTGCCGCGCTACGTCGAGAGCCGCATCTACAACGCTCTGCTGCAGTCGGCCGCTTCCAAGCACGCCGCCACGCGGCGCGCGATGAAGTCGGCCACCGACAACGCGGGCGAGCTGATCAACACGCTCTCCCGTCTTGCCAACGCGGCCCGCCAGGCCGAAATCACCCAGGAAATCAGCGAGATCGTCGGTGGCGCGAGCGCACTGGCCGACGCGACCGCGGGGAGTGACAACTAATGACCACCACTGTTGAGCCGACCGCTGCGTCGGGCGTGGCCACCGGCCGCGTCGCGCGGGTCATCGGCCCGGTCGTCGACGTGGAGTTCCCCGTCGACGCGATGCCGGAGATCTACAACGCCCTCCACGTCGAGGTCGCCGACCCGGCGCAGGCGGGCGAGATCAAGACGCTGACCCTGGAGGTCGCCCAGCACCTGGGTGACGGCCTGGTCCGCACCATCTCCATGCAGCCCACCGACGGCCTGGTCCGCCAGGCCCCGGTGACCGACACGGGTTCGGCGATCTCCGTCCCCGTCGGCGACTTCACCAAGGGCAAGGTGTTCAACACCCTCGGTGAGGTGCTGAACGTCGACGAGACCTACACCGGTGAGCGCTGGCCGATCCACCGCAAGGCGCCGAACTTCGACGAGCTCGAGTCGAAGACCGAGATGTTCGAGACCGGCGTCAAGGTCATCGACCTGCTGACCCCGTACGTCAAGGGCGGCAAGATCGGTCTGTTCGGCGGCGCCGGTGTCGGCAAGACGGTGCTCATCCAGGAGATGATCTACCGCGTCGCCAACAACCACGACGGTGTCTCCGTGTTCGCCGGCGTCGGTGAGCGCACCCGTGAGGGCAACGACCTCATCGACGAGATGAGCGAGTCCGGCGTCATCGACAAGACCGCGCTGGTCTTCGGCCAGATGGACGAGCCGCCGGGCACCCGTCTGCGCGTCGCGCTGGCCGGCCTGACCATGGCCGAGTACTTCCGCGACGTCCAGAAGCAGGACGTGCTGTTCTTCATCGACAACATCTTCCGCTTCACCCAGGCGGGTTCCGAGGTGTCGACCCTGCTCGGCCGCATGCCCTCCGCGGTGGGCTACCAGCCGAACCTGGCCGACGAGATGGGTCTCCTCCAGGAGCGCATCACCTCGACCCGCGGTCACTCGATCACCTCGATGCAGGCGATCTACGTCCCCGCGGACGACCTGACCGACCCGGCCCCGGCCACCACCTTCGCCCACCTCGACGCGACGACGGTGCTCTCCCGTCCGATCTCCGAGAAGGGCATCTACCCGGCCGTGGACCCGCTGGACTCGACGTCCCGCATCCTCGACCCGCGGTACATCGCGGCGGACCACTACCAGGCCGCGATGCGCGTGAAGAACATCCTGCAGAAGTACAAGGACCTGCAGGACATCATCGCGATCCTCGGTATCGACGAGCTCGGCGAGGAGGACAAGCTCGTCGTCCACCGTGCCCGTCGCGTGGAGCGCTTCCTGTCCCAGAACACCCACGTCGCCAAGCAGTTCACCGGCGTGGACGGTTCGGACGTGCCGCTGGACGAGTCGATCGCCGCGTTCAACTCGATCTGCGACGGTGAGTACGACCACTTCCCGGAGCAGGCGTTCTTCATGTGCGGTGGTATCGAGGACCTGAAGAAGAACGCGAAGGAGCTCGGCGTCTCCTGAGCCGCGTGCTCAAGGTGAGCCCCAGGGCTCACACCGGAGGGGGCGGGCGCGTCCCGTCCCCTCCGTCACGCCCCTTAGACTTGTAACCAACACCCGGCTCTCCCGCCGGGTGGTGACCCGAGGAGCCACCCTTGGCTGCTGAGCTGCATGTCGAGCTGGTCGCCGCCGACCGTCAGGTCTGGTCCGGCGAGGCCACCCTGGTCGTCGCGCGTACCACGTCCGGCGACATCGGCGTCATGCCCGGTCACCAGCCGCTGCTCGGTGTGCTGGAGTCGGGCCCGGTGACCATCCGTACGAGTGACGGTGGGACGGTCGTCGCCGCTGTGCACGGCGGTTTCATCTCGTTCGCCGACAACAAGCTGTCGCTGCTGGCCGAGGTCGCCGAGCTGGCGGACGAGATCGACGTCCAGCGGGCGCAGCGGAAGCTCGAGCACGCGAAGGCGGAGGGCGACGCCCACTCCGAGCGTCGCGCGGACGTCCGACTGCGCGCGGCGGCGGGGCGCTGACCTACGGCGCTGTGCTATGACGTCACTCAGCCGCGGCTGGGACCGGAGCGATCCGGACCCGGCCGCGGCTGAGGCAGATCCGGGTGTTTTTTCCGTTCCGTTACCTAGGAGACGAGGAGGTCGGTGTCGATGGTCCTCGCTCTGACTGTGTGCGGAATTGTCGTCGCCCTGGTGGTGATCGGACTCTTCGTCTTCGGTCTGCGCCGCCGGCTGATCCAGCGATCGGGCGGCACCTTCGACTGCTCCCTGCGCTGGGACGCGCCCGAGGAGGGCGACGCCGGCGGCAAGGGCTGGTCCTACGGCGTGGCGCGTTACAACGGCGACCGGGTCGAGTGGTACCGGGTCTTCTCGTACTCTCCCCGTCCGCGCCGGGTCCTGGAGCGCTCCGCGATCGAGGTGGCCGGCCGTCGCGTCCCCGAGGGCGAGGAGGAGCTGGCGCTGCTCTCCGACGCCGTCGTCCTGGCCTGCCTGCACCGGGGCACGCGCCTGGAACTGGCCATGAGCGACGACGCGCTGACCGGTTTCCTCGCGTGGCTCGAGGCGGCACCGCCCGGACAGAGGGTGAACGTCGCGTAGAGCGACCTTCAGGGCCCCGCTGGGTGGGGGTGCCCCCGGCAGTGGAGCTACTGGGGGGAGGGTGAACGTGGCGTAGCCGCGTTCGCCCTCCCCCCAGGCAGCCCCGGGGGAGGGCGAACGCGGCTCGGAACCTGCCGGGACTACTTCAGACCGCTGTCGATGGCGCTCACCAGCTCGCCGTTCGCGGTGTCACCGCTGAACTCCCAGAAGAAGGCACCGCCCAGGCCCTGCTGCTCGGCCCAGTTCATCTTCGAGGTGATGGTCGCGGGGGTGTCGTAGGACCACCAGTTGGTGCCGCAGTGCGCGTACGCCGTGCCGGCGACGGTGCCGGTGGCCGGGCAGCTGTTCTTGAGGACCTTGTAGTCCTCGATGCCCGCCTCGTACGTGCCCGCCGCCGGGCCGGTCGCCGTGCCGCCGGGCGCGGACTGGGTGACGCCGGTCCAGCCGCGGCCGTAGAAGCCGATGCCGAGGAGCAGCTTGTCGGCCGGCACACCCTTCGCCTTGAACTTGGCGATCGCGTCGGCGGAGTTGAAGCCCTGCTGCGGGATGCCGTCGTACGAGGTCAGCGGCGAGTGCGGAGCGGTCGGACCGTTCTTCGCCCAGGCGCCGAAGAAGTCGTACGTCATCACGTTGTACCAGTCGATGTACGGCGCGGCGGCGCCGTAGTCGGCCGCGTCGATCTTGCCGCCGTCGGTGGCGTCGGCGGTGGTGGCCGCGGTGACCAGGTCGTCGCCGAACTCGGCGCGCATGGCCTTCATCATGGTGCTGAAGGCGTTCGGGGCGCTGGTCTCGTCACAGGTGAGACCGCAGGCGTTCGGGTACTCCCAGTCCAGGTCGATGCCGTCGAAGACGTCGGCCCAGCGCGGGTCCTCGACCAGGTCGTGGCAGGACTTCGCGAAGGCGGCCGGGTTCTTCACGGCGTCGGGGAAGCCGCCGGACCAGGTCCAGCCGCCGAAGGACCAGATGACCTTGATGTGCGGGTACTCGGCCTTCAGCTTGCGCAGCTGGTTGAAGCTGCCGCGCAGGGGCTGGTCCCAGGTGTCGGCGACGCCGTCGACGGACTGGTCGGCGGTGTAGGCCTTCTCGTAGTCGGCGTAGGCGTCACCGATGGTGCACTTGCCGTTCTGGACGTTGCCGAAGGCGTAGTTGATGTGCGTGATCTTCTCGGCGGAGCCCGAGGTGACCAGGTTCTTCACGTGGTAGTTGCGCCCGTAGACGCCCCAGTTGGTGAAGTACCCCAGCTTGACCTCTTCGCCGCCGCCCGGGTTGCCGCCGTCGTCGCCGCCGGTGGTGGTGACCTTCACCGAGCCGCTGGCCGGGCCGGTCTGGTCGGCGGTGTCGCGGGCCTGGACGGCGTACGAGTAGTCGGTGCCCTTGGTGAGGCCGGTGTCCGTGTAGGTGGTGCCGGTCACGGTGGCGACCTTGGTGCCGTCGCGCAGGACGTCGTAGTTCTTGACGCCCTTGTCGTCGGTCGCCGCCGTCCAGGACAGCTTCACCGAGGTGTCGGTGACGCCCGAGGCGGTGGGCGTGCCGGGTGCGGAGGGGGCCTCGTCGCCGGGGACGGAGGTGCCGTCGCAGCTGCCCCCGTTGAGCTTGCAGTTGGACGGGGAGCCGGGGCCGCTGCCGTTGAAGCCGAAGGTGACCGTCGCCCCGGGGGCGAGGGTTCCGTTCCAGCCGACGTTCTTGGCGGTCCAGTGGTCACCGGAGTTGGTGACCGTGGCGTCCCAGGCGGAGGTGACCTTGGTGCCGGAGGGGAAGTCCCACTCGACGTTCCAGGAGTTGATCGTCGTGGTGCCGGTGTTCTTCACGGTCCACTTGCCGCCGAAGCCGGTGCCCCAGTCCGAGGTCTTGGCGAAGGTGGCCGTCGCACTCGTGGCCGCCTGGGCCGGACTCGCCAGTCCGACGAGGCCGGCCAGGGGGAGCGCCAGGGTCGCGGCGAGTGCCGCGGCTCTGTGTCTGAAGCGCATGGTGCGCCTCCTTATGGGGAGTTGTTGTTGTGGGCATGACTGAGCCTCACACCCGCAGTGCCGCGAGAATAGAAAGGTCTGGACCATAGGTCAATAGGTCTGGACCACTGTTCCGGTGCGGTCTTCCCCGGACTGGCCCCCGGCTGTGACTGGTCTGGGGACACGCTCAACTGGTGCGCGGGGGGTGGGGGGTTGGGAACCGTTCAGTGACGTGACCTCGGCGGACGGGCGGGGCGGCCCGCTCCCCGGGTGGCTGTGTGAGCCATGGGCGCGGGGGGCCCGGCGGTCCCGCCGTGGTCGTGCCGAGGCCCGGAAACGGCGGAGCGGCCCCCGGGCGTAAATGCCCGGGAGCCGCTCGGCCTGCGATCAGCGAGTGCGGAGTCCACCGCGGCCCCTGTCGGTGCCGCGGTCGGGGGAAGCCGTCGGTGAGGACGGCTCGCCCGGTGGTCGACTCAGCGGTACTCGTGGTGCCGGTCCTCCGAGTCCTCGTCGGAGACGAGGAAGTTGGCCGTGGCGCTGTTGTCGTCCTCGTCGACGATGGTGACCTCGGTCTCCGTCTCCTCCTTGGTGTTCTCGGAGCAGTCGATGTTGTTGTTGGCCGACGACAGGATCGGGATGTCGATGACCTCGAGCGGCAGGCAGCTGAGGATCTGCGAGTTGTTCTCGAACTTCGAGGTGTCGTCGTCCGCGGCAACAGCAGTGCCGGCGGCGCCGCCGGCCATGACCAGCGCGGTGACGGTGCAGGCGAGCGCCTTCTTGAGAGCCATGCGGGTTTTCCTCCTGAATGGGGTCTGTCGAACTCGAGGCAGGCGAGATTCCTGAGGGCATCGCCCGCGCTCTGCGGTGACCGCGCCTTGCGGCTGCCAATCCGTCCTCCGGCAGCGCGTTTCCGACGCGACTACTCAATGAACGAAGCCGCGGTCGGGCGGGTGTTGCTCCGACGGAGTGAAGCCTTATTCGGGTGCCAGGTACGTGGTCGTCGTTTCCTCATGATGATCGGAACAATCGATGGTCGTTCCCGAAGTCGACGCGATCGGAAGGTCGAGAACTTCGATGTTCACGCAGGAGAGGATCTGGGTCTTGTTCACGTAGTACTTCACGGGCTCTTCTCCCGCTTGAGCGGTTCCGGCCTGCAGTGCCGCCAAGGGCACCGCGCACAAGGAGAGAAAGGCCAGACGAGTGCTCAACATTCCTTGGGTCCTGTCTGAGTCGGGGACGGGGGGCTGGGCGCCTGCGCATGACAAGAGTTCTCACCGGCCGCAGTTACCTGCGGCCGAACAATACTGAGCGTGCAGGCGGAGGCAAAGAAACGCGAAACCTGGTAGCCCGTTGGCGCCGGAGGTGAGGATCGCGTCCGAAGCCCGGGATTCGCAATTCACTCCGTTGGAGCAGAACTCGCGGGGTATGGATTCGTTGCATTAGTAGCCGCACGGAAAGCCCAGTCAAGTCCGGCTGAGCTTGTCCAAGCCCGGTGCAACTGCCGATTGCCTGATGCCCACCAGTGGGCAGACGGCTTCGGTGATCACACACCCCACTCAGGAGGAAACCCGCATGGCTCTCAAGAAGGCGCTCGCCTGCACCGTCACCGCGCTGGTCATGGCCGGCGCCGCCGCCGGCACGGCCGCTGCCGCCGACGACGACGTCTCGAAGTTCGAGAACGACTCGCAGGTCCTCAGCTGCGACGTCGTCGAGGTGATCGACATCCCGATCCTGTCGTCGGCCAACAACAACATCGACTGCTCCGAGAACAACAAGGAGGAGGACGAGCGGGAGCTCACCATCGTGGACGAGGAGGACAACAGCGCCACGGCGAACTTCCTCCTCCAGAGGGACTAGTACCCCTGACCGGTGGCCGGGCGAGCCGTCATTGACAGCTTTCCCGGCCCGGCACAGAGGCGACTGGTTGGCTTGCCTTTCCCAGCGGCCCCCGTTTCACTTCGGGGGCCACTTTCTTGTGCCCTGAGCACCGGGCGGGTGCTCGCTGCGGGCGCGTGGCGGGGGCGGCCGCTCAGGACCCGGCACCGGGCGCGACGGGGACGGCGCCCTAGACGCCCAACTCCTGCGCCAGCACCGCGGCCTGCACCCGGCTGCGCAGTTCCAGCTTCCCCAGCAGCCGGCTGACGTGCGTCTTGACCGTGGCCTCGGCCATGCCCAGCCGGTCGGCGATCGCCGCGTTGGAGAGCCCCTCGCCGAGACAGGCCAGGACCTCACGCTCGCGCCGGGTCAGGTCCTTCAGCACCGCCGGATCGACGGTCGGCTCCCGGACCGGCTTCGCGGCGAACTCGGCGATCAGACGCCGGGTGACGGCCGGGGCGACGATCCCCTCGCCGCCCGCCACCGTACGCACCGCCGCCAGGAGGTCCTGCGCCTCCGTGTTCTTCAACAGGAACCCGGCGGCCCCGGCCCGCAGCGCCCCGAACACGTACTCGTCCAGGTCGAACGTGGTCAGCACCAGGACGTCGGCGAGCTGCTCGGCGACCACCAGCCGGGTCGCCGACACCCCGTCCATGCGTGGCATCTGAACGTCCATCAGCACCAGGTCGGGCCTCAGCTCCCGGGCCAGCGCCACGGCCTGCTCGCCGTCCGCCGCCTCTCCGACCACATCGATGTCCGGTGCGCTGCCCAGGATCAGCACCAGTCCCGCGCGGACGGCGGACTGGTCCTCGGCGACGAGGACGCGGATCATGGCAGGTCTCCTTCGGTCAGGGGGAGGACGGCGCGTACCAACCAGATCTTGCCGCCCGGCGGGTCGGGGTCCGCCACCGGCCCGGCCTCGAAGGTGCCGCGCAGCAGCGCGGCCCGCTCCCGCATGCCGACCAGCCCGGCACCGGATCCGGGCGCACGCGGGGCTTCCCCGTCGCCGTACGGACTGGTCACCCGGACGCTCAGGACGTCGTCGCGCCGGGTGAGCTCGACCCGTACCGTCCCCTGCGCGGCGTGCTTGAGCGCGTTGGTGAGCGACTCCTGCACGATCCGGTACGCGGCCAGTTCGACCGGCGCGGGCAGGCCCTCGCCGGGTGCCGCCTCCAGGGTGACGTCGAGTCCGTTGGCGCGGGCGCCGTCGACCAGCGCGTCGAGGCCGTCAAGGGTGGGCGCGGTGGCCGTCCGCTCGTCCCCGGCGTCGTCCCGCAGGATGCCGATCAGCCGGCGCATCTCGGCCAGCCCCTCGACACTGTTCTCGCGGATCACGCCGAGCGCCTGTCGGGTGGTGGCCGGATCGTCCAGGGAGAGCGCGGCCGTGGAGTGGATGGCGATCGCGGAGAGATGGTTGGCGACCATGTCGTGCAACTCGCGGGCCATCCGCGACCGCTCGGCCGTCACGGCCTGGACGCGGTCCATCTCGGCCAGCAGCGCGGTCTGCTCGGCCCGCAGCAGGGCGGCGTCGGCGGCCTCGCGGTGGTTGCGTACGATCAGCCCCGTCGAGGCGGGCGCGAACGCCACGAAGGCGACGGCGACCCCGATGAGCAGCACCTCGGGCACCCGCCACACCGCGAACGGCACCAGCGTCGCGGCCACGGTGAGCAGTCCGGTGATCCACGGGACGCGCCGGGCCATGGCGGGCGGGCCGTACAGGACGGCGGCGTACATCACGTCGGTGTACATGATCAGCGTGACCAGGCTGCCCTGCGTGAGCGTGTCCGCGATCAGCGCGGCGGTGCCGATCAGCAGCCCGGGGCGCGGCGCGGCACGGCGCAGCAGCTCGCAGCCGGCCATGACGGCGAGCGGGACCAGCAGCGGCCAGCGGCCGTCGAACAGCACGATCGGCTCACCGGCGGGCCGTACGCCCAGACCGATGCCCCACAGCAGCAGCCCGCCGAGCAGACCGGCCGACGCGGCGTACACGTCGAAGCGGTGCGGGCGGGGGAGTCGTACGGCCATGCCACCATCCAACACGGCCCGTGTCCCGCTCGCTTGATCCCGGAGTAGGGTCCCGTGCTGCATCTTTCGATGTACCGGAGGTTCGTCACCGGCGACGACGACCCGGCCCGATCCGGACGGCAGCCTGGAAGGGCGATCGAAAGGAGCGAACCGTGATCGTCACACTGATCATCGTCTGCGAGATCGGCTTCTGGGTGCTTCTGGCGGCCGGGCTGTCCGTCCGATACCTGCTGAAAAGGGAACGCGCGGGTATGGCGCTGCTGCTGTGCGAGCCGCTGCTGGAGGTCGTGCTCCTGGTCGTCACGGCGCTGGACCTGAAGAACGGTGCCGACCCGAGCTGGAAGCACGGTCTGGCGGCCGTGTACATCGGCTACACCGTGGGGCACGGCCACCGCACCGTGAAGTGGCTCGACGGCCACGCCGCCCACCGGCTGGGCGGCGCGCCGAAACCGGCCGGCCCGCCGCGCTACGGCATGGCCCGCGCCCTGCACGAGGGCAAGGTGTGGCTCGGCACGCTGATCGCCGCCGCCGTGGCGACCGCGCTGCTCCAGGCCGCCATGTGGTACGTCGACGACCCGAGCCGCACCGGCTCCCTGGAGAGCTGGCAGTACACGGCCTGGCGCGCGGCCGGCATCCACGGCCTGGTCGCCCTGACGTACGCGATCTGGCCGAAGAAGGCTCCGGCCGGTCCGACGGCCGCACCCGGGTGGGAGAAGGAAGGCGCGGGCCGGTGAGGCACCTGTGGGAGGGCGGGGCCACCTTCCTGGCCGGCCTCGCCCTGTCGCTGTTCGCCGGGGACGTGGACGTCCCCGGCGTCGACCTGTCCAAGATCGGCATCGTGATGAGGTGCGTCGGCGGCGCGCAGACCGCCTGGGGCCTGTACCGGTCGGCGCGCCGGCCGCTCTAGCGCTCCCCGCCCGGTACCCACAGCACGTCCCCGACCTCCTTGTTGGCCACGCGGGCCAGGATGAAGAGCAGGTCGGAGAGGCGGTTGAGGTAGGTCGCGGTGAGCGGGTTCATCGTCTCGCCGTGGGCCTCCAGCGCCGCCCACGTGGACCGCTCGGCCCGGCGGACCACCGTGCACGCCTGGTGCAGCAGGGCCGCGCCGGGTGTGCCGCCGGGCAGGATGAAGGAGCGGAGCTTCTCCACCTCGGCCAGGAAGCGGTCGCAGTCCGCCTCCAGCCTGTCGACGTAGAACTGCTCGACCCGCAGCGGCGGGAACTCCGGGTTCTCCACCACCGGCGTGGACAGGTCCGCGCCCACGTCGAACAGGTCGTTCTGGACGCGGACGAGGACCTTGACGACCTCCTCGCGCAGGCCGCCGAGAGCGAGCGCCGTGCCGATCACCGCGTTCGCCTCGTTGGCGTCGGCGTACGCGGAGATCCTCAGGTCGGTCTTGGGGACCCGGCTCATGTCACCGAGGGCGGTGGTGCCCTGGTCGCCGGTCCGGGTGTAGATGCGCGTCAGGTTGACCATGGGGCCAGCGTAGTGAGGTCCCGGTGGTCCGGAGGGCGCGTGTGCCTCCCGTCACGGCCAGTGCGGAGCCCCGTGGCGACATCCGGGATGGTGGCGGCGCCGCCGGTGGGGGCGAGCAGTGCGGCGCGCTCTCCGACGGGCAGGGGCGGCGGCCGGCGGCCAGGGCGGCGAGCGCCGTGCCGCCGCCGGAGGACCTCTTCCTCGACCGCTCCAGGGGCGTGGTCGACCGGCTCCCCCGCTGGGGGCGCGGGCGGCGCGACGGGGAGCCGGCGGCGCGGGCCGTCCCTGCGCGGGCCGTCCCTGCGCGGGCCGCGCGCGGAGGCCGGGACGGTCTCGCGGATGTGGGCGGCCGGCCAGGAGGCGCTCCTCGACCGGGGGCGGACCTCGCGTGAGGAGACCGGCAGCGCGGACGGCGACACGACGCCCGCCCTGACGGCCGCTCAGGCAGGCCGGCTCCAGGCGACGGTCGTCGCGACCGGTCCGGGAGCGCCTGCCCGCGGGCGGGAAGCCGTCGGAGGCATCCCGCGACGTGCTCGTACTGCTGGACGGGACGGCGGAGTTGTTGAGCGAGAAGGTCCTCAACTACGCCGTACGGGGCGCGGACTGACGCCCGGACGCCACCCCTCGGTGTGATGTCCGTCATGTGAGACGTGACGCGCGTTACTAACCGGTCACACAGCCCTTCGGTCCCGATAATCTCCGGCCGAGAAGACATGAGCCTGTGCGGCGGATCAGGTCGCTGGAAAGTGGCGGACCCCGCGTATGCGGCACGATGTGCCCGGCAGGCCCTCAAGGACAGCCTGTATCAGGGGAGTCGCACAGTGGAACGGAAGCTCGCCGTCATCGGAGCCGGTCTCATGGGGTCCGGAATCGCCCAGGTCTCCGCCCAGGCGGGCTGGGACGTCGTCCTGCGCGACGTCACCGACGAGGCGCTGCGGCGCGGCACCGACGGCATCAGGGCCTCGTACGACAAGTTCGTGGCCAAGGGGAAGCTCACCGCCGACGACGCCGAGGCCGCCCTCGCGCGCATCACCCCGACCACCGACCTGGAGGCCGCCGCCGACGCGGACGTCGTCGTCGAGGCGGTCTTCGAGAAGCTGGACGTCAAGCACGAGATCTTCCGCGCGCTCGACAAGCTGGTGAAGGACGAGGCGATCCTCGCCTCCAACACCTCCGCCATCCCGATCACCAAGATCGCGGCCGTGACGGAGCGCCCCGAACGGGTCGTCGGCGCCCACTTCTTCTCACCGGTCCCGATGATGCAGCTGTGCGAGCTGGTGCGCGGCTACAAGACCAGCGACGAAACGCTCGCCACCGCGAGGGAGTTCGCCGAGTCCACCGGCAAGACCTGCATCGTCGTCAACCGCGACGTGGCCGGCTTCGTGACCACCCGCCTCATCTCCGCCCTCGTCGTCGAGGCCGCGAAGCTGTACGAGTCGGGCGTCGCCACCGCCGAGGACATCGACCTCGCCTGTAAGTTGGGCTTCGGCCACGCCATGGGACCGCTGGCCACCGCCGACCTGACGGGCGTCGACATCCTGCTGCACGCCACCGGCAACATCTACACCGAGTCCCAGGACGAGAAGTTCGCCCCGCCGGAGCTGATGCGCCGGATGGTGGATGCCGGTGACATCGGCCGCAAGAGCGGGCAGGGCTTCTACAAGCACTGAGGTCGCATCAGCCCCGGAAACGTCACACGCCGGGGTGAATTCGGTATCGGTTCGCTTACAGGCGGCAACCTCCGATCGTTTCGGCCAGTCAGAGGTTGCAACACCTGATGCCGTCGAGAAACCAGACGAAGAACCGTCACGAAGAATCGAAGAGACGACAAAGACGCACGCCGGGGAGCGCATATGCACATCAGGGGCGACCACGTCGAGCTGGTCGTCGGGGGCCGCCTCGACGTCCGTAGCGCGGCGGACGCCCGTACGGTCCTGCACTCGGCCGTCGACGACGGAGTCGGCGACCTGGTGCTGGACCTGACCGAACTGGACTCCTGGGACGCCACCGGACTCGGCGTGATCATGGGGGCCCACCGGCGGGCCGGGCGCTGCGGCCGGCGGCTGGTGCTGCGCGGTGTGCCACCGCAGATGCAGCGCCTGCTGGTGGCCACCCGGCTGCACCGGATCCTGGCCATCGAGGGCGGCATCGGCGTGGAGACCCTGCCCCGGGTGTGACGCCGCGGGCCGGTGTGGCGCGGTGGACCGGGGAGACCGGACACCACTCGGCGAACCGGTCGGCAAACGCCCGACGCACGCAATCCTCACGAGACTGTGACGTCTTGGACGGGTCGGCACCCCGGACTGTCGGAGATACTGAGAGAAGGTTTAGGGTCTGGCTGCCCGCTGTCTTGAGAACCCACTGGCGGGCCCGGACCAGAAGCGACAGCGCGGTGTGCGGCAAGGCCGGGAGGGGTGGCCCCGACCGGGGCCCGCACACGACGCTTTTGGGGGGCTTGAACCTATGGACCCGAACAACCGGGGACCCGAGGAGCACGGCCAAGACGGCGACCACCGGACGCCGCGCCCGCGCCCGCCCAGGGACCCGCTCACATCCGACTTCGGACAGCACACGCCCGCGCTCGCCCGCACGGTGCAGCTGGTGTCCGGCGACTTCCTGCTCACCGTCAACCCCGTCGACGGCAGCGAGATCGAGGTCTGCCCGCCCGCGGAGCGGCCCGCCCGGCCCGAGAAGCTCACCCCGGCCGAACGCGCCGAGGCCGAGCGCGCCGCGAGGCCGCCCGTCCCACCGGGACCGGTCCGGACCGTGCTGGGCCTGCTGGCCCGCGACGACGAACGCGAGCGACTGGTGCGGCTGCTCGCCCGCGGCCGTTCCGTCCGCCTCACCGGCCCCGCCGGCTCCGGCCGCACCAGCCTCCTCGACGTCGTCGCCGAGGACTGCTCGGGCCTCGCACCCGACGGCGTCGTCCGGCTCAGCGGCTTCCACCGCACGGCCGACGACCTGCTCCACGACCTCTTCTACGCCGTCCACCGCGCGCCGCTGCACCGCCCGGGGCGCGACGATCTGCTCGGTCGGCTCCGGGAGGTCGGCGCGGTCGTCGTCCTGGACGACATCGAGTTCGGCGGCACCGCCCTCGACGAGCTGCTGGACGCCACCCCCGAGTGCGCGTGGCTCATCGGCGCCACCCCTCAGGTGCCCGCCCCGTCCGCCGACTCGGCCGTCGAGGAGGTCTTCCTCACCGGCCTGGACCGCTCGGACGGCGTGGAACTGCTGGAGCGCGCCGCCGGCCGCACCCTCACCGAGGAGGAGGCCAACTGGGCCGGCGACCTCTGGTTCGAGTCCGAGGGCCTGCCGCTGCGCTTCGTCCAGGCCGGCGCCCTGCTGCGCCGACGCGACCGGCAGCGGGCCGGCGCCGACGCCGTCGACGAGTTCGGCGTCTTCGCCGACGCCCGCCCCGCCGACGACACGCCCTACGAGGCCGCCGAGGCCGACGAGGTGCCCCTGCCGTCCCTCGGGGAGGCCGCCGCGCCCGCGCCGCTCCTCGCCTCCCGGCTCAGCGCCTCCGCGCGCACCACCCTGGAGCTCGCCGTCGCGCTCGGCGGCGAGGTGCCGCACCAGGCGCACCTGCCCGCCCTGGTCGGCGACACCCACGCGGACGCCGCCCTCGGTGAGCTGACCGACTGCGGGCTGGTCTCGCCGGTCGGCTCCCGCTACCGGCTCGCCGCCGGGGTGCTCACCCAGCTGGAGAGCGCCGGATACGCCGACGGCGTACGGGAGAACGCGCTGGCCGCCGCCCAGCACTACGCCTGGTGGGCCGGGCACCCCTCGGTCACCCCGGAGCGGGTCTGCGCCGAGGCCGACGCCGTCCTGGCCGCCCTCGCCGTGCTGGTGCCGGCGACGACCCCGCCCGCGGACGGCACGGAGAGCCCCGCCGTCCTGCTGGCCCGCACCGCGGCACCGGCGTTCGCCGCCGGGCTGCACTGGAGCGCCTGGGAACGGGCGCTGCGTTCCGGTACCGAGGCCTCCAGGCTCGCCGGCGACGTCGCCGAACAGGCCTACTTCCACCACGAACTCGGCGTCCTCGCGCTGTGCGAGGGACAGCTCGACCGGGCCCGTGCCGAGCTGGAGGCCTCCATCGGGCTGCGCGGCGCGCTCTCCGACAAGCGCGGGGCCGTCGCGGGCCGCCGTGCCCTCGCGCTGGTCGCCGACCGGAGCGGGGACACGCCCGGCCTCGGCACCGGCGCGGGCGCGTTCGGTGGAGCGGGGGCCGCTGCCGGACTCGGCGTCGTCGGCCTCGGCCCGACCGCGGGGGAGGAGGTGCCCGACGCACGGAACGAGGAGTCGGCGTCGCCGCCCGGGGGCGTACCCGCGCCCTTCCCGCCGCTCCAGGCGCCTGTGCAGTCACCGACCCTGGTCACCAGCCGGGACCCGTCCACCGGGCCGTCCCGCAAGGCGGGCGTGAACATCAAGGGCTTCGCGCGGCGCAATCTGGTGGCCGCCGGAGCGGGCGCCCTGCTCGTCGCCGTGCTCGGCACGGTGGTGACGCTCGGCGCCACGTCGGAGAACGACGCCGGTGATCCGTCCGATCAGGTCGGCGTCAACCCGTCGGCCAGCCAGGGCGTCGACGACGGCAGTCTGGGCGCGGACCGGCCGAGTGACGAAGGCGAGGGCTCGGGCGACTCCCGCGGGGCCACCGGCCGGCCGACCGATCCCGGCCCGGACGGCACCCTCGGCACGTCGGACGACCCGACGCCGACGGATTCGGCACGGCCGTCGGACGACGCGAGCACGTCGGGTGAGCCCGACGACCCGGGCTCGGGGGACCCGGGCGACTCGGGGGAGCCGGACGACCCGACCTCGTCGTCCAAGCCGCCCACGTCCCACGAGCCGCCGCCGGACCCGACCTCGCCGAAGCCCACCGACACCGAGCCGGACCCCGACCCCACCACGTCGACGGAGGAGCCCACCACCCCCGGGGGCACCCCCACCGACACGGAGCCGCCCGCGCCGTCGACCCCGGAGACGTCCAACAGCGCCAGCGGCCCCGGTACGCCGCCCGGCACCGCCAGCTCCCCGGCCGGCACCGTGACCGCCTCGCAGAGCAGCACCGCGACGAGCGGCACGGGCCCCGGCACGCCGAGCGGATCGGGACCGGCGGCGAACCAGATCATCTGACCGGTCGCCGGGGCGGCGGGTGACCGCACGAGAGGGCCGGGTCCGTCGCACGGACCCGGCCCTCTCGCAGGCGATGTGACGTGACGCGGAAGCTCAGAACAACCGCAGCTTGTCGTCCTCGATGCCCCGCATGGCGTTGTAGTCCAGTACCTGGCAGCCGATGCCGCGGTCCGTGGCGAGCACGCGGGCCTGCGGCTTGATCTCCTGCGCGGCGAAGACGCCGCGCACCGGGGCCAGATGCGGGTCGCGGTTCAGCAGCTCCAGATAGCGGGTGAGCTGCTCCACGCCGTCGATCTCGCCGCGCCGCTTGATCTCCACGGCGACGGTCCGGCCCTCGGCGTCCCGGCACAGGATGTCGACGGGGCCGATGGCGGTCATGTACTCGCGGCGGATGAGGGTGTAGCCCTCGCCGAGCGTCTCGATACGGTCGGCGAGCAGCTCCTGGAGGTGCGCTTCCACGCCGTCCTTGATCAGACCGGGATCGACGCCCAGCTCGTGCGAGGAGTCGTGGAGGATTTCCTCCATCGTGATGATGAGCTTCTCGCCCGCCTTGTTGACGACGGTCCAGACGCCTTCCTCCTCGCCCGTGCCCTCCTTCAGGGTGCAGGGCGGCGACATCCAGTTGAGGGGCTTGTAGGCCCGGTCGTCGGCGTGGACCGAGACGCTGCCGTCCGCCTTGACCAGGATCAGCCGGGGAGCCGAGGGCAGGTGGGCGGTGAGCCGTCCGGCGTAGTCGACGGAGCAGCGGGCAATGACGAGACGCATGGTCGGCAACGCTACTCGACGCGCCCGGTCCGACGCGATTCGCCCATGCCGCGGCGACCCCGCACGCTGTCCCACTTCTCCCCTTGGCCCCATCTTGCACACTGGCCGATTGTGCGCCTACCCGATGGTGCCCATATAGCCATTCTCCTGGTGCGGTCACGATCGGTTGCTTACGGTATTGAACGGGAGGTCGCGAGGTGTGTACACAGTGTGTCCAATATCGCGCCCTCCCTCAACTGTCCGGCAACCCCTGCCAGTCGGGGGTGCGAGAGGAGAACTCATGTCGCTCGACGTCTCACCGGCCCTACTCGAACAGGCCGAGCGAGGCGAGGTCGACGAAGCAGCCTTCGTCGACTGCGTCCGGACTTCCCTGCCCTACGCATGGGAGATGGTCAGCTCCCTGGTGGCACAGCTGAAGGTCGACGGCGGTGCGTTCGCCGACAACCAGACGCCCCCGCCGGACGAGCAGGCACGCGGTCAGCTGCTGCGTGCGCTGGCCAGTGACGCCATACGCGGTGCACTGCAGCGGCACTTCGGAGTGCGGCTGGCCTTCCAGAACTGCCACCGGGTGGCGGTGTTCCCGTTGGACTCCTCCGTCGACGAGAAGCTGACCCGGTTCACCTCGGTACGCAGCCAGGTACTGAACCAGTCGCCCGAGTTCCGCGACTGCTGACGCGTCGCTCGTCCGCTTGCCGTTCCGTACGCGGGAGGTGCAGTTCGTACCGGAGCGGCAAGCTCGGCAGGGGCCGGCCTCTCGCGGGCGGGCGTCCGGGTGACGTCACCGGCTCGCTCAGCGGAGCTGGGGGAGTACCTCGGCCCCGAGCCGCCGGACGTTCTCCTCGGTCGCCGCGAGATCTCCGGATCCCTCGACGAGCAGGGCGAAACGGCTGATGCCGGTCCGTTCGCCGGTCGCCGCGAGCCGGTCGGCGCACAGCCGGGGCGGGCCCACCGGGTGCAGTCCGCAGAGCAGTTCGGTGTACGCGTACGGGTCGCGCATCCGCCGGGTGCGGCCGTCCACCGTGACGTGGGCGCCCAGCCCCTCCCGCAGCCAGCCCGGCATCGCCTTGAGCAGGGTCTCCGCCGCGTCCGTGCGGCGGTCCGCGATCTGGCAGACGCCGGCCGACACGTGGGCCGCGCGGTGGATCTCCGCCGCCGGCCGTCCGGCCGCGCGGGCGTGCTCGCGCCACAGAGCCACCATCTCGGTCTTCTCCTCGTCCCCGACGTGCATGCCGAGCAGCATCGGCAGCCCCCGCTCGGCCGCCGTGCGCACGCTCGCCGGGGACGTGCAGGCGACGACGACCTCGGGGCCGGGGCCCTCCGTCAGGGACTCCGACGGGCGCGGGACGACGGGTACCTCGCGGAACCGGAAGCGTTCGCCCGAGGCGCCGACGGACGGTTCGCGCAGCCAGCGGACCAGCAGATCGAGTGACTCCGGAAAGTCCTCCTCGTACGCCTCCAGACCGGCGCCGAACACCTCCAGGTCCACCCACGGGCCGCCCCGGCCCACGCCCAGCGAGAACCGGCCGCCGCTCGTGACGTGCAGCAGCGCGGCCTGCTCGCCGAGTGTCACGGGGTGGGCGGTGGGCAGGACGCTGACCGCGGTGCCGACCCGGATGCGACGGGTGCGGCCCAGCAGCAGTGCGGCCAGCGTGACGGCCGACGGGCACGTGCCGTAGGGCACGAAGTGGTGTTCGGCCAGCCAGACCGTGTCGAGCCCCGCCTCCTCGGCGACCTCGGCCGAGCGGACCGCGCGGTGCAGCGCCTCCCCCTGGCCCTGGCCCGGGAACTGGGCGCCCAACACGAAACTTCCTACGCGCATCGCTCTTCCTGCTTCCTCGGCTCCGACACGGAGCTCCCCCGCAGGGCATAACCGTCTGACACGTGCCGAGGACACGGCCGGGCGAAGGGATTGGCGGATTGTCTACAGAATCGGCCGTTGTGGAGAGGCCGCCAGGGCCTCCGCGCGGCCCGGCACGGGCGGAGTCGGGACGGTCGCGGGCGTACGCGGGCCCCTGCCCGTGCCGCGTAGGGTGGACGCCGCCCGTACTTCCTGTATAGCTCCGTGAGGTGTTCTGTGTCCCCGCGTCGCAACCGACCCAAGGGAGCCGGTTCGTCCGGCCGGAGCGCCGAGGAGGACGGCTCCGGCCGCTACGGCGGCTGGCAGTCGTCGGAGAGCTGGCAGGGCGAGGACTGGAGCGTACGGCATGTGGCGGGCGCGAGCGCCCAGGGCAAGTCGTACCGCTGCCCGGGCTGCGACCAGCTCATCCCGGGCGGTGTCCCGCACGTGGTGGCGTGGCCGGCGCACTCGGGTGTCGACGACCGCCGGCACTGGCACAAGGCCTGCTGGAACGCGAAGGACCGCCGCACCACGAGGGTGCAGCGGTCCCGTAACGCGCCGAGGTTCTGAGCGTTCCTACACGTTCCGCTTACTGGCACGTCCCGCGCCTTACACGTCCCGCTTCTCCAGCAGCGCCAACGCGCCGGCGAACGCGGCGGCCGTCACGCCGAGCATGATCCACAGCGGGTCCCAGCCGGACGGGCCGGAGTCGCTGAGCGAGTTGGCGTAGAAGATGCTCATCTGGTTCGGGATCGAGTACTCGAACAGTGCCTCCTGCACGTCCTTGAGCGAATCCGTGAACATGAACAACGCGATCACCAGCGGGGCGAGCAGCGTCCCGATCATGATGGTGATGGCGCCCGCGGAGTGCCGGATGACCGAGCCGACGGCGAGCGACAGCAGTCCGAGCAGCGCGATGTAGAGCGAGACGCCGACCGTGGCCTTCAGCCACTCGCCGCCGGTGGGGGCCTCGGCCCCGGTGCCGTCCAGGAGCGCCGTGTGCAGGAGGGCGGTGAGCGCCGTGCACACCAGCGTCACGACGAACGCCACGAGGAAGAACACGATCGCCTTCGCCGCGAGGACCCGGCTGCGGCTCGGACAGGCCGTCATCGTGGTCCGCACCATGCCGGTGCCGTACTCCGAGGCGGTGGTCAGCACACCGAGCGTGATGACGCAGATGCTGCCGAGGAGCAGTCCGAAGAAGCCCAGCTCCAGCCCGTTCGCTCCGGAGAGGTCGGGCGAGGAGCTCGCCACGACCAGGCCGGTCAGCAGCCCGATACCGAGGACCAGCAGGACGAACACGCCCAGCGTCCACATCGTCGAGCGCACCGACTTGATCTTCGTCCACTCGGAGGCGACCGCGTGCCCGAGGTGCGTGCGCACCACCGGGATCGGCGACGTGTAGGTCGGGTACGGCGAACCGGGCGTCGCCCGCCAGTCGGGTGCGGCCTGCTGCATCGGGGGCTGGGGCGTGCTCATCGGGCGTCCTCGGGCTTGGTCGGGTCGGTGACGGGCGCGGGCGCGGGCGCGTGGGCGGGTGAGGGGGCGGTGCCGGGCGGTGCGGCGGCCGGTGCGGGCGCCTGGGGAGCCTGCTGTACCGCGTACGGGTTGACGGGCGGGCCGCCCGGTACCGCGCCGGGCGCGACCGGGGCGCCGCCGTACGCTCCCGCCGGAGCCTGGCCCGGCGCGCCCTGGGGCGCCGCGAAGGGCTGACCGCCCTGCTGGGGCGGGGGCGGGGCGTACCAGCCGGGCTGGCCCTGGCCGGGCACCGGCATCGGCGGTTGGGCGCCGGGCGGCAGCGGCTGCTGGAGTCCGGCCTTCTGGTCGGTGGTCGACCGGTAGTCGACGGCGCCCTGGGTCATCCGCATGTACGCCTCCTCCAGCGAGGCCTGGTGCGGAGAGAGCTCCCAGAGCCGTACGTCGGTGTCGTGCGCGATGTCGCTGATCCGGGGGAGCGCCAGCCCGGTCACCCGCAGCGCGCCGTCCTGCTCGGGCATCACGTGCCCGCCGGCCTCGGCCAGCGCGGACGTCAGCTTCTCGCGCAGCTGCGGCTCGCTGTCCGGCGTCCGCACGCGCGCGAAGTCGGCGGAGTTGGCCGAGATGAAGTCCTTCACGCTCATGTCGGAGAGCAGCCGGCCGCGCCCGATGACGATCAGGTGGTCGGCGGTCAGCGCCATCTCGCTCATCAGGTGCGAGGAGACGAAGACGGTACGGCCCTCCGCCGCGAGCGCCTTCATCAGGTTGCGCACCCAGTGGATGCCCTCGGGGTCGAGGCCGTTGACCGGCTCGTCGAACAGCAGCACCTGAGGGTCGCCGAGCAGTGCCGCGGCGATGCCGAGCCGTTGGCCCATGCCGAGGGAGAAGCCCTTGGAGCGCCGCCTGGCCACGTCCTGGAGCCCGACCACGCCGAGCACCTCGTCCACGCGCCGGGCCGGGATGCCCGAGAGCTGGGCCAGGCTCAGCAGGTGGTTGCGGGCGGCCCGGCCGCCGTGCACCGCCTTGGCGTCGAGCAGCGCCCCGACCTGGCGGGCGGCGTTGGGGAGTTTGCGGTACGGGTGGCCGCTGATCGTCACATGCCCGGAGGTCGGGTTGTCCAGGCCGAGGATCATCCGCATCGTCGTCGACTTGCCCGAGCCGTTGGGCCCGAGGAAGCCGGTGACGGCACCGGGCCGCACCTGGAAGGAGAGGTTGTACACAGCGGTCTTGTCGCCGTAGCGCTTGGTCAGGCCGACAGCCTCGATCATGCTCCGCACCCATCGGAAGGTTCAGGGACAGCAGGGCACACGCCCCCGTAAGGGTTAGGAGGATATCGAGGCGCTGACGGTTCCGTTCAAGCCCGGGCAAAATCCGGGCGCGGAGGGAACCCTTCCAGCGTCTGCCCGGTCCTCATGCGTCCCGCCTCTTCAGCACAAGGTACCCGCCGACGAGCGCCGCGATCACCCACAGCGCCATGATCCCGAGTCCGCCCCACGGGCCGTACGGGACGTCGTCGTCGACCGGCGCGACCACCTGCATGATCTTGCTGCCGGCCTGGTCGGGCAGGAACCGGCCGACCTTCTCCGTCGCCGGGACGTTGCCCAGGATGTTGGAGATCAGGAAGAAGAACGGCATCAGGATGCCCAGGGACAGCATCGGTGAGCGCAGCATCGCGGCGACGCCCATCGAGAACATCGCGATGAGGGTCATGTAGAGGCCGCCGCCGATGACCGCGCGCAGCACGCCCGGATCGCCGATCGACGCCCTGAGGCCGCCGAGCATCGCCTGGCCGAGGAAGAAGGTGGCGAAGCTGGTGACCATGCTCACGATGAGGGCGAGTGCGGTGGCCACCGCGAGCTTGCTGAACAGGAAGGTGCCGCGCCGCGGCACGGCGGCCAGCGAGGTGCGGATCATGCCGGAGCTGTACTCGTTCCCCACGACCAGCACCCCGAACACGATCATCGCCAGCTGGCCGAGGCTGGTTCCGGCGAAGCTGATGAAGGTCGGGTCGAAGGAGAGCCGGTCCCGTTCGCCCAAGTTGTCGAACTCGCTCTTCGACAGCGCCGAGATCAGCATGCCGAGGGCGATGGTGACGACCACGGCGAGGCCCAGCGTCCACACGGTGGACGCGACCGACCGGATCTTGGTCCACTCGGACCGGACGACCTGTGCCGCCGCCATGCTCATCCCTTCCTCCAGTCGCTGCCCCACTGCTGCCGTTCCTGCTGCCGCGGCGGCACCGCGCCGGGCGGCTGCCCGTCGTGCGCGTGGTACTCCACGGACTCCGCGGTCAGCTGCATGAACGCCTCCTCCAGCGAGGCCCGCTGCGGGCTCAGCTCGTGCAGCACGATCTGGTGCCGCGCCGCCAGCTCCCCGATCGCCTCGGACCTGTCGCCGTCCACCTCCAGGGCCTCGGCGCCGGCCTCGACGACCGTGATGCCCTCGCCGTGCAGTACGTCGAGCAGCCGCTCGCGCTGCGGGGTGCGGATCCGGACGTAACTGCGCGAGTTCTCCGCGATGAACTCGGCCATCGAGGTGTCCGCCAGCAGCCTGCCCTGGCCGATGACCACCAGATGATCGGCGGTCAGCGCCATCTCGCTCATCAGGTGGGAGGAGACGAAGACCGTGCGGCCCTGGGAGGCCAGTGTCTTCATCAGGTTGCGGATCCAGTGGATGCCCTCGGGGTCGAGGCCGTTGACCGGCTCGTCGAACATGAGGATCCGCGGGTCGCCGAGCAGCGCGCCGGCGATGCCGAGCCGCTGGCCCATGCCGAGGGAGAAGCCCTTGGTCTTCTTGCGGGCGACCGCGGTGAGCCCGACCGTGTCCAGGACCTCGCGCACCCGGGTCGCCGGAATGCCGTTGCTCTGGGCGAGGCAGAGCAGGTGGTTGTAGGCGCTGCGCCCGCCGTGCCAGGCCTTGGCCTCCAGCAGGGCGCCGATGTACGTCAGGGGGTCCTTGAGCTGGGCGTAGTGCTTGCCGTCGATCCGGACGTCCCCCGCGGTGGGCCGGTCCAGGCCCAGCACCATCCGCATGGTGGTCGACTTGCCCGCGCCGTTGGGCCCGAGGAAGCCCGTGATGATGCCGGGTCTGACGGTGAAGGAGAGATTGTTGACCGCCACCTTCTCGCCGTACCGCTTGGTCAGCGCCTCGAGCTCGATCATGGAGCCCACGCTAGAACGGGACGAAGCCCCCTGCCACCCCAGTGACAGAGGGCTTCGTCCTCGCTCCGCACGCGTCCGGCCGGCGTGGGCCCGACGTCAGCGGGACTGCTGGGCCGGCACCCCGCGGGAGACCGGCTCGTCCTCGGCCGGCGTACCGGCGGCGGCCACCGCGGCGCCCGTGAGGGTCGCCAGCATCTCGCGCACGTTGGTCAGCTGCGCGTTGATGGAGTCGCGGCGGTTGGTGAGGGCCGCGAGCTCGCGCTCCGATTCCGAACGGATCCGGTCCGCCTTGGCGTTGGCGTCGGCCACGATGTCCTCGGCCTGACGCTGCGCCGTCTCGACGGTCTGGCGGGCGCGGCGCTCGGCGTCCGTGCGCAGCTTCTCCGCCTCCAGACGCAGCTGCTCCGCGCGGTGCTCGATCTCCGCGAGGCGCTTCTCGGCCTTGGCCTGACGGGAGGCCAGGTCGCGCTCGGACTGCTCGCGGCGCTTGGCGAGGTTCGTCTCGAAGTCGGCGGCGGCCTGGGCGGCCTTGGCGCGGGTCTCCTCGAAGAGGGCGTCCGCCTCCTCGCGCTTGGACTGCGCGTCCTTCTGCGCCTCGGAGCGCAGCTGCGAGGCGTCGCTCTTGGCCTTCTCGACGATCCGGACGCCCTCGTCCTCGGCCTTGGCCTTGCGCTCCGCGGAGTACGATTCCGCGTCGTTGCGCACCTGCTGGGCCGCCGACTCGGCGAGCTCGCGGTGCTGTTCGGCGGCGCGCCGGGCCTCCTCACGCAGGTCCTTCGCCTCTTCCTCGGCGAGGCGCAGGATCTTCTCGACCCGGGCGCCGAGACCGGCGTACGACGGCTCGGCGTCGTTGACCTGGGCCTGGGCGTTCTGAGTCTCGAGGTGGAGCTCCTCGATGCGCTTTTCCAGAGCGGTGATGCGGGCGAGAGCGCTGTCACGGTCGGAGACGAGCTTGGAGATCCGTTCGTCCACCTGAGCGCGGTCGTACCCACGCCGCACAAGCTCGAAGCCGTAGGGGGAAGTGTCGCTCATGGGGTTCCTGTCGAAAGAGACCGGGTGAGGTGATAGAGGGAATCCTAGGCGCCAACGCGGTGTGTCATCGAGCGGATGCACGTTTGGTACGGAGAATGACACCTCTTTCGGGTGGCTGACCCCCGGATGGCTTGCCAAAGGTCTGGTCAAAGGCTGGTCGGAAAAGCAGCCAAAGATCTCCAGGAGACACCGAATCCGTCCCGAACGCTAGCCGTCTGACGACTTGCCACCCGAACGTGGGGCACCGACCGCGGCTCCGGCCTTGACCCCGTTGTCCTTGCCGCCCGCCGGCGCCTCGAAGGACTCCAGCGCCTCCAACACGTCCTGCACCCGGGAGATCTCGGCGTTGATGTCCTCGCGGCGCCGCACCAGGACCTCCAGCTCGCGTTTGCCCTCCTCGACCGTGCGCCGGGCCTCCTCGACCGCTTCGGCCTTGAGCTCCTCGGCCTCCCGGACCAGGGACGCCTTCTTCTGCTCGGCCTCCTTGAGCAGTCCCTCCGCCTTCTTGACGGCGGCGATGCGCACCTTGCCGGCCTCGGAGTTGGCCTCCGACACCAGCTCCTTGGCCTTCGCCTCCGCCTTGGCGAGCTGCTCCTCGGCGGCCTTGACGAGCGCGTCGCAGCGGTCGCCGGCCGACTTCATCGTCTCGGCGGCCTCGCGGCGGGCCCGTTCGTGCAGCTCCTCGATCTCGGAGGTGAGCCGCTCGCGCAGCTCCTCCGCGCGCTCCCTGATGGCGGTCGCGTCCCGGCGGGCGCCGACCAGCAGCTCGTCCGCGTCCGTACGGGACTTCTCCACCCGCTTGTTGCCCTCGACCGTCGCCTCCGCGACGATCCGGTCCGCCTCCGCGCGGGCCGCGCCGACCATGGTGTCGGCCTGCGACTCGGCGTCCGCGGTGGCCTTCTGCGCCTGCTGCTGGGCCTCGGTGAGCAGCTTGTCGGCCTCGGCCGTGGTCTCCGTGATGAGCGTGTCGACCTGCTCGGCCGCCTCCGAGCGCCGCTTGTTGGCGTCCTTGCGGGCCTCGTCGAGGGTGCGCTCGGCCTCCTCGCGCGCGGCCGTGGTCACCCGCTCGGCCTCCGCGGCCGCCTCGGCCCGGACACGCGCCGCCTCGGTGCGGACGCGCTCGGCGTGCTGCTGGGCGGAGCCGACCGTCTCGGCGGCCTCGGCGCGCAGCCGCTCCGCCTCCCCGGTGGCGTCCGAGACCAGCTGCTCGGCCCGGGCGGTGGCCTCGGCGCGCACCCGCTCGGCCTCCGCGACCGTCTCGGTCCGCAGCCGCTCCGCCTCGCCGGCCGCCTCCGTCCGTACCCGCTCGGCCTCGGCCGCCGCCTCGGTACGGACGCGCTCCGCCTCGGCGAGCGTCTCCGTGCGGATCCGGTCGGTCTCGGCCGCCGTCTCCGCGGTGAGCCGCTCCGCCTCGGAGCGCGCCTCGGTGATCAGGGTGTCCGCCTGCGTCGCCGCGTCGGACCGGATGCGGTTGGCGTCCTCCCGGGCGTCCGCCCGGGTCCGCGCCGCGGACTGCTCGGCCTCGGCGATGGTGTCGGAGGCCTCCGTGCGCACCCGCTGGGCGTGCTCGGACACGTCCGAACGGATCCGGTCGGCCTCCGCGATGGCCTCGGACATCGTCCGCTCGGCCAGCGCCTTGGCGGCCTCCGTCTCCTCCTGCGCCTCGCGCCGCAGCCGCGCGGCGTCCTCGCTCGCGCGTTCCCGCTCCGCGTAGGCGTCGGCGCGGACCCGGTCCGCCTCCTCCTCGGACTCGCGACGGACGCGCTCCGCCGCGTGCTCGGCGGCGCTGCGCAGCCCGGTGATCTCCTCCTGGGCCTGCTCGTGCAGTCCGGCGACCGACTCCCGTACCTGAGTCGCGTGCTGTTCGGCGGCCGACACCATCTCGGTGGCGCGCCGGTCGGCCTCCTCGACCAGCCGGACCGCCTCGGCCTGCGCCTCCTCCACGCGCGTGCGCGCCGAGGCCAGCAGCTCCTCGCTCTGCTCGCGGGCCCGCTCACGGTCCTGGTCCGCCTCCTGCCGGGCGTCCCCCAGCAGCTCCTCGGCCTCGCGGCGGCGCCGGGCGGCCTCCTCCTGGGCGGCGGCCAGCGTCTCGGAGGCCTCGGCGGCGATGCGCTCGGCGGCGGTCTGCGCCTCCGCCCGCACCCGGTCGGCGCTCTCCTGCGCCTCCGACTTCAGCCGCTCCGCCTCGTTCGACGCCTCGGACCGCAGCCGTACGGCGACGGCCTCGCCCTCCGCGCGGGAGGCGGAGGCGTCCGCGGCGGCCTCGGTGCGCAGCCGCTCGGCCTCCGTCTCGGCCTGCTGCTGCAGCGTGCGGATCCGCTCCGCGGCCTCCGTGCGCAGCCGCTCGCTCTCCTCGGCGGCCTCGCGGCGGATCCGCTCGCCCTCCTCACGGGCCTCGGTCAGCGCCTGCTCGGCGGCGGTGCGGCGCTCCTCGGCCTCGGTCTGCAGCCGCGTCAGCTCCCCGGCGGCCTCCGCCTGCCGGGCCTCGACGGCGCGCTCGGTCTCCTCGCGCAGCTCGCGGGCGGCGCGCTCGGCGTCCGCCTGGAGCTCCTCGGCGCGCTCGACGGCCTCCACGCGGTGCCGCTCGGCCTCGGCGCGGGTGCGCTCCAGGGTCTCCTCGGCCTGCCGGCGCAGGGTCGTCGCCCGCTCGATGGCCTCGGTGCGGACCTTCTCGCTGTCCGTCGTCGCGGTCTGCCGCAGCTCGTCGGCGTCCGCCTTGGCCTTGGCGAGCAGCTCCTCGGCGGTCTTCGCCGCCTCCTCGATCTGCGCCACGGCCTCCTTGCGGGCCTCGGCGCGGATCTTCTCGCCCTCGGCGACGGCGTCGGCACGCAGCTGCTCGGCGTCGCCGCGCAGCCGGCGCGCCTCCTCCTGCAGCTCGACCGTCTTGGCGCGGTACTCCTTGGTGTCGTCCTTCGCCGCGCCCTTGAGCTCGGCGGCGATGTCGTGCGCCTCGGCGCGCAGCCGGTCCGCCTCGGCCTCGGCCTCGGTACGGATCCGCTCGGCCTCCTCGGCGGCGGCCTTCGTGGTCCGCTTGGCGTCCTCGGACGCCTTGTTCAGGACGTCCTCGGCGGTCTTCGCCGCCTTGGACAGCTGGGTGGCCGTCTCCTCGGCGGTGAGCGTGCGGGCCTTCTCGGTGGCCTCGGTGACGATCTTCTCGGCCTCGGCGCGGGCGTCCGCGACCAGCTGCTCGGCCTCGCTCCTGGTGGACTCGGCGTCCTTGGTGGCCTCGCCGACCAGCCGGGCGACCTGCTCCTTGGCGGTGCGGGTGCGCTGCTCGTTGGTCTGCTCGGCGCTCGCGAGTGCCTTGGCCGCGGCCTCCTTGGCCTCGGCGACCACCTTGTCGGCCTCGGCCTGCGCCTTGCGCAGCGCCTCCTCGGCGTCGGCCATGCGCTGCTCGGCGGCCCGGCTCAGCTCCTGCACCTGGCGGCGGGTGGCCTCCGACTCGGTGGCGGTGGAGGTGCGCAGCCGCTCGGCGTGGTCGGTGGCCTCCTGCGCCTGCGTGGAGGCCGCGTTCAGCAGCCGCTCGGCGTCGGCGCGGGCCCGGCGCAGGATCTGCTCCGCCTCGGCGCGGGCGCTCTCGGCGTCGTTGCGCAGCCGCTGCCGGGCCTCGGAGGTGAGCCGGTCCGCCTCCGCGCGGGCCGCGGCCATGGCCTGCTCGGCCTCGGCCCGGGACTCGTCGAGCAGCCGGCGGGCCTGCTGCTCGGTGCGGGCGCGCAGCTGTTCCGCCCAGGCCACGTTCTCGTTGACGTGCGACTCGACGGTCTGCCGGCGCTCGGCCAGCTCCTGGTCCAGCTGCTGGCGGCGGGTCACCGCCTCCTGGTGCAGCTCGGCCTGGAGCCGGGCGGCCTGCTCGGCGTGTTCCTGGAGGATGCGCTGGGTCTGCGCCCGGGCCTGGCTCAGCTCCCGCTCGGCGTCCGCGCGCAGCTGGTCGGCCTGCGTCTGCGCGTTGCGCAGCAACTGCTCGGCCTGGTACCCGAGGTCGCCGCCGTCGAAGGCGGGCCGGGACATGATGGTGCGCCGCGCCTCGTGCAACTTGGCGCGCAGCACCTCGACCTGGTAGCCGAGGTCCTCGGCGTGCTGGATCGCCTTTTCCCGCTCGGTCTTCAGCCGCTTCATCTCGGCCTCGAACCGAGAGAGGTGGTCGACGTCAGCCGCCGGCTCTCGCTCCTGGCTCTCGTAGCCCCGCACTGCGCGGTCCCATCCGTCCCCTGGTCGCAAATCTTCCCGAACGAGCTCCGTCCGTCCACCGGACGGGGCCCCCGGGGAATGGTGTCAGATCAACGGCGGAGCACGTGCTTCTGCCCCGGCGTCCGCCCCCCGAAACACGACCCCGGCGGTCCCGCCACCACTGACGGCAGGACCGGGTCACCCTGGACTGAGCGGCGACCGCGCCCAACCCTACCGGCCCATATGTACGGGAGTCAGTGCTCAGGTGACTCAACGGCCGCCGAAGTGACCAGTTCTGTCAGAACGCCATGGCAGTCCTTGGGGTGCAGGAAGGTGATCCGCGACCCCATGGAACCGCGCCGGGGCTCGTCGTACAGAACGCGGACGCCCTTGCCCCGGATGTCCGCGGCGTCCGCGTCCACGTCCGCCGTGCCGAACGCGATGTGGTGAACGCCCTCGCCGTTCTTGGCGAGCCACTTCCCGACCGCGGAGTCCTCGCGGACGGGCTCCAGGAGCTGGAGGTACGAGGCGCCGCCGTCCGACGTATCGTTGATCTTGAGCATGGCCTCACGCACGCCCTGCTCCTCGTTGACCTCGGTGTGGAACACCTCGAAGCCATAGGTGGCACGGTAGAACTCGACGGTCGCGTCGAGGTCACGGCAGGCGATTCCGATGTGGTCGATTCGCGTCAGCATGCATTGATTGCAGCGCTCCGGAGGTGGTTACGCAACGTGCGCGCGATCACACCGACAGCCCGGTGACGGGCGGGATACCGCTCAGTACATTCGAGTAAACCCTCGTTCACTCCTCGGCCTGTGCGGGCCGGAAAAGGGGACCGCAGCTCATGTCTTCTGGAACCGCTGAAACCTCTGGAACCACTGGAACGAACGGCACGACCTCCGTCATCGTCGCAGGTGCCCGCACCCCGATGGGGCGGCTGCTCGGCTCGCTGAAGTCCTTCTCCGGGGCCGACCTCGGCGGCTTCGCGATCAAGGCCGCCCTCGACCGCGCGGGGATCGGCGGCGACCAGGTCCAGTACGTGATCATGGGGCAGGTGCTCCAGGCCGGCGCGGGCCAGATCCCCGCCCGCCAGGCCGCCGTCAAGGCCGGCATCCCCATGAACGTCCCGGCGCTCACGGTCAACAAGGTGTGCCTCTCCGGTCTCGACGCCATCGCGCTCGCCGACCAGCTCATTCGCGCGGGTGAATTCGACGTGGTCGTCGCCGGCGGCCAGGAGTCCATGACCAACGCCCCGCACCTGCTGCCGAAGTCCCGCGAGGGCTACAAGTACGGCGCGGTCCAGATGCTCGACGCCATGGCGCACGACGGTCTGACCGACTCCTTCGAGGGCATCGCCATGGGCGAGTCCACCGAGAAGCACAACACCCGCCTCGGCATCGAGCGCGCGGCCCAGGACGAGATCGCCGCCCTGTCCCACCAGCGCGCCGCCGCCGCCCAGAAGAACGGCGTCTACGAGGCCGAGATCACCCCGGTCGAGATCCCGCAGCGCAAGGGCGACCCGGTGCTGTTCAGCAAGGACGAGGGCATCCGCGGCGACACCACCGCCGAGTCGCTCGGCAAGCTGCGTCCGGCCTTCTCCAAGGACGGCACGATCACCGCGGGCTCCTCCTCGCAGATCTCCGACGGCGCGGCGGCCGTGGTCGTCATGAGCAAGGCCAGGGCCGAGGAGCTCGGCCTGGAGTGGATCGCGGAGATCGGCGCCCACGGCAACGTGGCCGGCCCGGACAACTCTTTGCAGTCGCAGCCGTCCCACGCCATCCGGCACGCCCTGAAGAAGGCGGGCATGGAGGTCGGCGACCTGGACCTGATCGAGATCAACGAGGCGTTCGCGGCCGTCGCCGTGCAGTCAATGAAGGACCTCGGCGTATCCACCGAAAAGGTGAACGTCAACGGCGGTGCCATCGCGCTGGGCCACCCCATCGGCATGTCCGGGGCCCGGCTCGTGCTGCATCTGGCGCTCGAGCTGAAGCGGCGCGGCGGCGGGGTCGGCGCGGCGGCCCTGTGCGGCGGCGGCGGCCAGGGTGACGCGCTGATCGTGCGGGTACCCAAGGCCTGACGCCGCGTTACCGCGATACGACCTTCACCGACCGGGTGACGACTTCCCACTGAACGGAGCTGTGATGCAGGACGTCTCCTCGCTGGTCGCCCAGGCCAGGGAAGGCCGGCCGCGGGCCGTGGCCCGGCTGATCTCCCTGGTCGAGGGGGCGTCCCCGCAGCTCAGGGAGGTCATGCGGACGCTCGCGCCGTTGACCGGCGGGGCGTACGTGGTCGGGCTGACCGGCTCGCCGGGGGTCGGCAAGTCCACCTCCACCTCGGCGCTGGTGACGGCGTACCGCAAGCAGGGCAAGCGGGTCGGCGTCCTCGCCGTCGACCCGTCCTCCCCCTTCTCCGGCGGCGCCCTGCTCGGCGACCGCGTCCGGATGTCGGAGCACGCCTCCGACCCGGGCGTCTACATCCGCTCGATGGCGACCCGCGGCCACCTCGGCGGCCTCGCCTGGGCGGCCCCGCAGGCGATCCGCGTCCTCGACGCGGCCGGCTGCGACGTGATCCTCGTCGAGACGGTGGGCGTGGGCCAGTCGGAGGTGGAGATCGCCTCCCAGGCCGACACCTCCGTCGTCCTCCTCGCCCCGGGCATGGGCGACGGCATCCAGGCGGCCAAGGCCGGAATCCTGGAGATCGGCGACGTCTACGTCGTCAACAAGGCCGACCGCGACGGCGCGGACGCGACCGCCCGCGAGCTGAACCACATGCTGGGCCTCGGCGAGGCCCGCGGCCCCGGCGACTGGCGCCCGCCCATCGTCAAGACGGTCGCCGCGCGCGGCGAGGGCGTCGACGAGGTCGTCGAGGCCCTGGAGAAGCACCGCGCGTGGATGGAGGAACGGGACGTCCTCACCGAACGCCGCCGCTCCCGCGCCGCCCGCGAGGTCGAGACCATCGCCGTCACCGCCCTGCGCGAACGCATCGGCGACCTGCACGGCGACCGCCGCCTCGGCGCACTGGCGGAACGCATCGTCGCCGGCGACCTGGACCCGTACCGCGCGGCGGACGAACTGGTGGCGGGGCTGACGAGCGGCTGACGCCGGAACAGAGGAAAGCCGGTGCGGCCCCAGCGCCGCGCCGGTAAGTTGACCCGCATGTTCCTCCTCTTGGCCTAGGGCCCGCCCCGCACGCGACCGCCGCACCCGGCCGTCGCGTGCTTCGGCGTCCCCTCGTTGCCGTCCTCTGAGGAACTTCCGTGTCCACGCATGCTCCGCGGCCCTCGTACGCCGCCGTCCTCCGTGTCCCCCATGCCCGCCGTACCTTCGCCGCCGCCCTCGTCGGCCGGCTGTCGTACGGCACGGTCTCCCTCGCGCTGATGCTCTCCCTGACCCGGTCCACCGGGTCGTACGCCGTGGCCGGCACGGTCATGGCGCTCTTCGGCGCCACCAGCGTCATCCTGTCCCCCTACCGCGCGGCCCTCGTCGACCGGCACGGCCCGCGCCGGGCCCTGCTCCCCATGGCCCTGCTGTACGCCGTGCTGCTCTGCGCGCTGGCGGCGGTCTGCCGGCAGCCGGGCACACCCGCGGCCGTCCTCGCGGTGACCGCCGCGCTCGCGGGCGCCTGCACGCCGCCGCTCGGGCCCACGATGCGCGCGGTGTGGGCCGGACTGCTGCCCGACCGGGCCATGCTGCAGCGCGCCTACAGCCTGGACGGCGTCGCCGAGGAACTGCTCTTCGTCTCCGGCCCCCTCCTGGTCGGCGCGGTGATCGCGGTCGCCACCCCCGATGTCGGGGTGCTGCTCAGCGCGCTGCTGGTGGCGGTGGGCACCCTCGCCTTCGCCACGTCGCCGGCGGCGGGCGTGCTGCGTCCGGCGGAGCGTGCGAAGGAGGACTCGGTGCCCGCCGGCCGAGGGGGAGCGGGGCAGGGGAGCGCCCTGCTGCAGCCCGTGGTCGTCGCCGCCGCCGTCGGCGTCTCGGTGAGCGCCGTCGACCTCCTCGTCGTCGCCTTCGCGGGGCAGCGCGGGCTCGGCGGCTCCACCGTAGCCTGGGTGCTCGCGGCGCTGTCGGCGGGCAGTGCGGCCGGCGGGCTCCTGAACGGCGCCGTCGCCTGGGGCTCGTCCGCCCGCGCCCGGCTGCCCTTCCTCTCGGCCGGTCTCGGCCTCTGCCTGGTCGCCGCGGGCCTCGCGTCCGGCGTCGGCACGCTCGTCGTGGCCGTCGCCTGCGCCGGCCTGTTCGTGGCACCGGCGCTGACGACGGCGTACCTGATCGCCGAGGAGAGCGCGGCGCCCGGCTTCCGGATCCGGGCGGGAGCCTGGTGCAACACGGCGGTGAACGCCGGGAGTTCCGCCGGTGCCGCGGCGGTGGGCCTGCTGGTGGAGCGGCTGCCGCTGCCGGTGTGCTTCGCGGTGTCCGGCGTGGTCGCCGTGGCGGCGGCGCTGGTGCCGGGTCGCCGCCACGGCCGGTCCGCCGGGCGGACGGGGCTGCTCAGTCGTCGTCCGAGCCGGAGTCGTCGGAGTCGTCGGAGTCCGAGTGGTGTGAGCGATCGGCCGTGACCTTGCCGGTCTCCGGGTCGACCCGCCAGTCCTGCTCGTCCTCGCCCGAGGTGCGGGTCTCGACCTCCCAGGCCACCTCACCGTCGCCGTAGTAGCCGTCGTCGTCCAGCTCCACGGAGGTCACGGTGCCGTGGCCGGCGGCGGCCTTCGCGGCCTCGGCGGCGTCCACGGACGTGCCCCTCAGCGCGGCCCGCACCTCGTCGGTGTCGTCCTCGTCGTCGTCCTTCTCCGAGCCGAGGACCGTGCCGTCGACCGGGTCGATCCACACGCTGTGCCAGGTGCCGTCACCGGAGAGGACGTCGACCTCCCAGGCCGCGCGCTCGTCGCCGTCGTCGCCGTCGTCATCGTCCTCGTCGTCCAGTTCGGCGGAGACGACGGTGCCGGGGGCCTCCTTCAGGGCGGCGGCGATGGCGTCGGCCGCCGTCACCTTCGCCGAGGACACGCGGGAGGCGTCGTCGTCGCCGTCACCGTCGCGGGAGTCGTCCCGGTCGTCAGCGTCGTCGGCGTCGGCGTCGTCGTCCGCCCGGTCGCCCGCGTCGTCGTCCGAGGCGCCACGCACGTCCGTCTGACGCGTCGTCGTACCCGCGTCGTCGTCGTCCGTGGTCGCCAGGGCCGTCGCCGTACCGCCTCCGATCAGTGCGGCGGCGGTGACAGCGGCGATCACGATGTTGCGCTTCATGCGAGTTCCTCCCGAGTCGTACGGAGTCGCTTCGATTTCGACGCCTTCACTGTCGTCCACCGACGCTGAGGCCAGCCTGAAGCCGCCTGAAGGGATCTTCAGCTTGGTTTTGGGACCCTCTACCCATGCGTCTGTTGATCGTGGAGGACGAGAAGCGGCTGGCCCTGTCGCTCGCCAAGGGACTCACCGCCGAGGGCTACGCCGTGGACGTCGTCCACGACGGCCGGGAGGGCCTGCACCGGGCCGGCGAGGGCACGTACGACCTGGTCATCCTCGACATCATGCTGCCCGGCCTCAACGGCTACCGGGTCTGCGCCGCCCTGCGCGCCGCCGGGCACGACGTGCCGATCCTGATGCTCACCGCCAAGGACGGCGAGTACGACGAGGCGGAGGGCCTGGACACGGGCGCGGACGACTACCTCACCAAGCCCTTCTCGTACGTCGTCCTCGTCGCCCGCGTGAAGGCCCTGCTGCGGCGGCGGGCGCAGGGCGCCGGGGCGTCGCCCGTGCACGTCCACGGCGATCTGAAGGTCGACACCGCCGCCCGCCGGGTCTTCCTGGCCGAGCGGGAGGTCACCCTCACCGCCAAGGAGTTCGCCGTCCTGGAGCAGCTCGTGGTGCGGGCCGGCCACGTCGTGTCCAAGGCGGAGATCCTGGAACACGTCTGGGACTTCGCCTACGACGGCGACCCCAACATCGTCGAGGTGTACGTCAGCGCCCTGCGGCGCAAGCTGCGTGCCGGTCTCATCCGCACCGTGCGCGGCGCCGGTTACCGGCTGGAGGGCGGGCGGTGAGCCGGCTCTTCGGGTCGGTCCGGGCCCGGGCCACGCTCGGCGCCACCCTCGTGGTCGCCGTCGCCCTCGTCGCGGCCGGCACCGCCGTCCTGCTGTCCCTGCGTTCCAACCTGCTCGGGGAGGCCGGCACCCAGGCGGAGCGCTCCGCGCGGGAGGTCGCCGCCGAGCTGTCCGTCGGGACGCGGTACACCGAGCTGTCCCTGGACGTGGACGACCGCCCGGTGCAGATCGTCGACGAGGAGGGCACGCTCGTCGCCGCCAGTGAAGACCTGGAGCGGATCAGCGGCACGGGCGTCGACGCGGTGCAGCCGCAGCCGACCCCCACCGGCGACGACGGCGACGGCGACGATGACGGCGACGATGACGGTGGCGACTCGGACGACGACGGCGATTCGCTGGAGCCCGGTGAGATCGGCGAGCGGACCACCGTCAGCGACGGTTCGGCGACGATCGACGGCGACACGGAGGACTACCGCTTCGCCGCCGTACCCGTGGAGACCCGGGACGGTGACCGGCTCACCGTCTACGCCGGTGCCCCGCTGTCCGCCGAGCACGGCGCCGTGAACACCGCGCTGACCGTCATGCTGATCGGCTTTCCGCTGCTCCTCGCGGTCGTCGGGTGGGTGACCTGGCTGGTCACCGGGCGTGCGCTGCGCCCCGTGGCGGGCATCCGCCGGGAGATGGCCGCGATCACCGCCAGCGAGGACCTCGCACGCCGCGTCCCGGTGCCGGACACCCACGACGAGGTGGCCCGGCTCGCCTCGACCACCAACGAGACGCTGGCCGCCCTGGAGTCCTCGGTGGAGCGGCAGCGGCGCTTCGTCGCCGACGCCTCGCACGAGCTGCGCAGCCCCATCGCCTCGCTGCGCACCCAGCTGGAGGTGGCCGCCGCCCACCCGGAGCTGCTCGACCTCGACGGTGCCGTGGAGGACACCGTACGGCTGCAGCGGCTCGCCGCCGACCTGTTGCTGCTGGCCAGGCTGGACGCGGGGGAGCGGCCCGCCGACGCGCGCGTCGACCTCGCGGCGCTCGCGCGGGAGGAGGCCGGGGGCCGGCCGGGGGTGAGCGTGCGGTCCCAGGGCGACGGAGCGGGTGACGGAGCGGAGGAAGCGGGCGAGGTGACGGTGGCGGGGTCGCGGGGGCAGCTGGGGCGGGTGCTGGCCAACCTCCTCGACAACGCGCAGCGGCACGCACGCTCGGCGGTCGAGGTGTCCGTGCGCCGCGACGGTGATCTGGCCGTGGTCGCGGTGGCCGACGACGGGGAGGGTGTGCCGGCCGCCGACCGGGAGCGGATCTTCGAGAGGTTCGTCCGGCTCGACGCCGCCCGCAGCCGCGACGACGGCGGGGCCGGGCTGGGTCTGGCCATCGCCCGTGACGTCGCCGTGCGGCACGGGGGCACGCTCACCGTCCACGAGGCGCCGGCGGGCGGCGCCCTGTTCGAGCTCCGCCTGCCGACCGCCCAGACCTTCACGCCCCCGAGGACGTGATCAGGGACGTGAGGTCGGGGACGTGATCAGGGACGCCCCCGCTGCCCGCGCAGGTGCTCCGCGATCGGCTTGAGCGCCTTGTCGAGGGCGGTCAGGGCCTCGGGGGCCAGCAGGTCGATGAAGTGCCTGCGGACGGACGCCACATGGTGCGGTGCGACCTTCCGCATCGTCTCCAGACCGTGCTCGGTGAGGACGGCGTAGAGCCCGCGGCGGTCGGACTCGCAGTTCTCCCGCCGGACCAGGTTCGCGTTCTCCATGCGGGTGATCTGGTGGGAGAGGCGGCTCTTGGACTGCATCGTGGCGGTGGCCAGGTCGCTCATCCGCAGTCTGTCGTCCTCCGCTTCGGAGAGGTTCACCAGGATCTCGTAGTCGTTCATCGTCAGGCCGAACGGCTGCAGGTCCTTCTCGAGCTGGTGCGTCAACAGCCTGTTGACCTCCAGGTGGGTGCGCCAAGCACACTGCTCCGTATCGGTCAGCCAGCGGGTGGCCGTCTCGGTCTCCATGAATGAAGTCTACCTAAAAGGTTGAAAGGCGAACTAGTAAGGGGCGTGACGACGACGGTGCGCACGCGTTCGACGTCACACTCCGCAGATTACCGCTCACAGCCCGAAGCGGCGCTGGAGGTCCCCCAGCTGTCCGGGAAGCCCCGGTACCCCTGACCGGCCGCCCTGAGGTGCGGGGGGCCCGCCGCCGGGCACCCCCGGCTGCTGCGGAGCGGCTCCCGTGGACTGCTCCGCCATCAGCGCCTCGCTCGACTGCAGCAGCACCGTCCCCGCCCCCGCGAACTCGAACTGGTGCTCCTCCCCGGAGGCCCCGCCGAGGCCCGTCATCGCACGTAGACCGCCCAGCAGGCCGGTCATGTACCCGTGGTCGTAGTGGTGGCACGGAGACGGGCAGTCGGCCCAGCCGACCAGGGCCTGCGGGTCGACCCGGATCGGGGGTTCCATGAACACCACCGGCCCGTTCGACGCGGCCACGAACGTCCCGGTTCCGATCAGTGTCAGGAAGCCCGGCACGATCGACTGCTTGAGGGCGAGACTTGGCTGAAAAGCAAGCAGGTTGCCTGAGCGAATGGTCAGGTTGCCGTCTTCCAGGTCATACGAATTCACATCGAAGGCCCGGTCGGCGAGGAGCATCTTGCCCGAGCCCTCGGCCACGACCCAGTCGCTCGCGTGCAGAGGCGAATGGAAGGACGTCCGCACCAGACGGTCCAGCCGGCCGTGCCCGATCCCGTTGAACTCGATCGTCCCGTAGTAGGCGATCATCTTCCCCTTCTGCAGGAACCACTGGCTCCCCCTGAGTTCCACACAGAAGGTGTACGCGTTGACGTTGTCATCCGCCGGCAGCGTCGCCGGGTCGTGGTGAACGGTGCTCACAGCTTCTCCTCCGACGCCTGGACGTACACCGTGCCGCTGCCGCTGAGCTCCAGCTGGAACGCCTCGCCGGAGCCGCGCCCCACCATGTCCCGCCAGCCCATCGCCGTGGACAGCTTGTTGCGTACGTCGCCGTGGTGGGCGACGTACGCCTGCGGGTCGACCCGCACCGGTCGCTGCGGGGTGACGGGGATCCCGAAGACGCCCCCGTGGGCCATCACCGCGACGGAGCCGTGGCCCTTGAGGGAGGTCGTGAACAGCCCCTGCCCGCTGACCTGGCCGCGCACCATGCCCATGACCCCGCCCTGCGAGCCCAGGAACACCGTGCCCTGCTCCAGGGTGCCCTCGAAGGCGAGGAGGCGGTCCGCCTCGACGTACAGGGTGTCCCCGGCGAGGGCGATCACCTGGACGTGGTGGCCGCCGTGCCCGAAGAGGACGGTGCCGCTGCCCTCGACGGTCATCAGCGGCGTGTCCTCGTTCGCCACCCGGCGGCCGATCATCGACATGACGCCGCCCTGGCCGCCCCGCAGGTTGGGGGTGAAGGACACCTCGCCCTGGTAGGCGAGCATCGCGCCGCGCTGACTGAACAGCCGCTGCCCGGGCGCCACGGTCGCCTGGACCATCTTGGAGTTGATCTCCCGGAAGGCCATCTCACACATCCCCCGCGATCGTGTTCCGCTCGCTCGGCTGCACGTACACCAGGCCGTCGCCCTCGAAGCGGATCTGGAAGGCCTCCCCGCCGCCCTCCCCGAACAGGGTGCGGAAGGTCACACCCGACTGGAAGGACTGCCGCAGGTTCCCCTGGTGGGCGACGTACGCGCCCGGGTCGACCGTCAGCGGGTACTGCGCGCTGACCCGCAGCACCACCGCCGGCCCGTCCGACATGATCGCGACCTGCCCGTGCCCCTGCACGGTGGTGGTGAACAGCCCGTTGCCCTGGGAGGCGCCGCGCGTCCCCGTGAAGCCGGTGCCGGTCCGCAGCCCGGCGTCGGCCGCCAGGAAGTTGCTGGACTCGACGTACAGCGTGTCGCCCTGGAGACCCACGAGGCTGATCTCCGAGGCCCGGTCCGCGAACCAGCAGGTCCCGTGCCCCTTCACCTCCATCACCGTCATCTGTTCGCCGGTGATCCGCCGGGTCACCATCCCCCGGATCCCCTCACCGCCGCCGCTCAGCTTCTTGAAGGCCATTTCCCCGTCGTACGCGACCATCGAGCCGTTCTTCGCCTTCACGGCGTCCCCGGTCATGTCGACGGCGAGTACCTTGCTGTCTTGGAGTCGGAACATCGCCACAAATGCGAAGGTAGCCCCCCGGCGTGCCCGCCGACAGATCCCACGGACACGGACGCGCCCCGGGCCGGGGTGTCACAAGCGGGTGTCCGCCCCCCTCACCCGGGCGCGTCGGGGGTTTGCCACAATGGACGCGCGCTTGTGCGCACGTTCACAAACCGCCCGTCCCGGCGGTGCCCGACGTATCGACACCCCTCTCACCGAAGGTGACCCGTGGACCTCAAGACCGCCTCCGCCCTCCGCCGCCTCCGCCTGGTCTCCGGCCCCGAGGCGATCTCGTTCCTGCTGCTGATGGTCTGCTCCGTCCTGAAGCGGACCACCGACTTCAACGCGGTGCCCGTGATGGGCGCGGTCCACGGTTTCCTCTTCGTCGTCTACGTGATCTTCTGGGCGGACGCCTGGAACCGCGCCAAGTGGTCCTTCGGCACCGCCGCCTTCTACTTCGTCATGTCGGTCCTGCCGACCGGCGGCTTCTTCGCCGACCGCAGGCTCAAGCGGGAGGCCGAGGACGCGGTCATCGCCTCCCGCGCCCGCCAGGAAGGCGTGGTGGGAGCATGATCGTCGCCTTCTCCGTGACGCCGCTGGGCGTCGGCGAGGACGTGGGGGAGTACGTCGCCGACGCCGTACGGGTGGTCCGCGAGTCGGGCCTGCCGAACCGCACCGACGCGATGTTCACCTCGGTCGAGGGCGAGTGGGACGAGGTCATGGACGTCGTCCGGAGGGCCGTCGCCGCCGTCGAGGCACGGGCGCCGCGCGTCTCCCTGGTCCTCAAGGCGGACATCCGCCCCGGCGTGACGGACGGCCTCACGTCGAAGGTCGACACGGTGGAGCGGCACCTCGCGCAGTAGGGGCAGCCGTGCGGCGCGGGCGGTGGTATCGAAAGGCGAGACGGGGCTGACCGGGATATGACCGGCCGGTAGGGTCTGGTGCCGTGCCGAAGCCCCTCAGTCTCTCCTTCGATCCCATCGCCCGTGCCGACGAACTCTGGAAGCAGCGCTGGGGCGCCGTGCCCTCCATGTCCGCCATCACCTCGATCATGCGGGCCCACCAGATCCTGCTGGGCGAGGTCGACGCGGTGGTCAAGCCGTACGGGCTGACCTTCGCGCGCTACGAGGCGCTGGTGCTGCTCACCTTCTCCAAGTCGGGCGAGCTGCCGATGTCCAAGATCGGCGAGCGCCTCATGGTGCACCCCACCTCCGTCACCAACACCGTCGACCGGCTGGTGAAGTCCGGCCTGGTGGACAAGCGTCCCAACCCCAACGACGGCCGCGGCACACTCGCCACCATCACCGACAAGGGCCGCGAGGTGGTCGAGGCGGCCACCCGCGACCTCATGGCGATGGACTTCGGCCTGGGCGTGTACGACGCCGAGGAGTGCGGGGAGATCTTCGCGATGCTCCGGCCGCTGCGGGTCGCCGCGGGAGACTTCGAAGAGGCCTGAGCGAGTCGCGGGCCCGCTCGAAGATCGCGCGAAACGGACGGTTACGCTCGGACCCATGAAAAAGAGCGTGCTGACCCGCTACCGGGTCATGGCGTACGTCACCGGTGTGCTGCTGATCCTGCTCTGCCTCGGCATGATCGCCAAGTACCTGCTGGACATGGACGGTGCCGCCGACTTCACCCGCATCGTCAGCATCGCGCACGGCTGGCTGTACGTCGTCTACCTCGTCTTCGCCTTCGACCTGGGCGCCAAGGCGAAGTGGAAGGTCAGCAAGCAGCTGTGGGTGCTGCTGGCCGGGACCGTCCCGACCGCCGCGTTCTTCGTGGAGCGCAGGATCAGTCAGGAGCTGGACGCCAAGTCCGCCGCCGCGGAGGCACCCGCGGCAGCCAAGGCGTAGCCGGCCCCCGCCGGGCCCTCTCACCGCCGTACGGACACCCGTACGGCGGTACCCCATCGACATTTACTTGGACGTCCTAGTAAATTCGAGGGTATGGACGCTCACGCCATAGAGGAGGGCCGCCTTCGCTGGCAGGCCCGGTACGACGCGGCGCACAAGCGCGACGCGGACTTCACCACGCTCTCCGGCGACCCCGTGGAGCCGGTGTACGGGCCCCGACCCGGGGACGCGTACGAGGGCTTCGAGCGGATCGGCTGGCCGGGGGAGTACCCCTTCACCCGCGGCCTGCACCCGACCGGCTACCGGGGGCGGACGTGGACCATCCGGCAGTTCGCCGGGTTCGGGAACGCCGAGCAGACCAACGAGCGCTACAAGATGATCCTCCGCAACGGCGGGGGCGGGCTCTCGGTCGCCTTCGACATGCCGACGCTGATGGGCCGCGACTCCGACGACCCGCGCTCGCTGGGCGAGGTCGGACACTGCGGGGTGGCCATCGACTCGGCCGCCGACATGGAGGTGCTGTTCCAGGACATCCCGCTCGGCGACGTGACGACCTCCATGACGATCAGCGGGCCCGCGGTGCCCGTGTTCTGCATGTACCTGGTCGCCGCCGAACGGCAGGGCGTCGACCCGTCCCTGCTCAACGGCACGCTCCAGACCGACATCTTCAAGGAGTACATCGCCCAGAAGGAGTGGCTCTTCCAGCCCGAGCCGCACCTGCGCCTGATCGGCGACCTGATGGAGTACTGCGCGGCCGGCATCCCCGCCTACAAGCCGCTCTCCGTCTCCGGGTACCACATCCGCGAGGCCGGATCGACGGCCGCGCAGGAGCTCGCGTACACGCTGGCGGACGGTTTCGGGTACGTGGAGCTGGGGCTGTCGCGCGGACTGGACGTCGACGTCTTCGCCCCCGGCCTGTCCTTCTTCTTCGACGCGCACCTCGACTTCTTCGAGGAGATCGCCAAGTTCCGCGCGGCCCGCCGCATCTGGGCCCGCTGGATGCGCGACGTGTACGGCGCGCGGAGCGACAAGGCGCAGTGGCTGCGTTTCCACACGCAGACCGCGGGTGTCTCGCTCACCGCCCAGCAGCCGTACAACAACGTCGTCCGTACGGCCGTGGAGGCCCTGGCGGCCGTGCTCGGCGGCACCAACTCCCTGCACACCAACGCGCTCGACGAGACCCTCGCGCTGCCCAGTGAGCAGGCCGCCGAGATCGCCCTGCGCACCCAGCAGGTGCTGATGGAGGAGACCGGCGTCGCCAACGTCGCCGACCCGCTGGGCGGCTCCTGGTTCGTCGAGCAGCTCACGGACCGGATCGAGGCCGACGCCGAGAAGATCTTCGACCAGATCAAGGAACGGGGGATGAGGGCCCACCCCGACGGACAGCACCCCATCGGGCCGGTCACCTCCGGCATCCTGCGCGGCATCGAGGACGGCTGGTTCACCGGCGAGATCGCCGAGTCCGCCTTCCGCTACCAGCAGGCCCTGGAGAAGGACGACAAGAAGGTCGTCGGCGTCAACGTGCACACCGGTTCCGTCACCGGCGACCTGGAGATCCTGCGGGTCAGCCACGAGGTGGAGCGCGAGCAGGTGCGGGTCCTGGGCGAGCGCAAGGCCGCCCGCGACGACGCGGCCGTGCGTACGGCCCTGGACGGCATGCTCGCCGCGGCCCGGTCCGGCGGCAACATGATCGAGCCGATGCTGGACGCCGTACGCGCCGAGGCGACGCTCGGGGAGATCTGCGGGGTGCTGCGGGAGGAGTGGGGGGTGTACACGGAGCCGGCGGGGTTCTGACCGCCCGCGCCGGAGCCCGGTCCGGCGCGGGCGACTCCCCGTCGGCCCGCCGCGGCCCGGTGAGCGGCGTCAGCCGGAGGCACGGAACGTGCGCCGGTACGCCGACGGTGCGACCCCCGCCTCCGCCGCCAGGTGCCGCCGCAGCGAGGTGGCGGTGGCGAAGCCGACCTCGTGGGCGATCCGTTCCACCGGGAGATCGCTGGACTCCAGCAGGTGCCGTGCCCGCCGCAGCCGCTGCTGGGTCAGCCACCGGCCGGGGCTCAGACCGGTCTCCTCCCGGAAGCGCCGGGCGAAGGTGCGCGTGCTCATCGCCGCGTGCCCGGCCAGGTCGTCCAGCGACAGGGGCAGTTCCAGCCGCCGCAGCGCCCAGTCGCGGGTGGGCCCGGTGCCGGTCGCGCCGGCCGGCGGCAGCGGCCGCTCGATGTACTGCGCCTGCCCGCCGTCGCGGTACGGCGGCACGACGCAGCGGCGGGCGACCTGGTTGGCCACCTCGCTGCCGTGGTCCTGGCGTACCAGGTGCAGGCAGACGTCGACGCCGCTCGCCGCGCCCGCGGAGGTCAGCACGTCGCCGTGGTCGACGAAGAGCACACCGGCGTCCAGCTCGACCCGGGGGAACAGCTCCTGGAAGTGGTCGCTGAGCGCCCAGTGGGTGGTGGCCCGGCGCCCGTCCAGGAGGCCGGCGGCGGCCAGCAGGAAGGCACCGGTGCAGATGGACACCAGACGGGTGCCGGGGCGGACGCGGGCCAGGGCGGCGAGGGCCTGCGGGTCCGGGACGGCGGCCGAGGCGGCGGTGATGGCGTACGGGGGGATGACCACGGTGTCCGCGCCGGCCAGTACCTCGGGACCGTGCCCGGGGGTGACGGTCAGGTCGGAGTCGGTGCGCACGGGCCGCCCGTCCACGCTCGCGGACAGCACCTCGTAGCGGCCGTCGGCGGAGCCCAGGACGCGGTGCGGGATGCCGAGTTCGAAGGGATAGACGCCGTCCAGCGCGAGGACGACGACCTTGTGGGAGCCGGGCAGCGGGTCCGGGCGCATCCGGCTCTCCAGTTCGGCGGCGCGGGCGGCGGAGTCGATGGGCATGGCAGAAATGTATCGGAGGATGACCTTCTTGCCATCGCCCCGGGTCGCGTCGTACCAGCACGATCGGGGCATGACCTCGACGGACACCTCTGCGAACCCCACCTCCTCGGATCCGGCGGCCGCCCAGGACGGCGCCCCCGTGATGCTCGCCCTGCACCAGACGGCCCTCGGCGGACCCGAGGTACTGCGGCTGACGGCCCTGCCCCGGCCCACGCCCGGCCCTGGCGAGATCCTCGTCGCCGTGCACGCGGCCGGGCTCAACCCCACGGACTTCAAGCACCGCGCGCTGACGGTCTTCCTGCCCCCGCCGCCGCTGACCCTCGGCTGGGACGTCTCCGGCACCGTGGTGGAGACCGGCTTCGGCGTCACCCTCTTCCAGCCCGGCGACGAGGTGTTCGGCATGCTGCCCTACCCGCACGGGGCCGGCTCCCACGCCGAGTACGTGACCGGACCCGCCCGCGCCTTCGCCGCGAAGCCCGCCGGGATCGACCACGTCCAGGCGGCCGCCCTGCCGCTGGCCGCGCTCACCGCCTGGCAGGCCCTCGTCGACACCGCCGGCCTCCGGGCCGGGCAGCGGGTGCTGATCCACGCCGCGGCCGGCGGCGTCGGTCATCTCGCCGTACAGATCGCCAAGGAGCGCGGCGCGCACGTCACGGGGACGGCGAGCGCCCCCAAGCACGACTTCCTGCGCGAGCTGGGCGCGGACGCCTGCGTCGACCACCGCACCGAGGACTTCACCGACACCGGCGAGCCCTACGACGTCGTCCTCGACGCCCTCGGCGGGGAGACCGCCACCCGGTCCGCGGGCGTGCTCCGACCCGGCGGTGTCCTCGTCTCCCTGCTGCCGGGCGCCGCGGACACCCGGGCAGCGGCCGAGAAGGCCGGGATCCGCGCCGTGAACCTGCTCGTCGAGCACGACCGGGCCGGGATGTGTGCCGTCGCCGACCTCGTCGAACGGGGCAGGCTCCGCGCCCACGTCTCCGGCACCTTCCCGCTCGCCGAGGGCGCCCGGGCGCACGCCCAGGCCGAGACCGGCCGCACCACGGGGAAGCTGGTCCTCACCGTGCGCTGAGAGGGTGTCCGCCGGCCGTGTCCTGCCGGGGCGCGGCCGGAGGCTTTTCCGCCGAGCCGGCCAGGCCGGCCAGCAGGACCCGGGTCAGGCCGCGCACCCACTCCTCGTCAGCGGCTTCCGCGCTGACCAGCGTGCGGTGCACCACCGCGCCCGCGACCAGGTCGAAGATCAGGTCCACGGTGCGGGCCGCCTCCGCGGCGTCCGGCTCGGGCGGCAGTTCGCCGCGTGCCTGGGCGCGGGCCCTTCCCTCCAGCACCAGGCGCTTCTGGCGTTCGACGATCGACGTGCGGATGCGCTCGCGCAGCGCGTCGTCGCGGGTGGACTCGGCGACCACCGCCATCAGGCCGCTCCTGGCCTCCGGGCGGGCCAGGATCGCCGCGAACTGGAGCACCACGCCCTCGATGTCGGCGGCGAGGGACCCGCGGTCGGGGAGCCGGAGCTCGTCGAAGAGTTCGGCGACCGCGTCGACCACCAGCTCGTTCTTGCCCGTCCAGCGGCGATAGAGCGTCGTCCTGGCAACCCCGGCCCGCGTGGCCACGTCTTGCAGGGTGAGCTTCGACCAGCCCAGGTCGACCAGGGCCGCCCGCGTCGCGGCCAGGATCGCGGAGTCCGCCGCGGTACTGCGCGGGCGCCCGGTACGGCCGGCGGGGGTGCTGCTCTGCATTCCCCGACCATAACCGGCGGGTAACCCGTTGAATCGCCGTGATGTAGATCACGGAAGCCGGGTGTTCCGGGGGTCACTTGTGGCATTACGCTACGGGTCGTAGCGAAAGTGCGGGTCCGCCCGTACCGCAGCGACGACCACCGGCGTGGGGTGGGGACCCGGCGTCAACGGAACACTTCAGGGCGGGCTTTCGGCCCGCTTTTCACGCACGCGCGGAGTACGGGGGAGGATAGACCCATGCAGCCACGGAACATGTCCATGAGCGGGGTCGTCGACCTCGCCGCGGTGAAGCAGGCCCAGGAGGCCAAGGCGAAGGCGGAGCAGGCGCGCGCAGAGGCGGCCCGGCACGGCGGGGCGGGGGCCGTCTCCCCGGCCGATCTCGTCATCGACGTCGACGAGGCCGGCTTCGAGAGCGAAGTCCTGCAGCGGTCCACCGAGGTCCCGGTCGTCATCGACTTCTGGGCCGAGTGGTGTGAACCCTGCAAGCAGTTGAGCCCGGTGCTCGAACGGCTCGCCGTCGAGTACAACGGCCGCTTCCTGCTCGCCAAGATCGACGTCGACGCCAACCAGATGCTGATGCAGCAGTTCGGTGTCCAGGGGATCCCGGCCGTGTTCGCGGTCGTGGCCGGACAGGCGCTGCCGCTCTTCCAGGGCGCCGCCGGCGAGGCGCAGATCCGGCAGACCCTGGACCAGCTGGTGCAGGTCGCCGAGGAGCGCTTCGGCCTGACCGGTCTCGCCGTCGACCCGGAGGCGGAGCCGGGCGCACAGCCCGCCGCCCCCGAGCGTCCGGCCGGCCCGCACGACGCGGCCCTGGAGGCCGCCGTTCAGGCGCTCGACGCGGGCGACCTGGCCGGGGCGGTCCAGGCGTACCGGAACGTGCTGAGCGAGGACCCGGGCAACACGGAGGCCAAACTCGGCCTGGCCCAGGCCGAGTTGCTCCAGCGCGTGCAGAACGCCGACCCGCAGCGGGTCCGTCAGGACGCGGCCGACAAGCCCGGTGACGTCGAGGCGCAGATCGCCGCCGCCGACCTGGACCTGGTGGGCGGTCACGTCGAGGACGCCTTCGGGCGCCTCATCGACACGGTGCGCGTCACGGCCGGGGACGACCGGGAGACCGTACGGGTGCGGCTGCTGAAGCTGTTCGAGGTGATCGGCGCCGACGATCCGCGGGTGACCGCGGCCCGCAGGGCGCTGGCTCGCGCCCTGTTCTAGGGGCGGTGCGGGCGCCCGTAACCGACCGGTCGGCGACCGTTCGTCCGGGTGATGCCCGTGTGAAAGAGCTGTCGACGGAACGCCAGTGCGGCCGCGCTTTGCCAAATCTTGGCAATCGCGGCCGCTGTTACTGCGAGTAAGTCGGTCTCGCCGATCTGTCGGACTCTGTCCGGCGATCCACGGTTTTGTTCCGTCCGTATGGCACACCCTGCGTCGCCGTTCGGGGCCGGTGTGTCGTTCCCCGGTCGTCCGGCCGTTACCAGCGAGTAACGAACCCCCTTGTGTCGGCGGCGAGAATGCACCACGATCGGCGACGCTCGGTCCGTTCCCGTACCCCGAAAGCCAGTCGGGTCGCGGGGGTTCCTGGGTCCCCACCGAGCAGGGCCGGCGGCAGTGGAGCCGGCTCTTGGGCAGGGGGGTCTTCGCCCACCCGGCGAAGCCTGTCCAGCAGGGTTGTGCGTGATCGTGTCAGGCGCGACCAGTGGTTGTCGCTCGGGGGTGATCGCCGGTGATTCGGGCGCGTCGTACGCGCCGCCGAGTGCGGGCGCTCTCCTTCCCGAGGACGTAGCACTTCTCCCATCCCTGCCCGGCCGAGCCGCCGATCCCGGGGCCGGCCGAGGCCAGGAGATGTACGTCCGAGAAGGAGGAAATATGGAGTCCCAGGTGCGTGGCGGGACCAGATGGAAGCGGTTCGCTGTGGTCATGGTGCCCAGCGTTGCCGCGACGGCGGCGATAGGTGTCGCGATGGCGCAGGGCGCTCTCGCCGCGTCGTTCAGTGTGTCGGGGCAGTCGTTCAAGGTGACGGCGAAGGAGCTTCGAGGCGAGGGCTTCACGCAGTACGGCGCTCTCACCGAGGGGTACACGCTCACCGGCGACAAGGTCCACCACCCGGTGGCGGTCTCGTCGTTCCGCGAGGCGCACATCGAGAAGATGTGCCAGTCCGTCGTCACGCCGAACATCCCGGTGATCGGCTCTGTCACCCTCCGGCTGGAGGCGGGTAACAGCTCGGACGAAGACAAGCAGGTCTTCGCCAAGAACCTGCAACTCGACGTCGAGAAGCTCGAAGCCGACGCCACCTTCGAGGGCATGGAAATCGGCGTGGCCGCCGGTGACCTGAGCAAGGGCCCCGGCATGCAGGGTGGCAAGGAGCAGGCCAACAGGTTCGGCTTCGCTCAGCAGTCCGACAGGGCCGTGCTCAAGGACGTGAAGCAGACGGCGTGGGCCACCACCGCCGGAACCTTCAAGCTCCCCAATCTGAGCATGTCCCTGCACAAGGGCAAGGGCAAGAACATCGAGTGCTACTGAGCGCTCGCTGACGGGCGGGGCCCCTGGCGCCCCGCCCGTCTCCCCACCGGCCGCGCCGTCGTGCGCGGCCTGCTTCTCCACCACAGCAAAGCCGTACCAGGGAGCTGTTTTCCATGAGCGCCGAGACTCCTGCCGCCGTACCCGGCCAGTTCACCCGCCGGAGGCTGCAGTTCCGTGCCTGGCGAGGCGCGCGGCCGTTCTGGGCCGGTCTGTTCGTCGCGCTGGCCGGATTTCCGATCATGTACTTCCCGTACGCGAATCTGCAGATCGGTCACCTGACGCTGGCGATGTCGACCACCGCGGGTGCCGGGTCCCTGATCATCGGTGTGCTGCTCGTGGTCCTCGGACTGAGCCTGTGGTTCCAGCGGCACATCAGGGTTTTCGCGGGCGTCGCGGCGATCCTTCTGGGACTGGTCTCCATTCCGGTGTCCAACTTCGGCGGTTTCGTCATCGGGTTCCTGCTCTCGCTGGTCGGCGGGGCGATGGCGGTGTCGTGGGTGCCGGGCACGCCCCCCGAGCCCGAGCCGCCGGCCGCGGGCAACGGAACGGACGACACCCCCGAGGGCGCGGTCCTCGACGGCCCGGAGCCCGACACCGTCATGCCGCGGCGGACGGGAGCCGGCATGCCGGACGAGCCGAACGACCTGTCAGGAACGAGCCCGGGCAACGGGGCGAACGGGAGGCACAGTGCCGGCTGACGAGGCGACCCGCGGAACTGACGTGGAGGCGTCCCGCGCGAGAACCGGGCCGCGCCACGCGGCTCCCAAGAAGCCGCTGCTCACGAGGCTCCACATGCCGGCCGGGAAGGCGATCGCCCTGGCGGCGATGCCCACGGCGGTCCTCATGGGGCTGGGGTTCACGCCGACCCTCGCCGTCGCGGACGGCAACGACCAGGGCGCGCCGTCGGCCAACAGCATGACGGCCGAGGAGTACAAGGCCTGTGTGGAGGCCATGACGGGCGCCGACAAGGGATCGTCCGCCTCCCCCACCCCCTCGGCGCCGGCGACCGGCAAGGCCGGCGACGCCAAGGGTGACGACGCCAAGGACGACGCGGGCGAGCCGAGCCCCTCGGCCTCGGCAGGGGGCTCCGGCAGCGACAAGGGCACGGAGACGGGTGCTGCCTCTTCGTCGGATTCAGGTTCCGACGACAAGGCCGAGCCCGCCCCGAGCGCTTCCGCCTCGCAGGAGAAGGAGCCGCGGAGCGAGGAGGCGTCCCCCTCGGCGACCGAGAGCGGCGGCGGTCTGCTGGAGGGCCTCGGCGACGCCATCGAGGGCATCTTCACCGGCGGCGAGAAGGCCGAGGAGAGCCCGAGCCCCACGCCGTCCCCCTCGGCGTCCGGGAGCACCGGCGAGGACGCGTTGGACCCGGCGAAGGACACCACGGACAAGGACACCGGCACGGCGTCGGGGGCGGCAGGGTCCGCCGAGGAACCGGGGGACGAGGCGACCGGGAAGGCGAAGGGCGAGGCGGAGGACGGAGCGAAGGGCGAGGCGGAGACCGGGGCGAAGGAGACGGCCGGGGAGGCCACCGCCTCGCCCGGCCCCAGCGCCTCCGAGAGCGCCGGCACGGACCCGGAGGACTGCCCGGTCGCCACGGACGAGGTGGGCGGCGTCGACAACTCCATCCCGGTGCCGGACGACCCCTGGCACCTCGAGGCCAGCTCGCTGCTCCTCAAGGGAGCCTCGTACGAGGGGATCGTCGAGGTGAAGACGGCGAGCGGCAAGACCAAGAAGGCGCTGAAGTACGTCATATCGAAGGGCACCGACATCGGTGACCTGCACCAGATCGTGAAGGACGAGCAGATCGGCAAGACCTACCACGTGCAGGCGGCCAAGGGCTCGACGTCCACGATCACCAACGGTGACACGGTGATGTACACGGAGAGCATCTCGGGCAACCTGCTCGGGCTGATCCCGATCACCTTCGACCCGGAGCACCCGCCGCCGCTGGACATCCCGCTGATCTACTTCACCGACGTGAAGGTGGTGCAGGCCGGTCAGTTCGGCGGGACCCTGCACATCCCCGGGCTGCATCAGTACATCACCGACTGAGAGCGGCCGGAACGGTGCCGAGGGCGCCCCCTGCCACAGGGGGCGCCCTCGGTGCGTACGGGACGGAACGTCAGCCGCGCCGCGTCTCCCCCAGGTGGTGCACGCGGACCATGTTGGTGGTGCCGGGCACGCCGGGGGGCGAACCGGCGGTGATCACGACGATGTCGCCGTCGCTGAACCGGCCGAGGCGCATCGTCTCCTGGTCCACCAGGTCGACCATCTCGTCGGTGCTGTTCACGAACGGCACCACGTGCGGCTCCACGCCCCAGCTGAGCGCCAGCTGGTTGCGGGTGGACTCGTCGGTGGTGAAGGCGAGGATCGGCTGGGCCGCGCGGTAGCGGGACAGCCGGCGGGCGGTGTCACCGGACTGGGTGAAGGCCACCAGGCCCTTGCCACCGAGGAAGTCGGCGATCTCGGCGGCGGCGCGGGCCACCGAACCGCCCTGGGTGCGCGGCTTCTTGCCCGGCACCAGCGGCTGCAGGCCCTTGGAGAGCAGTTCCTGCTCGGCGGCGGTGACGATCTTCGACATCGTCTTGACGGTCTCGATCGGGTACGCGCCCACCGACGACTCCGCCGACAGCATGACCGCGTCCGCGCCGTCCAGGATCGCGTTGGCCACGTCGGAGGCCTCGGCGCGGGTCGGGCGCGAGTTGGTGATCATCGACTCCATCATCTGGGTCGCCACGATCACCGGCTTGGCGTTGCGCCGGCACAGCTCGATGAGGCGCTTCTGCACCATGGGGACCTTCTCGAGCGGGTACTCGACGGCCAGGTCGCCGCGGGCGACCATGACGGCGTCGAAGGCCGCGACGACGCCCTCCATGTTCTCCACCGCCTGCGGCTTCTCCACCTTGGCGATGACGGGGACCCGGCGGCCCTCCTCGTCCATCACGCGGTGCACGTCGGCGACGTCCTTGGCGTCCCGGACGAAGGAGAGCGCGACCAGGTCGCAGCCCATGCGCAGCGCGAAGCGGAGGTCCTCGATGTCCTTCTCGCTCAGCGCGGGCACGTTCACGGCCGCGCCGGGCAGGTTGATGCCCTTGTGGTCGGAGATGACGCCGCCCTCGATGACGATCGTCCGCACCCGGGGGCCCTCGACCTCGGTGACCTTCAGCTCGACGTTGCCGTCGTTGATGAGGACCTGGTCGCCCTTGGTGACGTCGCCGGGCAGGCCCTTGTACGTCGTGCCGCAGATCGTCCTGTCGCCCGGCACGTCCTCGGTGGTGATGGTGAACTCGTCACCGCGCACCAGCTCGACGGGGCCCTCCGCGAAGGTCTCCAGGCGGATCTTCGGGCCCTGCAGGTCGGCGAGGACACCGATGGCCCTGCCGGTCTCCTTGGCGGCGGCCCGGACACGGTCGTAACGCCCCTGGTGCTCGGCGTGGGTGCCGTGGCTGAAGTTGAAGCGGGCCACGTTCATGCCGGCCTCGATCAGCGCTACGAGCTGCTCGTGGGAGTCGACCGCGGGGCCGAGAGTACAGACGATTTTCGAACGGCGCATGGGGCGATCCTATCGGTTTGTTTCGCTGCGGAATATTCCGTCTGGCGGAATGTACAAAAGGGCGGGATGCCGCTCAGGTGAGATTCCCCGAACCATTTACCAGCGCGTAGGTCTGTGACGCGATCTCCATTTCCTCGTCCGTCGGCACCACGGCCACCGCCACCCGCGCGCGGGCCGGTGAGATCAGCCGCGCCCCGTCGCCGCGCGCGGCGTTCAGCTCGCCGTCGACCACCAGGCCGAGCTCCTCCAGGCCCGCCACCGCGGCCTCCCGCACCGGCGCCGAGTTCTCCCCGACCCCGGCGGTGAAGGCCACCGCGTCCACCCGTCCGAGAACGGCGTAATAGGCGCCGATGTACTTCTTCAGCCGGTGAATGTAGATGTCGAAGGCCAGCCGCGCCCGCTCGTCGCCGGCGTCGACACGGCGGCGGATCTCCCGCATGTCGTTGTCGCCGCACAGCCCGATCAGACCGCTCCCCTTGTTGAGAAGAGTGTCGATCTCGTCGGCGGACATTTCGCCAACACGCATCAAATGGAAGATGACGGCCGGGTCCATGTCTCCCGAGCGCGTACCCATCACGAGCCCCTCCAAAGGCGTCAGCCCCATGGAGGTGTCCACGCAACGCCCGCCCCGCACCGCCGAGGCGGACGCCCCGTTGCCCAGGTGCAGCACGATGACGTTCACGTCCTCGGGCGCCTTGCCCAGCAGCTGCGCGGTCCGGCGGGAGACGTACGCGTGCGAGGTGCCGTGGAAGCCGTAGCGGCGCACGCGGTGCGCGTCGGCGGTCTCGACGTCGATCGCGTAGCGGGCCGCGGCCTCCGGCATCGTCGTGTGGAAGGCGGTGTCGAAGACGGCGACCTGCGGCAGGTCCGGGCGCAGTGCCTGCGCGGTGCGGATACCGGCGAGGCCCGCCGGGTTGTGCAGCGGGGCGACCGGGATGAGGCGCTCGATCTCGGCGAGCACCGCGTCGTCCACGACGGTCGGCTCGGTGAAGCGCTTCCCGCCGTGCACCACCCGGTGACCTATCGCGGCCAGCTCGGGCGAGTCCAGGCCGAGGCCGTCCTTGGCCAGCTCCGCCGCGACGGCCTTCAGCGCCGCGTCGTGGTCGGGGACGGTTCCGTTCCACTCACGGGCCCCGCCGCCCGCCGGCGTGTGCCTGAGCCGTGAGGTCTCCTCCCCGATCCGCTCGACGAGGCCCACCGCCAGCCGGTCGCCGCCGCGCATGTCGATCAGCTGGTACTTCACCGACGACGAGCCGGAGTTGAGGACGAGGACGCGGGCAGCGCTCACAGGTCGGACGCCTTCTCGGTGGGGGACTCGGTGGGGGACTGCTGGGCCTGGATCGCCGTGATGGCGACGGTGTTGACGATGTCCTGGACGAGCGCGCCCCGGGACAGGTCGTTGACCGGCTTGCGCAGGCCCTGGAGCACCGGGCCCACCGCGATCGCGCCGGCCGAGCGCTGCACGGCCTTGTACGTGTTGTTGCCGGTGTTCAGGTCCGGGAAGATCAGGACGCTGGCCTGGCCGGCGACCTCCGAGCCGGGCAGTTTGGTCGCGGCCACCGAGGGCTCGACGGCGGCGTCGTACTGGATCGGCCCCTCGATCCTGAGGTCCGGCCGGCGCGAGCGGACCAGCTCGGTCGCCTCGCGCACCTTGTCGACGTCGGCGCCGGAACCGGACGTGCCCGTCGAGTACGACAGCATCGCGATCCGCGGATCCACCCCGAACCGCGCCGCCGTGGAGGCCGACTGGGTCGCGATGTCGGCGAGCTGTTCCGCGTCCGGGTCGGGGTTGACCGCGCAGTCGCCGTAGACCAGGACCTTGTCGGCCAGGCACATGAAGAAGACGGACGACACGATCGACGCCTGCGGCCTGGTCTTGATGATCTCGAAGGCCGGGCGGATCGTCGCCGCCGTCGAGTGCACCGACCCCGACACCATGCCGTCGGCCAGCCCCTCCTGCACCATCAGCGTGCCGAAGTAGTTGACGTCGGAGACGACGTCGTACGCGAGTTCCACCGTCACGCCCTTGTGGGCGCGCAGGGCGGCGTACTTCTCGGCGAAGGAGTCGCGCAGCTCGCTGGCGGCCGGGTCGACCAGCTGCGCGTCGCCGAGGTCGATGCCCAGGTCGGCGGCCTTCTTGCGGATCTGCTCGACGGGTCCGAGGAGGGTCAGCTCGCAGACGCCGCGGCGCAGCAGAACCTCGGCCGCGTGCAGCACCCGCTCCTCGGTGCCCTCCGGGAGGACGACCCGGCGCCGGTCGGAGCGGGCCTGCTCCAGCAGCTTGTGCTCGAACATCATCGGCGTGACGCGGTCGCTGCTCGGCGCGGAGACCCGCTTGCTGAGGTCGGCGGTGTCGACGTACCGCTCGAAGAGGCCGAGGGCGGTCTCCGCCTTGCGCGGGGTGGCCGCGTTGAGCTTGCCCTCCAGGGAGAAGAGCCGCTCGGCGGTGGGGAAGCTGTTGCCGGTCACCGAGAGCACCGGCGTGCCGGGGGCGAGGCGGTCGGCGAGGGTGAGGATGCCCTCGCCGGGCACCTCGTCCAGGGTGAGCAGGACGCCGGCTATCGGCGGGGTGCCCGCGCTGTGCGCGGCGAGCGTGCCGACGACCAGGTCGGCGCGGTCGCCGGGGGTGACGACCAGGCAGCCGGGGGTCAGGGCGGCCAGCAGGTTGGGCAGCATGGCCCCGCCGAAGACGAAGTCCAGCGCGTCGCGGGCGAGCCCCGAGTCGTCGCCGAGGACCACCTCGGCGCCGAGGGCGTGTGCGATCTGGGAGACGGTCGGCGCGGACAGGGCGGGTTCGTCCGGTACCACCCAGCACGGCACCGGCAGCCGGTCCGTGAGCCGCTCGGCGATCTCGTCCCGGTCCTCGCGGGCGACCCGGTTGGTCACCATGGCCAGGACGTCGCAGCCGAGCCCGTCGTAGGCGCGGAAGGCGTTGACGGTCTCGGCGAGCACGGACTCCGCGGGCTGCTTGCGGCCGCCCACCACCGGCAGCACCGAGGCACCGAACTCGTTGGCGAGCCGCGCGTTCAGCGACAGCTCGTCCGGGAACTGGGTGTCGGCGAAGTCGGTGCCGAGGACGAGGACGACGTCGTAGTCGCGGGCGACCAGGTGGAACCGGTCGACCAGCGCGGACACCAGCTCGTCCGTGCCCTGTTCGGCCTGGAGGGCGGACGCCTCCTGGTAGTCCATGCCGTACACGGTGGCGGGGTCCTGCGCGAGCCGGTAGCGGGCGCGCAGCAGCTCGAAGAGCCGGTCGGGTCCGTCGTGGACCAGGGGACGGAAGACGCCGACCCGGTCGACCTGCCGGGTCAGGAGCTCCATGACCCCCAGTTCGACGACCTGGCGGCCGTCGCCGCGGTCGATACCGGTCACGTACACGCTGCGCGTCACGCGTGGTCTCCGTTTCGTCTGGTGGCGGCTGTCCCGTGCACAGAGATCACCCACCGGGGTGAGCAGAGCCCTCTTGACAATACCTCCGGGGATGGCTAAGGCGCCCGTCAGTGTCCGTGAGTGCCCGCCGGGGGGCCGGCCATGAAAGAATTGGTTCGGCTCACCGGTGTCAACAGCGAGCAGGAGACACAGCACGATGCGTATCGGAGTTCTCACCGCAGGCGGCGACTGCCCCGGCCTGAACGCAGTGATCCGGTCGGTCGTGCACCGAGCGGTCGACAACTACGGCGACGAGGTCATCGGCTTCGAGGACGGCTACGCGGGCCTGCTGGACGGCCGTTACCGCGCCCTCGACCTGAACGCGGTCAGCGGCATCCTGGCCCGCGGCGGCACCATCCTCGGCTCCTCCCGGCTGGAGCGGGACCGGCTCCGCGAGGCCTGCGAGAACGCCGGCGACATGATCCAGAGCTTCGGTATCGACGCGCTCATCCCGATCGGCGGCGAAGGCACCCTGACCGCCGCCCGGATGCTGTCGGACGCCGGCCTGCCGGTGGTCGGCGTGCCGAAGACCATCGACAACGACATCTCCTCCACCGACCGCACCTTCGGCTTCGACACGGCGGTCGGCGTGGCCACCGAGGCGATGGACCGGCTGAAGACCACCGCCGAGTCCCACCAGCGCGTGATGGTCGTCGAGGTCATGGGCCGGCACGCCGGCTGGATCGCCCTGGAGTCCGGCATGGCCGCCGGCGCCCACGGCATCTGCCTGCCCGAGCGCCCCTTCGACCCCGCCGACCTGGTCAAGATGGTCGAGGAGCGGTTCTCCCGCGGCAAGAAGTTCGCGGTCGTCTGCGTCGCCGAGGGCGCCCACCCCGCCGAGGGCTCCATGGACTACGGCAAGGGCGCCATCGACAAGTTCGGCCACGAGCGCTTCCAGGGCATCGGCACGGCACTGGCGTACGAGCTGGAACGCCGGCTCGGCAAGGAGGCCAAGCCGGTCATCCTCGGCCACGTCCAGCGCGGCGGCGTACCGACCGCCTACGACAGGGTGCTCGCCACCCGCTTCGGCTGGCACGCGGTGGAGGCCGCGCACCGGGGCGACTTCGGCCGGATGACCGCGCTGCGCGGCACGGACGTCGTCATGGTGCCGCTGGCGGAGGCCGTGACCGAGCTGAAGACGGTGCCGAAGGACCGGATGGACGAGGCGGAGTCGGTCTTCTAGCTTCCTGGTCCCCAGATCCTGTCGCAGCAGGGAGGGCCGGGGGGGGGGCGTCGCCCCACCGTTCGACCTGGCTGATCCAGGGCGAGGTAAATCTGGAGCGGCTGTTCTCGATACCCGCGGGACGGTCCTGAGCAACGACTGAGGCCCCGCCCTTCCACCACGTGGGAGGGCGGGACGGACGGGGCCGCACATGGGAGGCGTCAGGGCGTGGGCCAGGTGACCCGCTGCCCTTGGGGTGTGATCATGATCTCGAAGCGGTCCAGGGCCGGAGAGCCGTCCGTCTGCCAGCGCAGCAGGTGATCCTCCATGGCGTCCCACAGCGGCACCGGCCCGCCTTGTCGGACGGTCCACTGCTCGCGATCCAGAGCGAGGGCTGCCCAGGCGCCGGCCTCCACATCGACGAGGACGTGCCGGGTTCCGTCAGCCGACGTCAGGCTCAGCCTCTGCGTACGCGGCGCCGCGAGCTGGGCGACGAACCGCGCGTCCCAGTCGTCCAGGACGTCAGCGCCGACCCGCGTCGACCGTTCCTCGCCGGACTCGAAATCGGGCAGTATCCCGAGCGGCGGCGGCAAGTGCGGCCGGGCAAGCATGAAGGACACCTGCCTCCCGAGAAATCGGCCGTGCGCCACCCCGTCATGACCGACGGTAAGCTGGGCCAGCTCCGAAGAATGCATCCACCCGCACAGGGTGGCGAGGACCATGCCGCCCGGTTTGGTCTGCTCGAGCCAGGTGTGCGGCACCTCCCGCACGCCGCACGTCGCGACGAGCCGGTCGTACGGGGCGCCGTCTTGGTGTCCGGCCAGGCCGTCACCGACGACCAGGTCCGGGAAGTAGCCGCACGCCCCCAGGCCGATGCCGGCGCGACGGGAGACTTCGGCGTCCACCTCCACCGACGTCACCAGGCCGTCGCCGAGCCGGTGGCAGAGCAGGCCGGTGGAGTATCCGGTGCCGGTGCCGATCTCCAGCACCCGGTCGCCGTCCTGGACCTGGAGGTCTTCCAGCATCTGCACCACCAGGCTCGGCAAGGTGCTGGACGAGGTGGGTTCGCGCAGGATCTCGCCGCGGATGTCGCCGGGCACGATGGTGCCCGCGATCTGGGTGACCAGCGACTCGTCCGTGTAGCAGCGCTCCAGCCAGTCTTCCCGGTCGGCAGGCACCGGCTGCCAGGCGTCGCCGAAGCGCCGGAAAAAGCCGTCGCGCAGGAACTCGTGGCGGGGCACGGCTTCGACGGCCGCGCGCCAGGGCTCGCTGCGCAGGGCACCGTCTGCGGTGAGCCGGTCGACGAGCTCCCGACGCAGGGCTGTGGTGTCCGTGAGGGTCATCAGCGGCTCCTTCTTTCCAGGAGGTCGGCCATGGCCGCGAGCATGGGCAGGCTGGTCTCGAGCTCCAGCCAGTACCACTGGCCGGAGGGATTGCACTCCAGGAACCACCATCGGTCCTCGCGGTCGATGGCGAAGTCGAAAGCGCCGAAGACGAGACCGAAGTGGGACAGGTAGGCGTACAGCGATTCGGCGACGCCGTGCGGGAGCGGGACCACGGTGTAGGTGAGGCGGTCGTAGGCGGTGCGCCAGTCCAGCAGGTCAGAGTCGATACGGACGGCGAAGACCTGTTCCCCGATGACAGTGACCCGTACGTCTGCGGTCTTGTCCACGCGCTGCTGGAACAGGTGCGCGGTGCCGGCCACGGCTTCGTCGATGTCGTCGGCCGCGACTTCGGCGACCTTCACCGTGGAGGAGATGCCGTCGAGGCGGTACAGCGGCGCCGACAACGGCTTGTAGATCACCGGGCAGTGCTGCTTGATGAAGGCCCGGGCTGCATCAGGGTCGCTGGTGATGGTCGTGGGCGGAAGACGGAAACCCGAACTCGCCGCTGCGGCGAGACCGGACGGCTTGAATTCGGCATCGCCGATGCGGTGGGGATGGTTGACGTACCGGCAGTCCGGCAGGGAGGCAAGGACGCCACCGAGACCGTAGCGGGCCTGAGCGACGGCGAACCGTGCGTCCTGATCGTTCAGGTGGGGGAACGCGAAGCCGGAAGGCCGGCGGTAGTACAGGGACCGGACCTTGGCGAGGTCGGCGGTCCGGGACGGCGTGGAGAGTGTGCCTTCCACACCGGTCGACGTGATCGTGGCCGCGACCGACAGTGCGTAGGGGAAGTCCCCCGAGTCGAGCTTCACGACCGGGACTTCCCGGTCGTGAAGCTCGCTGATCACCACGTCGGCCGTGGGGTCGTCCAGGTTGGTGACGACCAGCACCGGACCGGCATCGGTCACTGGTCGGTGTCGTTCCCGGTGTCGGTGTCCTGCGTGGAGCCGTTGCCGTCAGGGCTCGTGCCCGTGGCCGGGTTGGTGCCGGTACTGGTGCCGTGTCCGCCCATCTCCATGACGCGACCGTCGGCGTCGAAGTACCGGGTGGTCTGCGTGGCAGGGTCCAGGAGGGCCCGGGCGTAGCCGGGGGCGGGCGATGGGTAAGGGGCCATGCGGCGCACGCCCCAAGGGACCGGGGTGAGTGTGCCGGACGGCAGCGGCGTCCCGGTGGGCAGGCGGTCAGAGTGTGCGAACAAGGGATCGTCCTCTCTCGTGATCTTTCGGTGGTTCCGCCCGGGGGCTCGACCTCTCCGGGGTGGGGCGGGCGGGAGTCTCGGGACCTGTTTCGCCGGTGTCGTGCGCACCACCAGCGAGACGGGCGTTCTCGGGGGGTGCGACCGTGACCCTGCGGTCGCCGTGGGTCCGCCTGGGGCGCCGGGAGGCGCTGGGCGGTCACTCGCCTCTCGGGAGGCGCGCGCGAGCAGGGTGTGTGTCGTGGCACGGACGGTCACCGGATGCGGCTCGATGATTCGATCGGCGTGCGCGCGGTGGGTCCGCACGTGCCGGCCGGGCCGGAGCTGCCGGCCTCCTGTGTGATCAGGACCGCGTCATCCGGGCCTGCCGCACATGCGTTCGTGGTGCTCGCACAGGGCGTGCAGGACGCGGGCCAAGCGGCGGGCGTAGGCGACGGAGCCACCCGGTCGCAGGATCGGCTGTGTGCGGAGCTTGTCGCGGGCTTCGCCGATGCAGGCGAGCGCGCAGTAGCGTGCAATGCTGTCCGGCAGCGTCCCGACCGCTGCCTCCACTTCGGGGGCCAGCATCTGGAGGTGGCCGCGCAGCAGCTCGGTCAGCGTCGCCGCTTCCGGGTCCGCTGGTTCTGGGACGGCCGGGCTGCCGTCGGGGTTCAGGAGGGCGAGGACGGTCTCACGCATCTCCTCCAGGTCGACGGCGGTCGCCTTGCTCTGTTGCGTGGCGTTCACCGTGCCGTCGTCGTCGGTGACCGTGCCATGGGTGGTGACGCGGCAGACGTGCAGGGTCATCTTGACCCCGGCCGTTCTGCGGGCTGTAGCGTTCATGATGTTGGCGCTCCCTCGTTGAGCGTTGGCCGCGCCCCGGGGCCGTTCGCCCGGCCGCCGGGGTCTTGGAACGTCCGTGCACCGGTTACGTGGCACCCGCCGTGAACACCTGCCACACGCGGTTGCCGCCTCGGACCGTGACGTGCCCAGCTACGCGCAGGGTCTTGTGGACGGCCCCGCAGTCGAAGCAGGCCTCGCCACGCAGTCGGACAACGCTCGCGCGCCCGTGAATGACCGTGGGCGCGAACGGGAGTACGTCAGGCATCCCGGTTCCCGTCTGCTGGTTCCTGCGCGTGCAACAGATGGTGAGGGCCGGTGAAGGTCACAAGTACCCCGACAAGGGGTACCTGGGGCAGGCCGCTCAGGTCGCGGCGCACCACTCAGCGAAGTGCGTGAGTGTTTCCGCATCCGCTCGCTTCAGGCGGCGCAGCTTGGCCGCGTCCTCGCGGACCCACGGGTGTTCCCTCGTGTGCTGCGGCGCGATGTGCCGGGCGACCTTCAGGGATGCGAAGGCGTCATCGGGGAGTCCGGTCCACAGCTGGGCGCGGGCGAGTTCGATGTAGAAGCCGCTGCGGCGCTCCGCCGGCATGCCTTCGGGAGGCTTCCACTCGCGGGCGATGTCCAGGGCGCGGCCGACGTGTACGTCTCCGAGGCTGACGGCCACCGACACCTCGTGGGTACGCACTGAGTCGGGGCCGAACGCGGTGCCGCAGTACACGCCCTCCGGCACCTGGTCGGCCATCTCCCGGGCGTCGTCGAGATGGCTGGTCGCGGCAGTGGAGTCGTGCGCCCGGCCGGCGATGACCGCGGCTCTCATGTGAAGTGCACCGCGGGCGGCGATGGCCGACGCGCTCACCGGAGCAGGGGCCGCGTCCAGTGCCTGCTCCAGTGCCCGCAGACCGGCAGCGTGGGCGCGAGCCGCGAAGAACGTCTCCGTGCGAACGTAAGCGACGGACGCGGCCAACGTGGGATCGCCTGCCTCGGGGGCTGCCCACCGCATCAGGTCGACGAGGCGAGCAGACAGGTCCTGGGCGCCGAACTTGTAGGCGACTGCGTCCGCGGACCGGTAGGCCTTGACCAGCAGCCCGGCCGACTCGGCTCGGTCTTCGGCGGGCGCGTCGTGGAAGGCGCGGGCGAGTTCGACCAGCAGGCCGGGAAGCGAGCGGACGATGCGCGTGTACTGCGCGGCCAGCCTCCATCGTGCTGCTTCAGCTACCTCAGTACGCAGGTCGCGCAGCGGGCGGACCGGCCCGTCGTCGGGAAGATCGTAGGTGGCGATGGCAGCGGAGAGCGCAGGCAGCGCGGCCCGGACACGAGTGTGCGCCGCACCGCGATCGGAGCGCAGACGGGCAGGGTCGACCCCGAGGGCATCCGCGATGGCTTCCAGGGTGGCGTCGGTGACGCCCCGCTCGCCCCGCTCGATCTTCCGGACGGTGCCGAGTGCGACACAGGCCGCGTCGGCGAGCTGCTGCTGCGTCATCTTGGGTCGGACCACGCTGCGGTAATAGGCGATCCGCCGACCCACCCCGTCATCCGTGAGTGCAGGCATACTGACTCCAGTTCGGTGCGCCCAGTTCGAACGGTACTCGCGTCCACACGCTGCGTGCCCACGAGCGGCTACCGACCTCGGGTGGTGGGGCTGTTCCTTCCGGTCAGCCGCGGATGACTCCAATGAGGTCGGTGAGGCTGTCGATTCGCCAGTCCGCCGCCGCTACCACGTCCGGGTGGTCCGCCCACAAATGCCCCCAGGGGCCGCGGCGAAGCTGAGCGCATCGCAGCCCGGCTGCTTTCGCCGGGAACACGTCGTTGGCTGGATGGTCGCCAACGTACAGGGTCGCTCCTGGGGTCGCCTGCGCTACCTCCAGTACGCGGTGAAAGAACTCGGGTTGTGGCTTCGCCACACCCAACTGCCCCGAGGTGGTGATGAGATCCGCCGGGAGGTCCAGGTCGCGCAGCAGCTCCCCAGCGCGTCGAGTCTGGTTCCCCGCGATGATCACGCGTACGCCCAGTTTCCGCAGCTGCGACAACGCAGGTCGCACGTCATCGTAAAGGTCACTCTCGTCCAGATACTCGCCACGGCCGGCGGCGTCGCGGGCGCGGTACTCGGCAGCGACGTCGATTCCCGGCCGTGCGAGACGGAGAGCTTCGGCGTTGTCCTTGCCCTGAGCGACGACGGCACCGACGAGGGCTGACAGGGTATGCCGGGGAATCTCCAGCCAGTCAGCCCACGATGCCCAGTAACGGTCGTCCCGGGTGAGCGTCTCGCCGACGTCGAACACGATTGTTTCCATCACGACCGGAAGCGTAGGGCCTGTCCGACGGGTCCCGTGCGGGTGATGAGCCCGAGGTCAGTGCAGGTCTGCTTGGAAGGCGTGACGGTCATCGGCGGGGCAGGTGAAGATGCGCAAGTCTCCCCACCGGCCGACGACGACCCCTGTCTCGTCGTCGCTGGCTGCGGTGGACAAGGAGCGTCATGGGCGTGCCACAGTCACCGGCACCATGGCCGTGGCAGGCACACCGCCTGCCTTCGTCGGGCAAGGAGCACGTGGGCCACGGTTCATCAGCCGGCCACAGCAGGGGTCCGCCGATCGAACTGTTCCGGCAATCCGGCTCTGCCCGTTCGGGGTGGAGCACGACTGCTGCGCGCGCGTGGGGGGCGAGTTCCGGGAGCACGGCGAGTATCGCTTCGAGTGAGGGCCTGGAGGTGTGCGCCATCACGGCTGAGCCTGTTTGATCCGGCGCCTGCGCAGGTAATGCCGGTTGCTGCGGGACGAGTACGCCTGTCCCGCGTGGATGCGGTTCAGAAACGGGATCACCTGTGTCGCGCCGCCCCGCAGGCCCGGCAAGATCAGCAGTGCTGGCGGGGCGCCGCCTCCTCTGTGTCACCGCTCACGGGTGCTTCTCGACCGCCGCCCAGAAGTGCTCCACGATCCGGTCGAGGAAGTCGCGGCCCCCGGCGTTCGCGTCGGGGCCGCCGCCGCCCCAGCTGAGGGTCGCGGTCATGTGCCCCTGGTAGTCCTGGTGCAGTACCTGGAGGACGTTCGCCAGGACCCGCCGGTCCAGGGGTGCCACCTTGGCGACCGGGCGCACGTAGCCCTGCCAGCGGGTGGTCACCGCGCTCGTCAGCAGGTCGGCGAGTTTCCCCTCGCGTCCCGTGACGGTCACGAAGTCGGGCAGCGCGAGGCCGAGCACGTCGGCGAGGGCGGCCGACTGGCGGTCGGTGCCGCGCCAGCCGTCCGTCTCCTCCATCCGCAGGTAGGCCGGGAGCGCGACGCCGACGGCACGGGCCACGTCCTCCGGCGCCAGGGAACGGGCGACGCGGTGCTCGCGCAGGGTCTGCGGCCGGCCGATCAGGTCACCGGGCGAGCACCACAGCACCCCCGCGAGCGCGGTCAGCTCGGAGTTCCGGGGGGAGGCGACGCCCCGCTCCCAGGCGGCGACGAGGTCCGGGGTGACGTACGGCAGCCCGTACGAGACCCGCATGCCGTGGGCGACGTGCTCGGGCCCCATGTTGAGGGCGGCACGGAGCCGGCGGGCGGCGAGGGCGTTGAACGGGGGACCCGACTGATGCGGGTGGGGTGAGGGTCGGCGCACGCGCCACACCGTAGGGGGCCTGGGAGCCCTTGACTACGGGCTGTTCGGCTAGTGATACGGATCGTACGAACCTACGGATGCGTACGGGCGCGTACCGGCGCATGCGAATGCCGCGCGCGCCTGCCGGAGCCGCCCCCGCTCACCCCGCGACCGCCCGCTCACCCCGCGACCGCCCCCTCACCCCTTGACCGCCCCGCCCAGCGCGAACCCGCCGCCCAGCCGCCGGGAGATCAGCACGTACAGCAGGATGACCGGCGTCGAGTAGACGATCGAGAACGCCGCCAGCTGCCCGTACGCCACCATGCCCCGGTTGCCGAAGAAGTCGTTGATGCTGACCGAGGCGGGCATCTGGTCCGGGGTGAGCAGCAGCATGAACGGGACGAAGAAGTTCCCCCACATCATCACGAACGAGAACACCGTCACCACCGCCACCCCCGGACCCATCAACGGCAGCACGATCCGCAGCAGCGACTGGAACGACGACGCCCCGTCCGTCCACGCCGCCTCCTCCAGCTCCTTGGGCACGCCGTCCATGAAGTTCTTCATCAGCCAGATGGCGAAGGGGAGCTGCGAGGCGGCGAAGAAGAAGATCGTCCCCTGCACGGTGTCGATCATGTTCACCCGCACGAAGAGGGCGTAGACCGGCACCATGATCGCCGTGATGGGCAGGCTGGTCGCGAACAGGATCGTCAGCAGGAACGGCCGGTTCAGCCGCGACCGGAAACGGGAGAGCGGATACGCCGCGAGCGCCGCGCACACCACCGTCAGCGCCGTCGCCCCGCCGCACAGGACCAGGCTGTTGAGCAGCGGGGTGAAGGTGATCTCCGGGGTGAGGATCGCGTCGAAGTTGTCCAGCGTCACCCCGTCGGGGACCTTCACCCGCAGGCCGGCGTGCGGGTCCAGGGCGGACAGGACCACCCAGGCCAGCGGCAGCACGAAGGCCGCGGCCGCCACCAGCAGCCCCGCGTCGGCGGCCAGCCGGCGCCGGCCGCGACGGGAGGCGGGGGTGCGCCGGGGAGCGGGGGTTGTACGGCGGGCAGTGCGGGAGGTGAGCGTGGACGCCATGTCAGACCTCCGTCCGCAGCAGGCGCAGGTACACGACCGAGAACAGCGAGCCGATCAGCAACAGCAGCAGCGCCACCGCGGTGCCGTAGCCGATCAGGCTGTTCTGGAAGGCCTGCTCGTACATGAACAGCGGCAGCGTCTGGCTCTTGCCGCTCGGGCCGCCCCGCGTCATCACCCAGATCAGGCCGAAGACCGACAGGGTCTGCAGGGTGTTCAGCATGAGGTTGGTGCCGATGGACCGCCGGATCATCGGCAGCGTGATGTGCCACATCCGGCGCCAGCCGCTCGCCCCGTCCACCTCGGCGGCCTCGGTGACCTCCTTGGGGATCTCGTTCAGCGCGGCCGAGTACACCAGCATCGAGAACGCGGTGCCCCGCCACACGTTGGCGAAGGACACCGCCAGGATCGGCAGCGTGAACAGCCAGTTCTGGGACGGCAGACGGAGCCAGTCCAGGACGGCGTTGAGGGTGCCCTCGCGGCGGAAGAAGGCGTAGAGCAGGAAGCCCGCCACCACCTCCGGCAGCACCCACGCCGTGACGACGATGCCGCCGGTGAGCGTACGGACCGGCTTCGACGCCCGCTGCATCAGCGAGGCCAGCGCGAGCCCCAGCGTGTTCTGCCCGATCAGCGAGGACAGCACGGTGAACACCAGGGTCAGCCACACGGCGTTGAGGAACGCCTCGTCCTGGAAGGCCCGCCGGAAGTTCTCCAGGCCGACGAAGGACTCCTCGGCCTGCCCGGTGAGCTGGAGGTCGGTGAAGGCGATGACGACGCAGTACGCGATCGGGCCGGCGAGGAAGAGCAGCAGCAGGACGGCGGCGGGGGAGACGGGCAGGGCGCGCAGCAGGGAGCGGCGGACGGTACCGGACCGCGCGCCGGAGGCCGGGGACGCCGGGGCCTTCCGGACCTCCGGCCCCGCGTGCCGGGGCGTGGCCGCGGTCACCTGCTGACCACCTGGTTGCCGGTGGCCTCCCTCAGCGCCTCGTCGTAGTCGCGCGCCGCCTCCTCCACCGACTTGTCGCCGGTCGTCACGCCCTCCATCGCCTCCTGGATGGCGACGGACACCTTCGGGTACGCCGGGTAGGCGGGCCGGTAGTGGGTGTCGGCGACGAGGTCGGTGAAGAACTCGATGCCGGGCTGGGCGTCGACGTACGCGGGATCGTCCGCGACGTCCTCGCGGACCGCGATCCCGGAGTTGGCGACGTACCACTTCTGGGCGTTGTCCTTGGTCTGCATCGTCTTGATGAACTCGAAGGCCAGGTCGGGGTTGCCCGCCTTGTCCGGGATCGCCCAGGTCCAGCCGCCCGACATGCTCACCCGGCCCGGAGCCTGCCCGTGCTGCGTGGGCATGGCGGCCAGCCCCAGCTCCTTCGACCACTCGGGCCACTCGTGCCCGCTGCCCTCCAGCCAGTCCTGCGGCAGCCAGGAGCCGTCGAGCGCGATGCCGAGCCTGCCCTGCGGGAGCAGTTCGCCGCGGACCGTGGTGGAGAAGTTGGGGTCGAGCGCGTCGGAGACCTCCGGGCCGAGCTTCTCCTTGTAGACCGTCTCGACGAAGGCGAGGGAGTCCCTGAACCCCTGCCCCGCCGTGATCCACTTCTTGCTGCCCTTGTCGTACAGCGGGTCAAAGCCGCCGTTCCCCGTGCCGTACAGCAGCATCTGGAAGCCCTGCATGGTGGCGGCCTCGCCGGCGGGCTTGCCCGTGTACACGTTGAGGGGCACGACGCCCGGCACCTTCTCCTTGATGGTGCGGGCGGCGTCGAGGACCTCGTCCCAGGTCTTCGGCTGCCAGTCGGCGGGCAGACCCGCCTCGGCGAACACGTCCTTGCTGAACCACAGGCCCCGGGTGTCCGTCCCGTCCGGGACGCCGTACGTCCTGCCGTCCTCGCCCTTGGCGGCGGCCTTCGCGGTGTCGATGAACCGGTCCCAGTCCTTCCACTCGGCGAGGTAGTCGTCGAGCGGCTTCAGATACCCGCTGGTGATGTCGGAGTTGATGAGGAAGGTGTCCTCGTAGACCAGGTCCGGCGCGGTCTTGGGGGAGCGGAGCATCTGCTGGAGCTTGGTGTAGTACTCCGAGTCCGGGGCCTTGATGGGGACGAGTTCGACCTTCTTGCCCGGGTTGGCCTTCTCGAACTGCGTCTTGATGTCGCCGAGATAGGTGTCCATCACCTTGATGGAGTTGTCCGTCGACTGCTTGAAGGAGACCTTCACCGTGTCCGGGTCGCTGCCGGAGCCGCTCCCGCAGGCGGCGAGGGCGGTGGAGGCGAGTGCGGTGAGGGTGAACAGAGCGGTGAACCGGACGGTGGGACGCACGGTGGGACGCACGGGCACGACCTCCTACGGGCACGACGCTGTGGCCGGGACGGCTGCTCGGCGAACGTAAGAGGGGTGGTCCAGCCAGGTCAATGCGTGTGCGGTGGACAACCTGTGTTCATCGGCCCCGCTCGGCCTCCCGCACCCACCGGTACACCAGCTCCGGCCGTCCCACCTGCCCGTACAGGGGCCTGCGCCCCGCCCGCCCCGTGTCCACCAGGTGCTCCAGGTAACGCCGGGCCGTGATCCGCGAGATGCCCACCGCCTCGGCCACCCCGGCGGCGGTGAGGCCCTCCTCCGAGCCGCGCAGCGTGCCCGTCACCCGTTCCAGGGTCGGCCCGCTCAGTCCCTTCGGCAGGGCGGCCGGGCCCGGCGCCCGCAGGGTGGCCAGCGCCCGGTCCACCTCGTCCTGGCCGCTCGCCTCCCCGGCGGCGCCCCGGAACTCGGCGTACCGCACCAGCCGGTCCCGCAGGGTGGCGAACGTGAACGGCTTCAGCACGTACTGGACGACGCCCAGCGACACGCCCTCCCGGACGACCGCCAGGTCCCGCGCCGACGTCACCGCTATCACGTCGGTGTGATGCCCCGCCGCCCGCAGCGAACGGGCCAGCTGCAGCCCGTGCACGTCCGGCAGGTGCAGGTCGAGCAGGAGCAGGTCCACCGGTGTACGGTCCAGCACGCGCCGTGCCTCGGCCCCGGTGTGGGCCTTGCCGACGGCCGTGAACCCCGGCACCCGGCCGACGTACATCACGTGCGCGTCGGCGGCGACGGGGTCGTCCTCGACGACCAGGACACGGATGGGTTCCGGGCCGGTCATACGGCGCCTCCCACGCCCGGTCTGCCCGTCGGTGCGGCCGGCGCCGGCGCGCGGCCGGCGCCGCCGTCCAACGGCAGCCGGGCCTCGAACCGGGCGCCGCCGCCCTCGGCCTCCGTCACCGTCAGGGTGCCGCCGTGCCGCCGCACCGCCTGCCGCGCCAGCGCCAGCCCGAGGCCCCGCCCGCCCTCACCGGCCGGCTTCGTCGAGAAACCCCGCTGGAAGACCAGGTCGGCGTGGGCGGGATCGACCCCGGCGCCGGTGTCCGACACGCGCAGCACCAGCTCACAGCCGCCGCCGTGCGCCGCGCCCGTGTACGCCGCCACCGTCACCCGCGAGGGAACACCGCCCTGCGCCGCGTCCACCGCGTTGTCGACCAGGTTGCCCAGGATGGTCACCAGGTCCCGGGCGGGCAGGGACGGCGGCAGCAGCCCGTCGTCCAGTCGGCTGTCCTGCGACACCACCAGCTCCACTCCCCGCTCGTTGGCCTGCGCCGTCTTGCCCAGCAGCAGCGCGGCCAGCACGGGCTCGCCGACCGCCGCCACCACCTGGTCGGTGAGCGCCTGCGCCAGTTCCAGTTCGGCCGTCGCGAAGTCCACGGCCTCCTCCTCGCGCCCCAGCTCGATCAGCGAGACGACCGTGTGCAGCCGGTTGGCCGCCTCGTGCGCCTGCGAGCGCAGCGCCTGCGTGAAGCCGCGCTCCGAGTCCAGCTCGCCCGTCAGGGACTGCAGCTCGGTCACGTCGCGCAGCGTCACCACCGTGCCCCGGTGCTCGCCGCCGGAGACCGGCGAGGTGTTCACCACCAGCACCCGCTCCGCCGCCAGGTGCACCTCGTCCACCCGGGGCTCCGACGCCAGCAGCGCCCCCGTCAGCTGCGCCGGCAGCCCCAGGTCGGCGACCGAGGTGCCCACCACGTCACCGGTCACACCGAGCAGCTCCCGTCCGCCGTCGTTGATCAGCGCGATCCGGTACTGCCCGTCCAGCATCAGCAGACCCTCCCGCACCGCGTGCAGCGCCGCCTGATGGTAGTCGTGCATCCGGCTCAGCTCGTCCGCGTTCATCCCGTGCGTGTGCCGCCGCAGCCTCGCGTTGATCACGTACGTGCCGACCGCGCCGAGCAGCAGCGCGCCGGCCGCCACCCCGAGCAGCGCCGTCAGCTGCTCCTGCGCCCGCTTGCTGATCTCCTCCACCTTGATGCCCGCGCTGACCAGGCCCGCGACCCGGCCGTCGTCCAGCACGGGCGTGACCGCCCGCACCGACGGTCCGAGCGTGCCGGTGTAGGTCTCGGTGAAGGTCCCGCCCCGCTGCGCGCGCTCGATGTGGCCGCGGAAGGGATGGCCGATTTGCCTCGGGTCGGGGTGGGTCCAGCGGATGCCCTCCGGATCCATGATCGTCACGAAGTCCACGTCGGTGTCCCGCATGACCCGCACCGCGTACGACTGGAGCCGCGCCGTCGGGTCGGGGGTGCGGATCGCCTCCAGCACGGACGGCGAGTCGGCGATCGCGAGCGCCACCGACCTGGCCTGCCGCCCGGCCGCCTCCTCCGCCTGCTGCCGGTCGCTGACGTAGGTGAACAGCGCGTACCCGGCGACCACGACCGCTATCAGCACGGCCTGCATGGCGAAGAGCTGACCGGCCAGGCTGCGGGGTCTGGGGAGGCTGAGGCGCATGCCGCCAGTCTCTCGCGTGGCTGATTGTGAACTAAATGAACGCAAGGGTGACCGCGCTCACAACACGGGAGATAGTCACCAGATCCCCGATGCACACCCCCGGACGTGAGCCGCACGCCGGTGATGCCGACGACGTCGTCAAGGAGGGCCGCCGTGACCAGCGAAGCCGCTACGGCACCTGCCGCACCCAAAGCCAAGCGCGACCGCACGCACTTTCTCTACATCGCGGTGATCATCGCGGTCGCCCTCGGTATCGCCGTCGGTCTGATCGCGCCCGACTTCGCGACCGAGCTGAAGCCGCTGGGCACCGGTTTCGTGAACCTGATCAAGATGATGATCTCGCCGATCATCTTCTGCACGATCGTGCTGGGCATCGGTTCGGTGCGCAAGGCCGCCAAGGTCGGCGCGGTCGGCGGCATCGCCATGGTCTACTTCCTGGTCATGTCCCTGGTGGCCCTCGCCATCGGCCTGGTCGTCGGCAACATCCTGGACCCGGGCACGGGCCTCGCGGTCACCGACGCCATCAAGGAGACCGGCCAGGCGCAGGTCGACGCGGAGGCCAAGGGCACCACGGAGTTCCTGCTGGGCATCATCCCGACCACGATCGTCTCGGCGTTCACGGCCGGCGAGGTCCTGCAGACCCTGCTGATCGCCCTGCTCTGCGGCTTCGCCCTGCAGGCCATGGGTTCCGCCGGGCAGCCCGTCCTGCGCGGCATCGAGCACATCCAGCGGCTGGTCTTCCGCGTCCTGGCCATGATCATGTGGGCCGCCCCGATCGGTGCCTTCGGCGCCATCGCCGCGGTCACCGGCTCGGCCGGTGTCGACGCGCTCAAGAGCCTGGCCGTACTGATGCTCGGCTTCTACGTCACCTGCTTCCTCTTCGTCGTCCTGGTGCTGGGCGCGATGCTGCGCTTCGTCGCCGGTGTGAACGTCCTCTCGCTCTTCAAGTACCTGGGCCGCGAGTTCCTGCTGATCCTGTCCACCTCCTCGTCGGAGTCGGCGCTGCCGCGCCTCATCGCCAAGATGGAGCACCTGGGCGTCAGCAAGCCGGTGGTCGGCATCACCGTCCCGACCGGCTACTCGTTCAACCTCGACGGCACCATGATCTACATGACCATGGCCTCGCTGTTCATCGCCGACGCCATGGGTACGCCGATGTCGATCGGTGAGCAGATCCCGCTGCTGCTCTTCCTGCTGGTGGCCTCGAAGGGCGCGGCCGGCGTCTCCGGTGCCGGTCTCGCCACGCTGGCCGGCGGCCTCTCCTCGCACAAGCCGGCCCTGGTGGACGGCATCGGCCTCATCGTCGGCATCGACCGCTTCATGAGCGAGGCCCGCGCCCTCACCAACTTCGCGGGCAACGCCGTCGCCACCGTGCTGATCGGCACCTGGACCAAGGAGATCGACAAGGACCGGGTGGACGAGGTGCTCGCCGGGCGGGCCCCGTTCGACGAGAAGACGCTCCTGGACGACCACGTCGGCGCCGACGACGGGGGCGACGGGGACGACCCCACGGCGGTGCCCGACCGGGGCGGCGAGAAGGAGCTGGCCAAGGCCTGAGGCCTGGGGCTTGAGGCCTGAGGCCTGAGGCGAAGCCCCGAGCCAGGCCCTGAACCAGGGCCCGCGGCCAGGGCGACGCCCACACACTCCGGGCGGCTGAGGTGCTCCCCCCGTTGCTCAGCCGCCCGGTCTCCCTCCCCTCCTCCCCTTCCCCTCCTCCCCTTCCCCTCCTTCCCTTCCCCTCCTTCCCTTCCCCTCCCTCTCTCCGGTCCTCCGGCCCCGCGCTTTCGGCGCGGGGCCTTGTTGTCCCGAGGCCGTGCCTCGACGTCTTTCCTCGACGTCTTGCCTTGACGTCCGCGTCAAGGCTTACGTTCGTCCGTATGCGAATCGGCGAGCTGGCCGCACGCGCCGGGACCACGACGCGGACGCTGCGGTACTACGAGTCGCGCGGGCTGCTGTCCGCACGGCGCACCGGCAACGGTTACCGGACGTACGACGAGGACGACCTGAAACTGCTGCGGCAGATCAGGACGCTGCAGGACTTCGGGTTCGACCTGGAGGAGACCCGTCCGTTCGTGGAGTGCCTGCGCGCCGGGCACCCCGAGGGCGACGCGTGCCCGGCGTCCCTCGTCGTCTACCGGAGCAAGCTGGCGGAGCTGGACACGCTGATCGAGGAGCTCACGTCGGTGCGGGCGCAGGTCGCCGCACAGCTGGCGCGGGCCGAGGCGGCGGTTCCGGGGGGTCCGGAGCCCAAGTGCGAACTGGGAGGGCACGTATGAAGGGCACAGGGGTGGCCGAGGTGACGGACGCGGATTTCGCGGCGGAGGTGATCGAGGCGGAACTGCCGGTGCTGGTCGAGTTCACCGCGGACTGGTGCCCGCCGTGCCGGCAGATGGCCCCGGTGCTCAGCGCCCTGGCCGAGGAGGAGGGCGACCGGCTCCGGGTGGTGCAGTTGGACGTCGACCGGAACCCGGAGACCACGAACGCGTACAAGGTGCTGTCGATGCCGACGTTCATGGTGTTCCGCGGCGGTGAGCCGGTGAAGTCGATGGTGGGCGCCCGGCCCAAGCGGCTGCTGCTGCAGGAGCTGTCCGACGTGCTGTAGGCGGTGGCTCACCAGCGGTGACCCGCAACGAGAAATCCCCCGAGCAATTGCGCTCGGGGGATTTCTTTGCGTATATTCGTTGATTCGTGACTTCAACAAGGCGAGGGCACGAAGAAGTTCATGGGCAGAGTATATCCGGGCGGGAGTGGAATTGTCAAACACCGAATTTCCGGACGATGAATTGCGGCACGAGCAGGAATTCATCGACGGACTGTACGCACGCGTGGACGCGTTGCGCGGCGACACCGAGGGCTCGGTCACGGACGCGCTCGCGCAGGGCAACACCCCCATGCAGGCCCGGCTGGAGCGGGACATCCTGGTCGCCGAGCGCTCCGGGCTGCTCGCCGCGCTCAACGCGGTGGACGGCTCCCTCTGCTTCGGCCGCATCGACCTCACCTCCGGGGCGGGCCACCACATCGGCCGCATCGGGCTCCGTGCCGACGACGCCGAACGCACCCCGGTCCTGATCGACTGGCGGGCCGACGTCGCCCGCCCCTTCTACCTGGCCACCGGCCACACCCCGATGGGCCTGCGCCGCCGCCGGCACATCACGAGCGAGGGCCGCACGGTCACCGCCCTGCACGACGAGATCCTCGACCTCGGCGACGAGACGCGGACCGGCCACGAGGACCCGTCCGGCGACGCCGTGCTGCTCGCCGCGCTGAACTCCGCGCGCACCGGCCGCATGGGCGACATCGTGCAGACCATCCAGGCCGACCAGGACCGCATCATCCGCGCCCCGCACCGCGGCGTCCTGGTCGTCGAGGGCGGTCCCGGCACCGGGAAGACCGCCGTCGCGCTGCACCGCGCCGCCTACCTCCTCTACGAGCACCGCGAGCTGCTCGCCAAGCGCGCCGTCCTCATCGTCGGCCCGAACCCGGCCTTCCTCGGCTACATCGGCGAGGTGCTGCCCTCCCTGGGCGAGACCGGCGTGCTCCTCGCCACCGTCGGCGAGCTGTTCCCCGGGGTGAAGGCCACCGCGACGGACACCCCCGAGGCGGCGGCGGTGAAGGGCCGGGCCGGCATGGCGGACGTACTCGCCGAGGTGGTCCGCGACCGGCAGGCGCTGCCCGACCCGGTGATCGCCATCGAGCACGACCGCGAGGTCCTCATGCTCGACGACGACCTGGTCAACGTCGCCCGTGAGCGCACCCGCGCCACGAAGCTGCCGCACAACGCGGCCCGCGAGCACTTCGAGGGCCACATCCTCAACACCCTCACGGACATGGTCGCCGAACGCATCGGCACCGACCCCTACGACGGCACCAACCTCCTCGACCCCAGCGACATCACCCAGATCCGGGACGAACTCGCCGAGAACCCCGAGGTCTGGTCGGCCGTCGACGAGCTCTGGCCCCGGCTCACCCCGCAGCGCCTCGTCGCCGACTTCCTCGCCGCCCCCGAGGGCTACCTCCCCGCCGAGGACGCCGCCGCCGTCCGCCGCCCGGTCACCCGGCACTGGACCGTCGCCGACGTGCCCCTCCTCGACGAGGCGGCCGAACTGCTCGGCGAGGACGACCGGATCGCCCGCACCCGCGCCGAACGCGAACGGCAGCAGCAGATCGCCTACGCGCAGGGCGTACTGGACGTGTCGTACGCGTCCCGGACCTACGAGTTCGAGGACAAGGTCGAGGAGGAGGCGGAGGTCCTGTCGGCGCACGACATCATCGACGCCGAGCGGTTCGCCGAACGCCAGGAGGAGGAGGACCACCGCAGCGCCGCCGAACGCGCCGCGGCCGACCGCACCTGGGCCTTCGGGCACATCATCGTCGACGAGGCGCAGGAGCTGTCCCCGATGGCGTGGCGGCTGCTGATGCGCCGCTGCCCGACCCGCTCGATGACCCTGGTCGGCGATCCGGCGCAGACCGCGGAGGCGGCCGGCGTCGGTTCCTGGTCGAAGATCCTCGCCCCGTACGTCGAGGACCGCTGGGACCACACCCGCCTGGGCGTCAACTACCGCACCCCCGCCGAGATCATGGACGTGGCGGCGGCGGTGGTCCGGGCCGAGGACCCGTCCTTCGCACCGCCGAGTTCGGTCCGGTCCACGGGCGTACGCCCCTGGATCCGCGCCACCGGCGACCTCCCGGCCGCGGTGGCCGAGGCGGTCGGCGAGCTGACCCCCGAGGAGGGCCGCCTCGCCGTCATCGCCCCGCGCGAGCTGCACGCCGGGCTCGCCGCCCGGCTGGACGGGGTGACGGCGGGCGCCGAGCCCGACCTGACGCACACGGTCGTCCTCCTCGACCCGCGCCAGTCCAAGGGCCTGGAGTTCGACTCCGTCCTGGTCGTCGAGCCCGGCCGCTACGGCACCAGCGACCTGTACGTGGCCCTCACCCGGGCCACCCAGCGGCTCGGCGTCCTGCACACCGGGCCGCTGCCGAAGGGACTCGTGGACGCGTCCTGACCGTCAGCGTCCTTCCCGGCCGTCAGCGTCCTTCCTGACCGTCAGGCCGGACGCAGCCACACCGTCGCCAGGGGCGGCAGGGTCAGCCGGATGCTCGCCGGCCGGCCGTGCCATCCCTGCGGCTCCGGCTTGACCGGGTCCGGGTTGCCCACCTCGCCGCCGCCGTACCGCGCGGCGTCGGTGTTGAGCACCTCGTGCCAGGCGGGGACGTCGTCGGGGACGCCGAGGCGGTAGTCGGTGCGGACGACCGGGGAGAAGTTGGCCACCGCGAGCAGCGGGGTGCCGTCGGCGGCCAGGCGCAGGAACGCGAGGACGTTGTCCTCGGCGGCGTCCCCGGCCACCCACGCGAAACCGGAGGGGTGGGTGTCGCGCTGCCACAGCGCGGGCGTGGCCCGGTAGACGGCGTTCAGGTCGCGGACCAGGTCCAGCACCCCCCGGTGGTCCGCCGCCGCCCCGTACTGCGGGTCGAGCAGCCACCAGTCGGGACCGTGCGCCTCGGACCACTCCGCGCCCTGCGCGAACTCCTGCCCCATGAAGAGCAGCTGCTTGCCCGGGTGCGCCCACATGAAGCCGAGGTACGCCCGGACGTTCGCGCGCTGCTGCCACCAGTCGCCGGGCATCTTCGACACCAGCGACTTCTTGCCGTGCACCACCTCGTCGTGGGATATCGGCAGGCAGTAGTTCTCGCTGTAGGCGTACACCATCGAGAAGGTCATCTCGCCGTGGTGGTACTTGCGGTGCACCGGCTCGTGGCTCATGTACTGCAGCGAGTCGTGCATCCAGCCCATGTTCCACTTCAGCCCGAACCCGAGCCCGCCGAAGCCGCTCGGCCCCGTGTGGTGCGTGGCCCGGGTGACGCCGTCCCAGGCCGTCGACTCCTCCGCGACCGTCACGACGCCCGGCACCCGCCGGTACACCGTCGCGTTCATCTCCTGGAGGAACGCCACCGCGTCCAGGTTCTCCCGGCCGCCGTGCTCGTTCGGCGCCCACTGGCCCGGCTCGCGCGAGTAGTCCAGGTAGAGCATCGAGGCGACCGCGTCGACGCGCAGCCCGTCGATGTGGAACTCCTCGCACCAGTACACGGCGTTGGCGACGAGGAAGTTGCGCACCTCCCGGCGCCCGAAGTCGAACTCCAGCGTGCCCCAGTCCGGGTGGGCGGCCCGCAGCGGGTCGGAGTGCTCGTACAGCGGACGCCCGTCGAACTCGGCGAGCGCCCAGTCGTCGCGCGGGAAGTGGGCCGGCACCCAGTCCATCAGGACGCCGATGCCGGCCTGGTGGAGCCGGTCCACCAGGTACTTGAAGTCGTCCGGGTCGCCGAGGCGGGCCGTGGGCGCGTAGAAGCCGGTGACCTGGTAGCCCCAGGAGCCGCCGAAGGGGTGCTCGGCGACCGGCATCAGCTCGACGTGCGTGAAGCCGAGGTCCGCCACGTACGCCGGGAGCCGGTCGGCCAGCTCACGGTAGGTCAGCCCCGGCCGCCAGGACGGCAGGTGCACCTCGTACACCGACAGCGGTGCCTCGTGCGCGGGGGCGTCCGCGCGGCGGGCCAGCCACTCCCCGTCCCCCCACGTGTAGTCCGAGGCGTGTACGACGGAGGAGGTGGCGGGCGGGACCTCCGTGCGGCGGGCCATCGGGTCCGCGCGGAAGGTGCGGGAGCCGTCCGGCCGGGTGATCTCGAACTTGTACAGCTCTCCCACGCCGATGCCCGGCAGGAACAGCTCCCACACGCCGGTGCCGCCCAGCGACCGCATGGGGTGCCCGGTGCCGTCCCAGAAGTTGAAGCCGCCGGCCACCCGCACCCCGCGCGCGTTCGGCGCCCACACCGTGAAGCGGGTGCCCGCGACGCCCTCGTGGACCGTCGGGTGCGCGCCGAGCGCCTGCCACAGCTGCTCGTGCCGGCCCTCGCCGATCAGGTGCAGGTCCAGTTCGCCCAGCGTGGGCAGGAAGCGGTACGGGTCCTCGGCCTCCTGGACCGCGCCCTCGTACGTCACGAGGAGCCGGTGGACGGGGACCTCCCGGAGCGGCAGCAGCCCGGAGAAGAACCCGTCCCCGTCGTCGTGCAGCTCGACCCGCGACTCCCCGGACAGGACGGTCACCGCCAGGGCGTACGGCCGCAACGCCCGGAAGGCGACCCCGCCGGGCACCCGGTGGGCACCGAGCACGGAGTGCGGGTCGTGGTGCGTGCCGGCGAGCAGCCGCTCCCGGTCGCCGGCGTCCAGGGACGGGGAGACGGCGCTCTCGGCCGGCACGGCCGCCTTCACCGCCGTCCTCGCGGCCTTCCCGGCGGCCGGTTTCCCGGGAGGCGTGCTCTTCGCGGTCGTCTTCCTCGCGGCGGCCTTCTGCGCGGTCGTCTTCTTGGCGGCGGCCTTCTTCCCGGTGGTCTTCTTCCCGGCCGACTTCGCGGCGGCGGCCTTCTTCCCGGCCGCCTGTGCGGCCACCGCCTTCCGAGGCGGCACCGCCTTCTTCGCGGCGCTCCCCTCCTCGGCCGTCTTCTTCGGGTCGGGACCGCTGGACGAGGGGCGGGGGGTCACGGGCAGGGCCTCCTGGGCGAAGGGGGATCAGGAAGGGCGAGCGGAGGGCGGCGTCACGCCGGTTCGGGCGCGGACAGGCGGTGTACGGCGGACAGGGGGACCGGAAGCCAGTCGGGACGGTGCCGGGCCTCGTACAGGACCTCGTAGACCGCCTTGTCCGTCTCGTGGGCGCGCAGCATCACCGGGTCGGTGCGCGGGTCGGCGCCGGCGACCTCCGCGTATCCGGTGCAGTACGCGGAGCGGCAGGAGCCGGCCCAGCCCGGCAGCGGGGCGTCGGCCGAGTGCGCGGCGTAGTCGAAGGAGCGCAGCATGCCGGCGACGTCCCGCACCGGCGGCTGCGGCATCCGCCGCTCGGCCAGCGGTTTCGCCGGTTCCCCCTCGAAGTCGATCAGCGACCACTCGCCCGAGGGCGAGCGCAGGCACTGCCCGAGGTGCAGGTCGCCGTGGACGCGCTGGGCGGTCCAGGTACGGCCCTCGGCGGCCAGGTCCCCCAGCGCGGTGAACGCCGTACGCAGCGCCGGCGCGTACGGCCGCAGCAGGGGTACCGCGTGGGCGGCCTCCTCCAGCCGTCCGATCATGCCGTCGGCGAGCTGCCGCAGCTGGCCGTGGCCGAGGGTGACGGTCGGCAGTGCGCGGGCCAGCGCGGTGTGCACCTCGGCGGTGGCCCGCCCGAGGGCGCGGGCCTCGGCGGCGAAGTCCTCCCCCTTCGCCAGCTCGCGCAGGGCCAGCTCCCAGCCGTCGGTGGCGCCCTGCACATAGGGCTGGAGCACGCCCAGCACCCAGGACCGGCCGGCCAGGTCCGCCACCATCCATCCGGTCGGCGCCGGCACCCGCGGGCAGCCCTCGCGGGCCAGCGCCAGCGGCAGCTCCAGGTCGGGGTTGACGCCGGGCACGATCCGGCGCAGCACCTTGAGGATGAACGTATCTCCATAGACGACCGACGAGTTCGACTGCTCCGCGGTCATCAGCCGGGGCACCAGCCCGGCGCGTATCTCCGGGCTCCGTTCCCGCTCGAAACGGAGCCCGCCGATGCGGGCCCCGGTGCGCAGCGCCTCCAGGAGCACCTCGGTGGGCCGGGTGTCGTACAGGGCGTCGTAGGCGGTGCGGCCGGCCAGTGGGCCCTCGGTCACGTGTCCGATGAGCGCGGGCGCCAGCCGGGGCGGCAGCGCCTCGCGCGTGCCTATGAGGAGCTGGTAGCAGTCGCCGGGCTCCTCGGGCCCGCCCGGGGCCGGTGCGAGCTGCTGGCGGGCGCGCACCAGCACGTGGTGGAGGCCGAGGCGGGCGTCGGCCGGGAGCAGCTCGGTGGCGGCGACCAGCGAGAACCCGGTGACCGGACGGCCCTTGCCCGCGAACCAGCGCTGCCGCGGCAGCCAGTCCCGCAGCAGTGGATCGAGTGACGCAAGGAGGCCTGGCGGGCTCGTGACGGTGCGTGTGACGGCTTCCGACATGGCGTCGCGTCCTTTCCCCGGGTCGTCGGGGTGCTACTGATGCGTGCCCCGGGCGGGGCGGCGGAAACCGCCCCGCGCCGGGGATGGGGCCGCTGAGGCCTAAACGGCGTCCTTGCGGAGCCGGAACCAGAAGAAGCCGTGCCCCCCGAGGGTCAGCAGGTACGGCAGTTCGCCGACCGCCGGGAAGCGGACCCCGCCGAACAGTTCGACCGGGTGGCGTCCCTGGAAGGCGCTCAGGTCGAGTTCGGTGGGCTGGGCGAACCGGGAGAAGTTGTGGACGCACAGCACCAGGTCGTCCCCGTCCTCGCCGTTCGGGGGAGCCTCCCGCAGGAAGGCCAGTACCGCGGGGTTGGAGGACGGCAGTTCGGTGTAGGTGCCGAGGCCGAAGGCGGGGTTCTGCTTGCGGATCTCGATCATGCGGCGGGTCCAGTGGAGCAGGGACGAGGGCGAGGCCATGGACGCCTCGACGTTCGTCACCTGGTAGCCGTAGACCGGGTCCATGATCGTCGGCAGGAACAGCCGCCCCGGGTCCGACGACGAGAAGCCGGCGTTGCGGTCCGGGGTCCACTGCATGGGGGTGCGCACCGCGTCGCGGTCGCCGAGCCAGATGTTGTCGCCCATGCCGATCTCGTCGCCGTAGTAGAGGATCGGCGAGCCGGGCAGGGAGAGCAGCAGGGCGGTGAACAGCTCGATCTGGTTGCGGTCGTTGTCGAGGAGCGGGGCCAGACGCCGGCGGATGCCGATGTTGGCGCGCATGCGCGGGTCCTTGGCGTACTCCGCGTACATGTAGTCGCGTTCCTCGTCGGTGACCATCTCCAGGGTCAGCTCGTCGTGGTTGCGCAGGAAGATGCCCCACTGGCAGCCGGACGGGATGGCCGGGGTCTTGGCGAGGATCTCGGAGACCGGGTAGCGGGACTCGCGGCGGACGGCCATGAAGATCCGCGGCATGACCGGGAAGTGGAAGGCCATGTGGCACTCGTCGCCGCCCGCGGCGTAGTCGCCGAAGTAGTCGACCACGTCCTCCGGCCACTGGTTGGCCTCCGCCAGCACCACCGTGTCCGGGTACTGCGCGTCGATCTCCTTGCGCACCCGCTTCAGGAAGGCGTGCGTGGCCGGGAGGTTCTCGCAGTTGGTGCCCTCCTCCTGGTAGAGGTACGGCACCGCGTCCAGCCGGAACCCGTCGATGCCCAGGTCCAGCCAGAACTTCAGGGCGGAGATCATCTCCTCCTGGACGGCCGGGTTCTCGTAGTTGAGGTCCGGCTGGTGGGAGAAGAAGCGGTGCCAGAAGTACTGCTTGCGCACCGGGTCGTAGGTCCAGTTCGACGCCTCGGTGTCCACGAAGATGATCCGCGCGTCCTGGAACTGCTTGTCGTCGTCGGCCCAGACGTAGTAGTCGCCGTACGGGCCGTCGGGGTCCTTGCGCGACTCCTGGAACCACGGGTGC